>SYAD01000125.1 GCA_005789005.1 Planctomycetia bacterium | reverse complement strand
TTCGATTGGGTGTCATGGATCAATGGAACTCATTGGCTGGCTAGGTTCACAGAATAACCTCATTCATTCATTCGCCAACAAGTTGTGAAATAGCCAACATACAGACGCTGTTGAAATTATCCGTAGACAAGTTGAGCAATCAAATATGTGGCGCGATCAATCACGTTTTACGCGCAAGCCACAGCGGCACAACTTCGCCTAGATATTCCATAAATTTCCATAGGCCCACTCGATGCTCCACCACGCCATCGCGGTTGGCGCGCGCCTCTGGAAACGCAATTCCAACGCCAAATAATCCACGGGCAATCACGCCATTCTGCGGGTTGTGTTTTAAATCACTCACGCCGTCCACGCTGATCATGCGCGGTGTAAAGCCCACTGCGTATACCGCCTTGGTGCATTCCGGCAAATGCTTGGCATGATTTTCTGGCGTGGAGAGCACGCGCTCCAAATTCTCGGGGCAATTCACATCTATATTTTCGCGCGCCCATTGCGCGGTTGTACCCTTCAAGCCCGTGTCGTCATGGCGAATCCACCCATCCAAATACTCCGCGTAGCGGAGGGGACTTCTATAAAAGTTCACCACGCGTTTCACTTTGCAGTTCTCTAGCAGTAACCGAATAATTAAAATAGCCGAGTGGGACGCGCCAAACACCGCAACCGTGTCCGATGGCAGAACGCATTGACTCAGTCGTTGCGCGTTCAATGCGTCGGTGACAGAAACTTCTTTTACACCAGGCAGGTTCAGCGACTTTGGTTGCGAACCCAGCGCCAGAACAACATTATGCGAAGTGATCAACGAACTCTCCAGCGTAATGTCCCACGCGCGCGCATGCGCAAGTGATTTGTGGGAATTCAACGCGCTCGCATGTTCTTGAATGCAAACAACTTGTTCGCGCAATTGATCGGTCACCCATTGCAGTGGATCAGCCATAGAGCTTAGTTCGCACGTCTTCAGTGGGTCCATTTCATGCAATGCAAATTTCTTGTCGCACTGGTCAAAGTGAAACGACTTGCATTCATGCAGAAATTTCACGAACAACCCAACGCGTGTATTGCTGGAAACGCTGCGCCACTTTGTGCCAAAGTCGCCAGCCGTGAAATGCGGATCAATCCATGCGATGCTTTTGCCGTTCACGCCAGCATCAAGCAGGCGACCAACGGTGGCTATGCCCGCTGGTCCCGCGCCAACGACAGTCCATTCAAATTGCGCGCTGTGTTGTTGTGTTGATTCCTTCATGGTGCCGCTCAAACAAAGCATAGATTGCGTTTTAATCGGATGTTTTGTCCGTAATTCGGAATTTATATTTATTCACAAGTGTCAAAATAAATCCGCCCGTGACACGCAAGGCGCCACGGGCGGTTTCCCAAAATCAGTAATACGCGCATCTCAGCGCGCGCAATTCGTGACAAACTCCAAGCCGCTCAATTCCTTTTGCCACGGCCGCGACCACGGCCACGTTCGCCTCGTGGCGGAACTGCCACGCCGGCATTTGGATTTTGCGCCGCGCCAACACCCGCACTCGGATTTTGCGCGCCGCCACTTGCGCCACTGCCGCCACCACCCGCATTCTCCGCCCTCAGCTTCTGCGCAATCGCCGCGTCATCAGCGGCCTCATCCATACGCATGCAGTGAACCTCACTTCTGCGAAACGCCACAGACCTATTCGCAACACGTTCCCACATTTCGCTCGAACCCGCGGGGCTCTTCTTAAAGAACGCCGCGTTGCTTGCGTCAATATTTAAACTGCTGCTGTCACTGATGGCGCTTTCATCCGCGCTTAAAAACACAAACTGCCAACCAGCCTCTTTCGCCTCGGCGATCATCTTGCGCACTTGCGCGCCGGTGAACTCGCGGCTGGCGTTCTCTTGTCCATCAGTCACAATCACCATGACAATTTTCTTGGGCCGCAACGCCTCCGGCAACGTGCCCAGGCTCGCCTTCAAATCATTTATGCCACGGCCCACCGCGTCGTACAACGGAGTGCTGGCACGCGGCATGTATGTTTGCCCCGTTAAATCAGGCACCATTTGAATGTCGGTGAACTTATGAATCACTTCAAATGGGTCCTGGCTATCAAACTGAACCAGCGTGAAAGTTGCGGGTGTTGGCAGCGACTTCTGCGCCGCGACGTAACTGTTAAAGCCGCCAATGGTGTCTTGCTTGATGCTTTCCATGGATCCCGTGCGGTCCAAAATCATGCAGATGTGCGTGCGATCGCCTTGTGACTTGTCTTGTGACTGCGTCATGCGTGTCCCCTTAGGTTGGTGTGAAACAAATTCAATTGGCTTGAACCAACATGGCTCTGCCCCTGGTAAGTGGGGACACAGTAGACCTAAAAAAATAAAAGTCAATACGCAACACAAAACATTTCACGCAATTGCCACAGCTTCCCCTACGGGGAAGAAATTTTTTATTCTTTTAGATTTTTTTCACGCCGCAAAAAATTTCACCAGCCACAATCTTAAAATTTCGCGAATTATTTCAGAATATGTGTCACACTTTTTCAAGCACACCCGCACATTTCACCGTTCAAAAATCTCACAAATTATTTCAGAATATGTGTCACACTTTCGCCGTTCCACTTTCCATTAAAGCTTCTCATTGAAGCTTCTCATTGAAGCTTTCCACATATCCGTCTTCTCACGGACTGCCAAGTTTCATAAAGAGCGTCTTCACTCCAACATGCGCAAGCCAATCACGCACCACATGCGCCGTGAATTAGACAAGCACTGGTTGTACTAGGCATTCAGAACCGCCGCAAGCGCATCGGCAATTGCAAAAAGTAAAACCCACCTCGAGTGGATCGAACAAGGCTTAGTGCGGTACCGCGCCAAAGCCGCGCAGATATTCGGCAAGCGGATTCGCGAGCAACCAAGGCGCTACACCAATCAGCACCAGAAGACCAAAAGTGACCACCACCACATATCGCTCTGGTCGTCTCAGATCTCCGGCAAGCGATGTGGCGGGGGGACCCAGAAAAATCTTTGCGAATGCGGCGAGCGATGCAACCGCAAGCAGTGCCGCCGCCACGATCATGATGAGTGAACCCGCCACGCTTTCTTCCCAAAGCGCATGAAGCAAGAGGTCGTCTGCAATGAAACCTGCAGTGCCTGGCATTCCAACACCAGATGCCGCAAACAAAAGAAATGCCGCCGCCAAACGGGGCATGCCCCAGATTCTTCCGCCTTGGTCTTTCAGTAAAACGCGCCCGCAGCGATCTTCGACCGCCGACACCATGGCGCCAAGTCCGCCCATGGCCAACGCCAGCGTGACAGTCACTAGAAGCGCGGCCGCACTGTGTCCATGTCCCGCCGCGCCAAGTGCGGCGATCAACATTCCGCCGTGCATGGCAACTACGCATCGATAAAATCCGCGAAGGTTCACCTGCACAAGCGCGGTGATGGCGGGCAATAAAGCAAGCACTGCACCAAGTCGCACCAATGTGGCGGCCGCATCAAAGGCAAACTCCGTTGGCGCCACAAATCGAAGATAGGCAAACGTTGCCACTATGCATGTTGAAATTTGCTCAGCCATGGCAAGGGGTGATCGATCAATCACTCGAGCCGCAAGCCAATGCATAGGCCATGCGCCCGAAAGCGTGGCCAACAGCAACACCGCGGCAATCAAATTCAGCACGGGCCATTCGCCAGTGAAAGCGGCCGCCACCGCGAACAGGGTGGACACTATGCACGGCAGTTTTGGCAAGTCCGTTCCCTTGTTCGCAAACACTCCGCGCAAGATTAAAAGAACCGCAATCATGCCAAAGGCAAATGTGCCAGTGGTGCAAAAAATAGAGGCGATTGATAGCGCAAGCGCAACTGCTGTCAGAATAATTCGTAGCAGGCCAACGGGCGCGGATGAAACAATGACTGGAGCAAAAATTCCACCGGCGGCAAGCGCGGCCACAATGTAAGGAACACTTTCAGGCGTCATGAATCAACATCCTTTCCGCCGCCAAAAAGTACGCGCACGCGTTGGTCAAATTTATCCAGCGCGCGTGCAAGCACCATCAATGGATCCAGTATTGAGTCGATCCGATCATCAAGTCGAAGTCGATGAAGTGCCGCGGCATAGACGCGCCGCTCAAGAACTGATTGGGGTTGCGATTCCTCCACAGGCACAGCATGCACGCCGATGCGGTGGGCATCATGAATTGCGTTGGGCGCGCGCAGATATTGCCAGACACGCAACAGCGCATGCCCACTGATGTGAACAAGCGCCAGGGTTGTAAATCCAAGTGAGATCTCCGCAAGAATGAGACCAACTTGGCAAAGCGTCGCATGCGCCAGCGCGCCCTTTGCGTCAGGATTTGTGCGCGCCACCGCCGCCGCATAGATAGCCGTACTTATGCCAACGACCGCGCCCACCACTTGTACAACAGGCGAAGCGCTAATGATTGGCGATATGCGCAACATTAAAAAGAGACCGGCGTGAAGTGAAATGCCTCCATAAAAAAGCGCGCTTGTTGGAGTTGGTCCCTCCATTGCCCTTGGTAACCAACCAGAAAATGGCAACTGCGCGGACTTGCCCATCACTGAAAGTAAGAACAACAATCCGATGGTGGTGGATTCCCACAGTGGTAAATCAATGGAGCCATCCAGCGCATTGATAGTTGTAGAGCCTAGAACTTCATGGGCACACACCATGGCCATAAGAAATCCGGCGTCGCAGAGTCTGTATGTTGCGAATGCGCGTAGTGATGAGCGCACCGGCTCAGCTCGTTCATGAAAGAAGCCAATGAACAGCGCGGAGCCAATGCCAATCAATTCCCAACCGGCAAAGAAGATGTCAAGCGCGCCTGCCAGTGCGACCAATTGTGCGCCGGTGGCAAATCCACCCAGAAGAATGAAGAATCGGAAGTAACCAGCCTCTCGATGCATATAGGTGCGTGAGAAGCGAGCCACGAGCAGCGTGAGAAACGCGCACAACAGCGAGAAGACAACTCCCTTCCAGTCGGCCAGAAGCACCGCTGGAATGCGGTATGTCCCAAGCTCTAAGAGCGCTCCGTAATCAACAACTGCTGAAGGCGCTGCACCAAATACTCCCGTGGCACACATTGCAATCAGCGCGCTTAGTACAAGTGAAATTGTCAACGCAACTTCCAGTATGCGCGTTGCCGTGCGTTCGCTGGGGTAGCGGGAACTTGCCATGATGAGAAGGCCCACCATGGCAGATGCCGCTATTGGTAAAAGAATTAATACTGGCAACGCGATGCGCTGAATGGCATCAAGATCAATATGCGTCATGTCGTTGCCTTCGCGAGTGGCTTGAGATCGAGTCCATCCAGAACCAACGCGGGCGAAACATATTCCCGCGATAAGCCATGCCATTCCACTGAACTGTTGACAGATTGAAGAGGCGTGTTGTCGATGCGGCAGTCGTGGAATGCGCCGTTATGGAAACGCTGCATGCGCCCAGTGGTTGGGTCAAGTGACACCAATTGAACCCATTCGTTTACAACCAATTCCCGAACTTCTGCTTGACGCCCCGCGATTTCCAGCAGAGCCGCGGGTGTGCTTTCAACCACAAGTAACAGCCGCATTGGCTCGTGAATTTCCACCATCTGTAATGGAAGTCCTGTGCGCAAGTCGCCGCGGTGGCCGTTCATGACTCCAAGTAATCCAGTCACATTGTGTGGCAATTTTGTGCCGCAACCAAATCGGTCAAGATCCACCGAGGAAAAGTAATACTCCAAGCTAATCCCCGCGCCAACCGGACCAACTGCCGCAAGAACGCGTTCAAGAATTGTATTGGTTGGATCAGTGGTTGGGTCGTAACTCACCAAGAATGCGCGGCGATCAAGGTGTAGACCGCGCGTGATGGAACGCCGTCCTACAAATGCGCAGGCATTTGTGCAGTGGCCATACTCAGGACGTGGTTGTGCAAGATGGGCCGCGCGTTCTTCCACATGACGCAGCGCGTCGTCTGGCGAAATTCCAAGTGGCGCGCTTTCAAATCGACGCACTCGTTCAAGCGCGCTGTGACGGCGAGCGATTTCAAGGGCGCGCCACGCGTCATCAAAGGACGCCGCGCTTGCCAATGGCAACTGCTCTAAATCAAAGCACTGCACTGCATCATTTGCGGTGTCGTGAAGCGCGCCCACAAACCATGTGTCAGAAGGAATATCAATTCCAATTGCTCGCAGTGATTCACGCACATCATTTCGATTTGCGAGATCGGCAAAGAGCCGCGCATTTGCGCCGCCGCGTCGACCACCACAAGCGCCGCAGTCGTGGGCAGACTCATGCGGATTATTCAGGCTGGTGGAGCCATGTCCAAGCACCACAATAATTTTCGAAAAGTTTTCAACCAGCCCAATAGAGCGCAACATGCCAGCAACTCGATCAGTGGCCTCTTGCAGTGAGAAGCCCATGGGTTTTCCTGCGGGCGAAAGTGGCGCCGACGGTTCGTGACGTATTCCACCAAGGCGGGTATCTGGCCGGGGTGCCAAGCGTGTTTCAATTCGATCGCGAATATCGAGCGACGTGCGAGGCGCCAATACTCGCAGAACAGAGGCGATACCAGCAATTGGACCAAGGAGTAGTGAAAGACCAGCGCCGCCAGTCAGCGTTCGTGACCAACGCGCCGCCGCACGTTCGATCCCATGCCACTGATCGCGCAGAACAGCGCGGCGCTCATGCCAACGCAGTTGCGTAAGGACCGCTTGCTCGTGAACTTCGTGCGCGGGTTTGACCACCACGGGACAGTGGGCCGCTGGCTCATGATCGTACAGACCGACATAATCAATGGCCATGCCAAAGAATCCAGCCGCGCCGAAAGTTACAAACGCGGAATCTTGTTCCTCAAGCGCGCGGCGAATAGATTCTTCGCGCTCATCGATACAGAAAATAAATTGAGCGCGTGCGCGTTGCGCATGTGTCTGTAATTCCATGCGGCGTCTCATTGCGACTGCTCCAAGAATGGCGCGGCGGTATCGACTTTCGTACGCCTCAAGCCACACCTGACCGCGCGCGCCATTTTGAAATATGGTCGTCTCGTGCCAAAGTGTGGCCAAAGATTGATCGTTCATTTCGCGCACTTGATTTGGCCGCGCGCCTGCGACACGCGCCAGATTCCAAAGTAAAAATGCACCGGAAGCAGTGGCGATTGGTTCAGGTCGCGGAATCTGCTTGGGCAATAATTTCCAAGAAGTTGGAAGCAGCGCTTCACATGCCGATCGCTCCGCCGCATGGCGATCAAGCACCATTCGTACGGCTATGAATTCAGCTAAAGAGATCGGGCAGTGCGTACGATTTTCCGCGGGATTTCGCTCAAGACGAGAGAACATTCCCGCCCATCCAGGCAGGGCGAGCGCGGTGGCAATCACATACTCCTTGCGTTCATCTTCGGGCACACCAAGCGCGTCAAGCGCGGCGGCAATGACAATCTTTGCCGGTGTTCGTTCAATGGCGATTCGGCGGAAGTCATCCTCGGCACCGCGGCAAAGACGAGGCACAGAAGCGCCCGAAGCAAAGAGCAACGACACCGCCATCAAGAAACCTTCAGAACGATTTGGGAGCGTGATGCCGGCTTGCCCTTGATCTAAAAAACTTGAACAGAGCGCGGTGAGTTCATGCGTTACCGCAATGTCCGGATCTCGCGCGCCGCACGCGATCAATGCGTCACGATGTCTTAGCGGCGGCGGGGTGGTCTTGGTTGCAGGAAGCGGCCCGCGTGCCACGCGTTCCAAAGCGGCCTCCCACAGCGGCATTTCAGCCGCTACAGGTGACGGACCGTTACGAATTCGCCACAGCAATCCCGCAGCATCCTGATCATCGATATGTTCTACAAGCAACGCGCGGCGAAGTTGACGGCGCGAAAGACCAAGTGGAAGTTGCAGCGTTGCATCCGCACTCTGTACATCATCAAGGGCTTCTTCAAGATCGCTCTCTTCAATGCGCCCACTTTTCCATGCGGCGTGAAAGCGTTCAAGTGACATGTAGGCCTGTGCGCCAAGACGCGCGGCGCCCTCTTGAATAGCGCGATGAAAGGGAAGATGTTGATACGCGTGAAGCGTGTTGTGATGAATAAATACGCCAATTGGCCCTTGATCAGGCAGGATTCCGTACGCCCGAGTTATGGCGGAGTCAATGGCATCTTCATCAACAGAATCGGAAGTGTGCATCACACTTTAGTGGCCGCCCCCAACAGTCGCGCCTGCAAGATCAACATCCACCAAGCGCACCGTAATGCGTCGCGCATTCGCGCCGTGAATAAAGGTTGTCAACATTTCTTTTACATCTTGGTCAAGGAACTCCCCAGTTGCGACAATTTCCAACGTCGAGTCATCCTCGATGTTTTCAAGTGCCACGGAAATTTTTGGCTTTGAAAGAAAAGTTCCGTCGCGGCGAAATTTCATTTGCACGACACCGTTCTCGCCGCGCGTGATCACAACCACGCTCTTGGAGTTTTGGTGAAGCACAAACATGACACCAATCACTGTTCCCACAATCACGCCCTTGAGTAGATCAAGACCCAACACCGCCGCAATGGTGATTGCAAACGGCAAGAATTGCATGGCGCCCAACTTTACCTGCATGCGAAACAGCGATGGCTTTGCAAGGTTAAGTCCCACCTGAATCAGAACTGCGGCAAGGCAAGCGAGTGGTATTGCGTTGAGTACGGTGCCCGCAAAGACAACTGCAATCAATAGAAGTAAACCATGCACAAACGCGGAGAGGCGCTCGCGGCCTCCAGCAGAAACATTTGCGCCCGAGCGAACGATCACCGAGGTCACTGGTAGACCGCCTAAAAATCCAGAAAGCGCATTCGCAATTCCTTGCGCTAAAAGTTCACGATTTGGTGGACTGTGCCGCTTCAGCGGATCAAGTCGATCAATTGCCTGTAACGAGAGAAGCGTTTCAATACTTGCCACGATGGCAATCGTGACTGCCACAATCCAAATATCTTTATCCATGAACGCGCCAAAGTCCGGGCGCGGAAGAGCGCTCGCAAGCGCTGAAAATCCACCGAGTGGCACATCCACAAATTGATTTGGCGTGAGCGCAAGCGAAGGCGCGTTGCGAAACATCAGTGCAAGCACGCTGGAGAGCGCCACCAGAACTAGCGCGGGCGACAGTAGCGCAAATTTGGCAAGCGGCGTGCGCTTCCAACCGTACAGAATGATGAGCGAAATCACCGTGATGATGGTCGGCCCCATGGCAAAGCCGGCACTGATATCGCCAAGATCACCCGTAACGCCAAGCGCCACCGGAATCTGCTTAATAATAATGGTGATACCGATGGCGGCGAGCATGCCCTTGATCACCGATGATGGAACAAGTGCGGCGTACTTTCCAGTGCGACAGACACCAAAAAGAAATTGAATTGCGCCGGCCAAGATTACGGCACTCAGGAAGCGTTCAATTGATCCAAGACGACCAATTTCCATGAGCACGATTGAAATGAGTCCCGCGGCTGGACCGGATACAGAGAGTGGTGAACGACTCACCAGCGGAACAATGATGCCGCCCACAATTCCAGCCACAAGTCCACTGATAGGCGACACGCCGCTTGCGATTGCAATGCCAAGACACAGGGGTATCGCGACAAGAAATACAACAATCCCCGCCACGAAGTCTTGTCGGGGATAAGAAAAAAAAGCCTTGATGTCCTGAGTCGTATTCATGCTGATTATTTCTTAGATGAAACTCAGCATAACAGAGTTAATTCATATTTGTTACGCGCAGGTTTTCTATCGTTCACCGATCAGATAAAGAAAAAATGAGCGAGGTTCTCTATCGCTCAGATCTGCCAATGCGCGCTTTGTTGATCTGGTGTGTGATGGCATAGACACCGCGGCACTTTCGCAATCACGTCGCCACAGTGTCCGCCACCACAGCGCGGTTGGCATCCACCGCGCTCATAAACTCCACTTGGCCGCTCTTCACGTTGTACATGGCGCCAGCAACTTGAATTTGGCCCGCGTCAATCATGTCGCGCAGCGTGGGGCTTTCTTGGCGAATAGCCAGCATGACATTGCGAACGTGGATGGCAGCCACGCGATCCACAAATTCATAATTGCTTCCGACGCGGTCCTGTGTGGTCGTTGTTTCCATGCGCACAGCTTTGCTGATCGGCTCCACCAAATATGGAAGATTGGTTAAGCCCGTCGCCTGCACGGTGTCTAAGTTCTTACCCACAATGTCGCACGTGGCTTTCACCGCGCCGCAACTGGTGTGGCCCAGCACCAAAATTAATTTAGCGCCCGCCACCTTGCAGGCAAATTCCATGCTTCCCAGCACTTTGCGCGACAGCACATTGCCCGCCAAGCGCACGCTAAAGATGTCGCCAAGACCCAAATCAAACAGAATCTCGGCGGGGGATCGCGAGTCAATGCAACTCAGCACCACGGCCATGGGGTGTTGTCCAGTACTAGTTGCGTCCACTTGTCGAATTAAATCGCGTTGCAGGCGTCGACCCGATGCGAAGCGATCGTTGCCCTCTTTCAACACTTGCAGCACACGCGCCGGTGTGAGTTTGTCTTGCACTTCACGCGTGGTCACGTCCACATATTGCACGTGGTCTGCAAGTCGATAATGATTTTTGAACCCAATTAAACTCACAATCACGCCGTGCGCAGGCGCAATCTCGTCGCGGAAGGTTTGAATAAGTCCATATATATCTGGATCAATATAATCCGTTGTGCGCGCGTCAATCACCACTTGTTCGCCACGGCCAAAGTTGCTCAGCGTGCGCATCAGCGCCGCGCGATTTAAAAAACTCACCTGATTGGCCAACTCCACGCGGTTCACAATGCCGCCGACATGCTCCTCTTTTATAATGGTCATGCCGCGGCGTAAATTGCTGCTCAGCACAAACATCAAGCTCACCGCAAGACCAATAATGACGCCCATCAGTAAATCCGTGAACACAATGGCAAGCACCGTGATCGCAAACGGAATAAATTGCGCGCGCCCGCCTTTAGCCATTTGCACGAACAACTTTGGACTTGCCAGTTTAAATCCCGTGGCCACCAGAATGGCCGCCAACGCGGCAAGCGGAATATGGTTGAGCAGCGTGGGAATAAAAAACACGCACACCGTCAGCAACACGCCATGGGTAATGCAAGAAAGCCGCGTGCGCGCGCCAGCGCCGGCATTCACGGAGCTGCGCACAATCACGGATGTCATGGGCATGCCGCCAATTAATCCCGCCGCTACGTTGCCCACGCCTTGCACCAAAAGCTCACGATTGGGCGGCGAAACGCGCTTTTGTGGATCAAGTTTGTCGGTGGCCTCCAAGTTTAAAAGTGTTTCAAGCGACGCCACTATTGCCAGCGTGATAGCCGCGGTGTAAATCTTTGGATTGCTCCATTGGCTCCAATCGGGCATGCTGAAAATAGTGTCCCAGCCTTGTCCATTCACGCCCACAATCGGCACCTCCACCAAGTGGCTTTCCTCAATGGTCCAACTTGAGCCACTCACTCGCAGCAACTCGCTTATGGCAACGCCAAGTAGCACCGCGGCAAGGGGGGCGGGAAATAAACTTTTCTTCAGCCGACTTTTTTCCCAGACAAACAACAGCGCAACGCAAGACAGTCCCACCAACGCGGCGCCAGGAAGAAACGCGCGCAACGCTTCAGCAATTTCACTAAAGGTGTTGCGACCGTCGCTCTGCGCGAAAGCCATTGCGCCTTCGTGGTCATCGTCGTGGCCCACAAGATGTGGCAGCTGTTTTAAAATAAGAATGACACCAATGGCCGCCAGCAGTCCGCGGATCACGTTGGTTGGAAAATATTTTGCCAGCACGCCCGCCCGCAGCACGCCCAAACCAATTTGCAAGATGCCGCTGATGGCCACCGCCAACAAGAACGCTTGATAGGAGCCCAGCACTTGAATTTGTGAAAGCACAATGGCGGCAAGTCCAGCCGCTGGACCGGACACGCTTATGTGCGATCCACTCAGTAAACCAACCACAATGCCGCCAATGATTCCAGAAATAATTCCAGCGATTACCGGCGCGCCGGATGCGTGTGCAATGCCCAGACACAACGGCAGTGCCACCAGAAACACAACTGTTCCGGCGATCAGGTCTTTGCCAATGGATTGCGTGCGGGATAGTTGTGGTGCGGGTACAGCGTCTGAAGCGGGGGTCATGTGCTCTTTCTTTGGGTGCGGGTTGTGTTGGGCTCAGGTGAGTGGTGCCAAATATGCCTATTTCAGAAAAAAGTTCTGAATTACATTAGGCATTCTCACATTTTATAATTACATATTCTCAAATTTTATAAAAAAGCCCGTTTTTGAGTTAATTTCTGGCTTTGAGTGCCCAAAAAAACGCATTTCAGTTGGCTGGCGGGTGGATTTCCAATACCCAAACAGCGCTCAATTTTTCCGTTACATCACAAATGCCTAATCCGTTTATAAAGGCTTAATCAAACTACGTTTACGGCAACCGCATGCCCGCAAACACTGCGTCAATCAGCGACGTTCCAGTGGCGCTGTCAGTGTCCTCGCTCATTTCCCAGAACATGGTTCCGCCAAGCGCCTTTTGATTGGCAAAGTTCATCTTCACGGCCATGGATTGCGCGTCGTCATAGGTAATAAATTTCTTGGCGCTGGCCGAATACAAGTAGGGCACCTGCGCCGTGGCGTTCCAGAAGCGCGTGTAGCCGCCCGCACCGCTGTACACGCCGTTGGTATACGCAAGCGCGCCGCTGCTAAACAGCGAGTTGTATGGAAACTCCGTCTCGCCCAAGCCAGGCGAAGTTCCCTCCGAGCCCGCTTGACCCAAGCCAGTTCCGCTTGCGCCCGCCTCAACATTGTTCCAGCCGCGTCCATAGAAAGGCACGCCTAGAACAAGTTGCGAAGCAGGCACGCCGCCTTTGCCATTGAGTCCAGTTAAGTACACCTCCGTAGCGCCCGCAACAGACCACTTTGCCGCGCCAGCATTTGGATCCACATTCACCATGGGCGCGTTCAATCCAGTCGTCGCATCCCAACCGCCGTGAAAGTCGTACGTCATTATATTTATCCAATCCACAATCTCCGCGATCTTCTTGGGATCCATGCGTGAGATATTGGTGTCGCCTCCTGGACCAGCGATGGACAAGTAATACGTTTTGCCATCGATCAACGTTTGCTTGTTCAACTCGTCGCGCAACGCGCGCAGCAGCAGCAAATAGTTGTCGCCGTCAGTGGCTGCGTCGCTAATTCCATTTTGCACAAGTCCGCCGCCGCCTGGATATTCCCAGTCAACATCAATGCCATCAAAGCCGTAGCGCTTCACCACATACACCGCGCTCTTGGCAAAGTCCGCGCGCTTCTGCGCGTCGCGCGCAATGCTGAAGAACGGAGTTGACAATGTCCAACCACCAATGGAAATCATTGTGCGAAGTTTGCTGTTGGCCGCCTTTAATGTTTGCAGCTGTCCAAAGTTGCTGGTGGATTTATACGCGGGCGACATGGTTAAAGCCGCCGACGCACTGTCCGCGCCAGCGTCGGCCCATTCATCAAATAAACCAACTCCAGCGCTTAGCGTTGTGCCCGCGGGTTGCTGCAAGTACGCGGCGTAGTTGGTATATGTCCAGCCGCGATAGCTCGACACAATTCTGTCCCACGCCGAAGGCATGGTGCGATCAAGCGGAATTAAGAATGCGTAGTTAATCATGTTCACTCGGTCGCCGCGAACTTTGGTCACTGGAAAATTCTTTTGATAGATGCCCCAGTTTGGGTAGTAGCCAACAATCTTGCGCTGCTCCAGTGTTGGCATTTTGTCGTAGCCCACTGGATCAATTACGGGCGTGCATGAACCCCACACTCCAAGCATCACGCCAATGTCCGCGCTGTCCGTCATGCCGTCGCCATTTAAATCATTGGTGGAACCCATACCAACTGAGCTCAACAAAGTGCCCATGTCAGAACTGTCCACAGTGCCATCACCGTTGATGTCGCCAAGGCATTGCGCTTGCTGCGCAACAACCAACGAAAGACTTGCGGACGCGGTGCCCGCGGAATTTGTTGCCGAAATTGAAACGTTCGACGCGCCCGCAGTTGTTGGCGTTCCAGAAATCAAACCCGTGCTTGCGCTCACAGAAAGACCCGCGGGCAAACCAGTTGCACCAAATGAAATTGGCGTTCCTGACGCGGTAATTTGATATGAAAATGTAATTCCCACGCTTGCATTGGCGCTTGTTGTGCTGGTAATCACTGGCGCGATACTCACTCCGCCGCCGCCTCCGCCACCACCAGTGCCGCCACCATTGCCCGCGCTAAAAACTAAATTGGTTGGACCCACTCCTGGCGCGCTTGTGTTGAACACGCAGCCAACTTCTGTTGCCGCGCCCGCGGCAAGCGCGCCGTTCCAACTTGTGTTGATCACAACATAATGGTTGCCAACTTTGCTTTGAATGCTGCCATTCCACACGCTGGTGATGTTCGCGCCCCAATCAAACTCAAGCGTCCAACTTGTCACCGCGGCGCCGGTGTCGTTGCTGGCGCGCAACACACCTTGCCCGCCAGTGGTCCATTGATCGGTGTAGGAAAATGTGCTGGCTCCGCGCGCTGTAACCGCGGCCAACAGAACGCATGCAATTTGTGCCCAAAGGTTTTTCCAAATTACAAGTTTGCTTTTCATTTTCATTGTGATCAACTTTCTGAAATGGGGTCTCGAGCGAAACGCAACCGCAAGTAAACTTCCACACTCTTCACATCCCACTACGAGGCGCGCTATGCAACTGTTGCTTAGCCGGCGATCAATTTGTAATAAATTAAAATCGCCACGTCCGCGTTTATTTTTATACCAGGGGCGGTAACACCGCATATTCAACCCGCCCCGCGAAATATTCAAAAAAATAATTTTTTAGGCACACATCACTGGCACTCGCCACATATCACGCCCATCAAAAACATCCGCACAGATGATTGCCGCAACGCATCGATCGGCACTTGGCAACTGCTTATGCTTATCCAATGCAATTCACGCGGAGAAAATTTATATGGTTTGCGTTGGTGGCCGCCGTGGGTGGCGTTCTGTTTGTCTTGCCATCCAACACCAACTATCCGCCCTTCTCGCCCAACATGCGCAAGGGGGAATTATTTCTCATCCAGGCCAATGCGTTGCACCCCACGCAACTCATGATTGGATTTCGCGAGGTTGAAAATAAAGTGCTGGCCTTCAATCAAATGTCCGCCGACAAACTTGCCGCAGAATTGCAAGACACCAACTCGGTCATGATCATTGGTCCCGGCGGTATTCCGTATTTAGCCGACGGCCATCACGCGGTGCGTGCGTTGCTGGAGTCAAACCAGCCAAACAAAAACGTGTACGGCATTGTGGTGGAGAATTGGTCGGACATGACTCCCGCGGATTTTTGGAAAAAAATGACCGAGCATGGCGACGCCTATCTCTTTGATAGCGAACACAATCCAATTGATCCCGCGACACTGCCCCAAACCGTAACCGATTGCATCAACGATCCCTATCGCGATCTTGCCGCCGCGGTGTGCCACGCCGGCGGCTTTGCCAAAGACTTGAAAGTGTTTTACCAAGAGTTCATATGGGCGCACTACTTTCGCCCGCTTGTGAAGTGGGACAACTCAAACGACGCCGACTATGCGCGCGCTGTGTCAGAGGCTGCTCGCTTGGCCCATGAACCTGCGGCATCCGCGCTGCCTGGTTACATCGCCGCCCCTGTAAAAATCACGAATCATTAGTTGCGCGCCTTCGGCTATGCAAAAAGTGCATGCCATGCAGTTGTATATATAGATGCCATTTTTAAAAATCAGTCTTTAAAGAACATTCGTCCGCTGAATGGACATGCATTCCACATTCACTGAACGCGCAAACAACTCTTGGCACAAGCGATGTTTACAACGCAAAATTTACACAAAATAATTAAAGTTTTTGATAGCAGTCTTCCGCTGCCACTCCCAGTTTGCGGATGAACCGATCCCTTCATTGACAGCCATCTTTGCGTGGGTTAACTTATTTCATCACGCTTGATTGAACTAACCCCGTGGAGAACTTTTGAATTATGGCACATCATCTCAGATCTGACTTTTCATTTCCAATGAAAAAATATTTTTCCACATTCATGTTGTCATCTTGCATCGCAACAATCGCGCTTGCGCAATCCACAATTCTGCCACCACCGCAGTTTGTTCCAGACGCGCGTAAGCCCAACCGTCAACTCACGCCAACACTTACTCCAGCCGAGCAACAGCCAGCTCCAACTACAGCGGCTCCAGTCGCTGGTTCGGACAATGAAAATCTTTTTTCTAAATCAACACGATTTAGTTTTCAAATGGAGCCCGCCAACAATCCGCGCATGCCAAGCGAAGCTTCGCTTATGAGCACGCCGGTCACTCTTTATAAAACAGACAAGAGTTTTTCGGGCAGTCCAGACTCTAAAGGAACACCAGTCACTCTCACTCTCACGGAACTCGCCGTCGCCAACGGCACGCTCACCGACTCCGCTCGCGTGGTCATTCAGAACGCCGTGGTGTCCGCGGTGAACACTTCCGGCATCGGTGGTGTTGCGTGTCTTGTTGAGCCAGCCGCGAAGTCCGATGACAAAAACGTAATCAAGGTTGTTGCAACGCAGATCAGTGGCGTGCGCACCATCGCCAGTGGTGTTCGTGCTGGCGACAGCGGCCAAGCCGTCAACAGCGACAAGCATGCAACCATTAAAAATGAATCGCCAATCAATGAAGGCGACATCATGCAGAAGGAAGTGTTAGAGGATTACCTCTACTCACTCAGTCGCTTCCCTGGACGAACCGTGAGCGCCGCCGTTTCCAACGAGCCATCCAGCGCCCAAGTAGTCTTGGATTACTACGTTCAGGAAAAGAAAATCTTTGACGTGTACGCGTCGATTTCCAACACTGGAACAACCGAGACCAGCAAGTACCAAGAACGCGTCGGCATCTTGGCAACCCAACTGACCAATAACGACGACATCCTGTCGATTGATTATCAGAACTCCAACTTCTCCGGCACCCAAAACGTAAACGGCTACTACGACGCCCGTATCGGAACCTTGAAGGATTTCCGTTGGCGCGTCACTGGTCAATGGGGTCAGTACTACTCATCCGACCTTGGTTTGGCTGCTGAAGATTTCAACGGAAACAACTGGGGCGTTCAGGGAGATATTATCTGGACCTTCCTGCAGAAGGGCAATGCTTTCCTTGACTTCGACTTTGGCGTGAAGGGCTGGAACGCACAGACCAACAACGAACTGTTTCAAAGCTCCGGCGACGCTGATTTCATCACCCTTACAGGCATGCTTGACGCCTTTGCCACAGGCGATACGTGGGCAATTCAAGGCAGTTTCGGCGGTATGTACACAACCACCAACGCCGATCAAGAGCAATTGGACAACCTTGGTCGCATCGACACTTCAGACAGTTACTTCACCATGAACGGCTCCGTGTACGGATCCATCTACTTGGATCCTTTGTTTGATTCTTCATGGAAGACCAGCAAGAGCGTCTACAAGCCTTTGGTGCATGAAATCTTTGGATCATTGCGCGGCCAATACGCCTTTGATTACCGCCTCACGCCACTGTCGCAATACACCATGGGTGGTCTTTACACCGTGCGTGGTTTCGCTCAGTCCATCACCACGGGTGACAACGCCTTGGTGGGAACAATCGAATATCGCATGCACATTCCGCGCATGTTTAGTGCAGCCGTGCCAACGGGAACATTCCCTTCCGCGGCCAAGCCATTCAAGTGGGCGCCAGACAGCGCCACTGGCGCGGGTCCAGATTGGGATTTGGTGTTGGACGTGTTCTTTGACGCTGGAACAGTCAACAGCAATCAGGCTTACGCATTTGAAGCCAACACCCCCATGTACAGCGCGGGCGTTGGTCTTGACTTAACCATCCTTCAGAATGTTGCGGTGGGTGTTGATTGGGGTTGGGCTTTGAATTCCATTGATAACCAGAGCGCTGGTATTCAAGTGGATAGCGGTAGTAGTCAGTTCTGGTTTACGGCGACGATTGTTTATTAAGTTTCACATACATAAGAAGAAATTAAAATGAAAAATACAATGACATATTCCTCAAATCGCTCAGCCAAAACATCATGGATGCGGGTCTCAGTGGCCGCCACCATGTTCGCCTTCTCCGCGCTTCTTGCCGGAGCCGCCAACGCCGGCGTTGACGTGTCCAAGATCACACGCGGCACCGTGTCCTTCTCGCAGGACGGCAACCGCCTGGTTGTGCGCGCCAGCAATGGATCAATTGTTGAATACAACCGCTTCTCCATTGAAGCCGGCCAAATCATGCAGTTCATTCAGCCAAGCTCGACATCGCGCGTGCTCAATCGCGTCACTGGCGCCGAACTCAGCCGCATCGATGGAAGCTTGCTCAGCAACGGCATCGTGTACTTGGTCAATCCACAGGGAATTCGTATTGGCAACGGCGCGCTGATTAACGTGGGTGGTTTCTACGCCGCCGCCGGCGCCATGAGCGACAACGATTTTATTCGCGGTCAAAACAATTTCACAAATTTGTCCGGCAAGGTCACCAACGAAGGCATCATCCAAGCGCAATCCGTTGCGCTTGTTGGTCAATACGTCGCCAATCGCGGCACCATTAATGTTGACGACGGCATGGTTGCCATGGCCGCCGGCGACACTGTGTATCTGCAAAACGGCAGCGCGCCAATCATGGTTACGGTCAGCCGCTCCGCAATGGGCGCTGACGGTTCAGGCGCGGGCACAGAAGCCGCGGTAAGCAACACTGGCACAATCAACGCGGGCAAGGGCAAAGTGTCAATGGCAAGCGGCGACTTCTACGCGCTGGCCATGGATCTTTCAGGAACAATCATTGGCAAGAACATTGACGTTCGCGGTGGCGCGGGCGGCGTTGTTGCTGTCAACGGAACACTTGATGCTTCAAGCAGCACGGAAAAGGGCGGAACCATTGATCTGTTCGGCGACCGAGTGGGCTTGTTTGGCAACGCGCTTGTAAACGCAAACGGCGCAACCGGCGGCGGCAACGTTCGCATCGGTGGCGACTACCTAGGCAGTAACGCGGCGAATGCTCCGCAAGCCAATCGCACAGTCATTGGAACTGACGCGCGTGTTACGGCTAACGCCACGCAAAGCGGCGACGGCGGCCGCGTGATCGTGTGGTCAAATGAATACACCGGCTTCTTTGGAAGTATTGAAGCCAACGGCGCGGGCGCTGGTAACGGCGGATTTGTTGAAACCAGTTCGCACGACAATCTGCAATCGTTTGGAAGCGTTGATGCCAAAGCCGCTTTGGGTGGCAAGGGCGGAACGTGGCTGATGGATCCGTCAAACGTTAGTATCGAAAACAATCCGGATGCAAACGGCGCATTTGATGGTAGTTCCCCGAATACATTTACTCCCACAAATGATAACTCCATAGCGGATGTAAACACGATTAACACGTCTCTTACTGCAGGAACAAACGTAATTATTGATACCGCAGGTGGTGCGGGAACTCAGGCTGGAAATATCACGCTAAATAGCGATATTTTAATGACCAACGCAGGGCCCACGTCTGCAACCTTAACTTTAAATGCGGTTGGTTCAATCATTCTCACGAACAACATTACTGCCAATGCTGGCAATAATCTTAGTGTGGTTTTGAACGCTGTAAATGGCGTGACCATGAATGGCGATATCACTACGCAGGGTGGAAGCCTCACGATTAGCAACTCCGGCGCGTCCGCAATCACGCAAGGCGGTGTTTCTGTTCTTTTGATTGGCGGAACAACGAACGTAACAACGGGTGCAGGCGCGATCACGCTTTTGGGCTCAAACAACTTCACGGGCGCGGTTTCGCTGACCAACACCGGCGCAAACAATGTTCAAATTGTAGACATCAATGGTTTGACATTGGGTACGCTCAGCATCGGAGGTAACCTCAACGCAACTTCCACTGGCGCTTTGAATCTTGGCACAGGTACAGTGAGCGGCGGTCTTATTGCAGTTTCAAACGGTTTCGCCATAACTCAAGCCGGCGCGCTCTCAATCGGCACCACAACAGATATCGCTACGCTTGGTGCGGCAATCACTCTTAGTAATGCTGCCAACGACTTTGTTGGCGTCGTAACACTCAATAATTCAGGCGCGAACGATGTTGCAATCAGTGATGCAAATACCCTGAATTTAGGGGCTTCAGTCATTGGTCAGAATCTAACCATTGTTGCCGCTGACCTTGCAATTACTGGCGCCATCTCAACAGGGGCTGGGTCTTTAAGCATCACTAGCACTTCAGGAACCAACGTATCGTTAGGAGCTGCTACCGGGGGCTTGACCCTGAACAATGCCGAGCTTAATAACCTCACAATCAATGGCGCTTTGAACATAACGGCTGCGGGCGCGGGCACAATGACCGTGAACGGAGTTACCACCGGCGGAGCGATCGCTGGTACCACAACCCTGACCGCTGGCGGAACAGGCGTAACGTTCGCAACCGCCGATTCCAATTTCCTTACTGGTTTAACAGTGGCAAGCGCCGCAACTATTGCTGGCGTGAACTTGACTACGTCGGGAGCTATGGCTTTCTCTAATACGCTCACGCTTTCAACTGGCCCTGTGACTTTGACTGCCGGCCCCGGCGGAACAGATAGTGCAGATTTTAATGGCACCGTTTCGGGTGGCGCTCAGAATCTAACCGTTACAGCAAGCACGGTAAACTTCGTCGGCGCACTCACAAATATGGGTTCCGGCACTGGCGCGGCGATCACTCTCAACACGACCGGTTTGGTTGATTTCCAAAGCAACGTTGGCGGCGCAAGCGGAATTGTTTCCTCCAACCTTCTTAGCGCGACCAACTTCCAAGGCGATGTGACTCTGACCAACGGCACCACAGCCAGCTCATTCGCAGGCGGAGTCACCTTTGACGGCATGACGTGGAGTGGCTTTGACGGCCTCACCGTGACTGGCACCACGACACTTTCAGGTGGACCTGTGAGTTTGAGCACCAATGGCGGCGCTCTCACTTTCACCGACGCGCTAAATGGTGCGCAAGCCCTCACGCTAACCGCGGGCGCTGGCACGGTCACCTTCGGTTCAACTGTTGGAAACTCAACGCCACTCTCATCGCTCACCATTGCTAGCGCGGGTGATGTTTCAATTGGCGCCGCCATGAGTGTGGCTGGACCAGTGAGCATCACAAGCAACACAGGCGTGGACGTGTTCTTGGGAACAGCTGGCGCGGGCTTAAACCTGACCGATGCTGAACTTGATTTTGTCACAAGCACTGGCGCGTTGAACATCACGGCGTCGGGCGCCATGACGGTGAATGGCGTTATCGGCGGCGGAACGATCACTGGCATCACAACCCTGACCGCTGGCGGATCAGGCGTTACGTTCGCTACCGGCGGTTCCACTTTTGATAACGCATTAACTGTGGCAAGCGCCGCAACTATTTCGGGCGTGAACTTGACAACTTCCGGCGACAATGTGACTTTCAGCAACACAGTTTTGTTGAGCACTGGCCCAGTTGGAATTACTACTGCCGGCGGCGCTCTCACTTTCAGCGGCACGCTGAATGGTGCGCAAGCCCTCACACTAACGGCCGCGGCTGGTACGGTCACATTCAGTTCAACTGTTGGAAACTCAGGTCCACTCTCATCGCTCACCATTGCCAGCGCGGGTGATGTTGTAATTAGCGCCGCGATGAACGTGGTTGGAAATGTAAGCATTACAAGTGACACAGGCGTGAACGTGAATTTGGGAACAGCTGGTGCGGGCTTAAGCCTGGACAATGCTGAACTTGCTCTAATCACAAGCGGTGCGGCATTTAACATCACGGCGGCGGGCCTGGGCATAATGACGGTGAACGGCGTTACCGGCGGCGGAACGATCACTGGCATCACAACCCTGACCGCTAGCGTGGGAGGTGTATCTTTCACCGGCGCTAGTTCCACGTTCGATAACGCATTAACCGTGGCAAGCGCCGCAACTATTTCGGGCGTGAATTTAACAACCTCCGGCGACAATGTGATTTTCAGCGGCACGGTTGGGTTGAATGGCGCCACCGTAGGAATTGACACTGCCGGCGGCGATCTCACTTTCAGTGGCAGCATGAATGGTTCTGTAGCTTTAACCTTGACCGCTGGAGCGGGAGACATTAACTTCACGGATGTTGGTGCTGGCGTTGCTCTTCTCTCTCTCACAATCGCAAGCGCTGGAGATGTGAACATTGTTACTGGCTTGACGGCTACCGGATTGATCAGCATCACAAGCGACACAAATACAGCTATCACGTTGGGAGGAGCCGCAGCTCTCGGATTTTTCTTGGACGCAGGTGAAGTCAATGCCATTACAGCTGGATCTCTAAACATTACAGCCAACGGTTTGGGCACCATGACTGTCATTGGAATGACGGGTGCCGGAAACATCACTGGCATCACAACCCTGACCGCTGGCGGTACAGGCGTAACATTCGCTACAACCGATTCCACGTTCAATAACGCATTAACCGTGGCAAGCGCCGCAATTATTGCGGGCGTGAACTTGAACACCTCTGGCGACAATGTGATTTTCAGCAGCACAGTTGCTTTGACCACTGCACCAGTTGTAATTGACACCACCAATTCGGGCGGTTCCGCTGCAGGCGCGGCGATCACCTTTGGCGCGGGCATTAGCGGTGCGTTCGACTTAGGTTTAAACGCAGGCACAGGCGGCGCGATCACTGGCACATCAGTGGCCATCAATAACTTGACGATTACCAATGGCGCCTCTGCGGCGTTCACAGGCAGCGTCACGGTGAATGATTTCATCACCACGGCGGCCACTGCCACAACAATCAGCATGACAGGTGCGGCGAACACGTTCGCGGTAAATGTTGACTTCAACAATACAGGTACTGTCACCTTGGGTAATGCGACTGGCGACACGTTCGCATTCGACGGCGGCATGAGCTTTACAGGCAATGCGGCATCAAATGTTGCGGCCACTATCACTAGCTCGGGTGACGTGATGAACTTCGGCACAGGTGGCGTGACATTGACGGATAATTCAAGCGTTGCAACCACAACGGGTGTCGCTGCAGGCGCGGCCATCACCTTTGGCGCGGGCATTGGCGGAGCAGCATTCAACTTGGGTCTTGACGCAGGCACAGGCGGCGCGATCACTGGCACATCGGTGGCCATCAATAACTTGACGATTACTAATGGCGCCTCTGCGGCGTTCACAGGCAGCGTCACGGTGAATGATTTCATCACCACGGCGGCCACTGCCACAACAATCAGCATGAC
>SYAD01000124.1 GCA_005789005.1 Planctomycetia bacterium | reverse complement strand
CCGCAATCGCATGTTCGTGAGCAGCAAGAATCGGCCATCAATGGATCGGCGCTTCTAAGCACCGCGCGCTTCACTGCCGATGGTTTGCTGATCGCGGACGGCGTCACTGTTCGCTTGCTCGATCTGCAAACTGGATTGCGACGCTGGCAAGAAAACGTGGGTTCGCCAAGTGATCGCGCGACTTTGGCTCCCAGCGATTTGGCCGTGGCGGCGTGCGCGGATGATGTGGTGGTCACATTGCCAGGACACGCTCTTTCGGAGGAGCGATCTGGTCTGGCCAAAATAACGGCGCTTTCGCTGCGAACCGGCGTGCGCTTGTGGGATGTTTATTTGGATCGACTCGCGCGCACGGATGCGTTTGCCGAATTGTTTCCGCACGGAGAGCCGTTGATTGTCAATGATGTGGTTGTGGTGCAGGCGCGCAAAAGTAATTCCCGGCTTGAAAGCGCGGCGTGGTTGATCGCGCTCGACCGCGACACAGGTGCCTTGCGTTGGGCCAATTCATTGGGCGCCGCGGGCGGAGTTCGCTTGGCCGTTTCGCGTCCGCTGAGTTCACCCACGCAACTCAATGGAGATGTCATCGCCGCCACAAGTTTGGGAGTGGTGGCGCGAATGGATTCAAGCAATGGCCATGTGATTTGGTTGCGTCGATGGAGCGCGCCGCTTCGTGAGCCGCGCGCGGCCAATCCGCCATGGCAACTTCCCTCGCCCGTGGTGGCCAACGATTGCGTGTTCTGGATTCAGCCCGATCAAAGCACATTGGTGTGCTTGTCGGCGCAAGATGGATCCACCAAGTGGTCCACCATGCTTGGCGTGAGCGAGCAACTTCCCGCGGCTCGATCCTTATTGGCTGATCAATCACGCATTTATCTTTTGGGTGAGGATGTTGTGGCGCTTGACATCAATGATCCGCGACACACGCTTTGGAAACTGTCCGATCAGTTGAGCGAAAGAAATCCCGTGCGCGGAGAATGCGCTTTGGGCACGGATCAAAATGGCCAGCCACTTCTCGCGGTGCCGCTCACAAACAAAGTGTTGCTGCTGGATCCCGCCACTGGGCGCGCGCTTGGCGAGTGTCCGCTTCAGGCGGGCGGCAATCTGTCTTTGCAAAATGGGCAACTCGCCATCGCGGATGCGCAACGTGTTTCGCTTTCCATGCAGGCCACGCAAGGCGAGCGGTTGCTGCGTGAGCGTCTGGCAAAGAATCCATCCGATCCACGCAATGGACTGGCGCTGCTTGAATTTGGACGAACATTGGGCAAGGCGCAGTTGATGTTGGATGGCGCCACGGCCATGTCCAGCGCGATCAATCAAACCAGCACCAGCTCGAATACCAATGCAAATACAGGCGCTTTGCGTGATGAATTGTTGCGCAGGCTTCTTGATGTGCTGGGAATGAAAGACATGGATCAAGACACGCGCGCGCAATTGCTCGCCATTGCGAACAGCACCGCGACTTCATCGGCGCATCAAGCCACAATCGCGTTGCGTATTGGCGATCTCGCCGCGCAGCAGGGGCAATTCGATATGGCGATGGATCAGTGGTGTTCCATTTTGGAATCCAAGGCCATGCGCGATGAGATGGTGGGTGGAGATCCGCGTCGCACCAGCGCGAAAGTGGCGGCGCTTGAAAGTGTTTTGTCGCATCCACAAACATCCAACATGTCCAGCAGGCAGCGCGTGGCGCGGCAGGCGCGCGCTGAAATGCTCAAGTGCGATTCGTTGTCGTTCATCAACGCGGTGAACACGGCGGTGTTGCTTGCCAGCGGCGCCGGCGAGGTGAAAAACATTTTGCAAGAGGCCGCGCAACGCGCCCGCGATATGGGTTGGCTCGAAGCGCGGCGCATTTGCCTTTCGATGAATTCAAGCGAGCTTTCGGGCGCGCGTTGGCCGCATGCGAACATGACTGAGCGCTTGCCGCAATTAGGCTCCGCGCAATCTCGAGGCACAACCTTCGCCGGGCGGTTGCTGACCATGGATCCACAAGCGCAGGCGGAGCGCCCACGTTCAACCATGCTGTTCGCGGAGCCGTCCAGTATTTTATTGCGCGGCGGAAATGATCTTGGCATTGTGTGGCGCAGCGCATTTGGTGATCGCGATCCAATGGTGATGGCCATGATTCCAAGCATCGTGCTTTGGTGCGCCCAATCTCGTGATGACGGCGCGTTGGTGGCGTTGAATCCAAACACTGGTGAAATCGCATGGAGGCTTCCTTCCGCCGCGGCTCTTTTTCAAGCGCCTCGCCTTGAGGCCATTGAATCAGCCACCGCAACCGAACGCGCTGAAGCGGCCGCGATCACGTGTGTTCGCGCCGGGCCCGTGAGCGTGTTGCTGCGAAATGTTGGCGAGATGATCGCGGTGAACAACGCCAGCGGCGCAACTCAATGGACATTCGCATCTGCCATGCACGCCATTGACGCCGCGGACACCACTTCGCAAGTGCTGTGCGTGGCCGGACGCGAGGCGATCGCAAGCGATGATCTCACCAGTAATCCATCGTTGATCCAAGTTCTGAGTTGCCAGACTGGCGCCATTGTCACGCAACGGATGCTGCCCGAGGAATGGGGTAGAGTTCGTTGGTTGCGCGTGCTTCCGGATTGCGTGCTTGTGGCCACGGACGAGGTGGTTGCCGCTTTGGAACTTGATGCGAATCTTCCAACTCGTTGGGTGCAACAAGATCGCCGCTATAAGGATTCACCGCCCGCGCAAATCGCCGGCATGTGGTGCTTGTTGCTTGAGCGCGCGGGAACCATGGTCGCATTGAACTTGGCCACTGGGCGGTCCAATCCATTGCCATTTGTCATTCCAACCGATGAACCCTCACAAGTAAATCCAATCACGGTGTTGCCATATCAAAATCAATGGCTTGCGCATCGAGTGCAACGGATGAGTTTGCATGCGGACGACGGCACGCTTGCTGGCGTGGACGCTGTGGCCGTGGATCACCGTTATGAAAATGTGATCCTTGGCGAGAACACGGTGTTTGTTGTGGACGGCGCTCGGCCGAATTTTTTCGGGGACCAAAGCATCAACTCCGAAATTCTTTTGCGCGAATTTAGGCCATCAGATGGACTGCGTTGCATCGGAACACCGATGGTGGTGCGCAATACCGTCGGTCGAATCGCAAAGTCTGACGCTATCGATGGATGGATCTTCCTTGGCGGCGATGACAAAACCATTGCAATCTCCGCTCCTTTGTCCCATTGACAAACCGCCCGTTCTCATAGATAACCCTATTCAAATCGGTATCCCTATGGACACACAAATCAACACCATGCCAACCTTAGAACTTGATCCACTGCGCATTCTTCTTGCACGTCAAACCGCCGCCACCATCATGGGCGGACCAGATGATGACGAGGACATCGATCCATTTGAGGATGACGATGATGACTTTGCGGAAGAGGATGATTTTGGCAATGAAGACGCCGAGGTTGAAGAGAAGGAAGAAACCGAGGAGGAAGACGACGACGATCTCGATGATGACGCGGATGAGGAAGAAGAGAACGCCGACGAGGAAACCGAGGAAGAAGAGGACGAGGATGAAGACGAGGACGAGGATGAAGACGAGGACGAGGATGAAGACGAGGACGAGGATGAAGACGAAGACGAGGATGAAGACGAAGACGAGGATGAAGACGAGGATGAAGATGAAGACGTCGATGTAGATGACGCCGAAGAAGAAGAGGAAGAAGACGAAGAAGAAGACTGATCTTCGTCTTCTCTAACTTTTCTTTCTGGTCCACCCCGTTCATGTATTACAATTCTTGCGTAGCCGTATTTAAAATAAATTTACGACGGCATTCACTTATTCCAAAGTCAAAATAGCCACGCTGCATTTTTCTTTGGTCGGCAGAAACAGCATGATTTGCCCGGGTCCGCTGCCTTCTCCACTGGGGGTTCTTGCAATCCATGGTTCTTGCAATAGGGTCACGGGGCCGCGAATCGAATCCACTGGAAGTGAAAGTGTGGCTAGGCGATCACGAAATGAAAGCAGCAATTGCTTGGAACTTGTCGCGCTTGCGCTCAGTGTTCCAAATGGAAGAGGCGTGAGCGTGTCGGTGCGTGGTTGCCACATGACAATGCGGCCAAGATCGGGATGAAAAAACAAAAGCGATCCATCCGCCAATACCGCGCGATCCGGCGACAGCGAGCCAATGCATTGATACGCCAACCGCTCCGATCCACGCATTGAAATATTTCTAAAAATAATCGCGGGGCGCGACTCCAACGTTGTCATGTTCTGTCCCGCGCGCAGCGGCAAGTACGCCAGTTCAAGCACGCCATCGCGCAAACGCGCCGCAAAAATCCCGTCTGTCGCCACGATTGGAAGCAACCAGCTTTCATTCGGCTTGCACGGCCATTCAAACTTCCCCTCGGGCCGATTCACCGTCACGGAAAATTCCCGCTGTCCAATATTCCTATGTGACCAAGCCAACTCGCCCCTGGGTCCAATCGAAGCAAATGCATTTACGGCGGTGTCATGGAGCAACCATTGCGGCTCGCCGCCTTTCCAAGGCAGCACGCCAATCCAACGGGCGCCGTCCGCTTGCGGGCTTTCAACAAGAACGCCCTCGCTGTTGCAAGATCGCCCAAGCATGTAAGAGCCTTCCCAAATATGCGATGGCTTCGTGTCATCAATTTCGCGCACCGCTATCGCGCCGCGAGCGGACAGCGACGACATTGGTAGCGCCGTGAGCAGGGGCCAATTGAAATTAGATTCTTGCTGCCACGCAAGGCGCAGCCCGTCGGAACTTGCAAGAGGAAGAAAAAAACCATCGGTTTGAACGGGCGCCAAGGCGGTCAATCGAAATCCTAAGGAAGTGTCGCGGGTGACCGCGCCAGAATCATTGCGCACGATCGTATCGCTTGGGGTGCCATTCACGATCAGTCGACTGGGTCCCAGCGGCGTGACTTGTTTCACGCAGCCCGCGGTGGCAATCACTGTCAATATGTAAAAAAAAGTGCGGGTAGAAATAGAGCTCATTTTATATTTCTTTACGCTCAATTGTACGCATTCCCGATTTGAATCCACTCTTCGCATTGGCAAATGAACGCGGATGAACTAGCGGAAAGCCGTCAGCGCAATATTCACTCTGGATCAGTTTGTGACGAAGTCGGATCGGCGGCGGCTGGGTCGGGTTTCTTTGGCGCGGGCGCAACTGGCGCAATCGGCGCAGCCGCGGTGGGGGAGGGATATTTTTTGGGCGGCGTTGACACGGCGGGGGTCACTAACGCGGCGGTTGGAGCAACGGTGTTTGGCGCGGGAGATTTTTTAGTAAGCGGCTCGGCAACGGGAGCCGCAACCACTGGAGTAACAGGCGCAACACCATTCTCGCTGTTGGCTGGCGGAGTCACAATCGTTTCAAGTGGCTCGCTAGTTGGGTTGGCTTTGGCGGGTTGAGTGCTACCCTTCTTTTCATCCAGCATTTTCAACATTTCCTCAGTCTTGCTGTCCAATGGTTTCTGCAGAGCGCGCAGTCTTTCAATGTCTTGCACGTTGTAATTGGTGTCATTGACGTCTGGATTCTCAACAACAAGTGGAGTGACAAACAAAACAAGTTCCGTAGCTGTGCTCACTTTTTCCGTTGATGAGAACACCCAATCCAACCCAGGAACATCGCCGAGCAAAGGAACCTTGGTCTTGACTTTGCTTTCTACCTCCTTGCGAATTCCGCTGATCACAATGGTCTGGCCATTCTTGATCACCACCGAAGTATTGGTTTGGCGTCGCAGAATCGTGGGATTATTTCCAGGCGCCACAACGGTGCGCGTTGTGGTGTCCACATTGCTTAAAAGAATTTCAATTTGCATGGCCACATTCAAATCCTTGGTGATGCGCGGTCGCACATTCAAGCCAATTCCCACGGCAATTTGATCAAAGCTGGCAGTGGTTCCGCCGCCCGTGGTGCCACCGGTGGTGGAACCCGTTTGGAAAGGCACATCGGCGCCGTCAAAGAATTTGGCTTCTTGATTGTCGCTGGTGAACACGCGCGGTTGCTGCAGCAAGCGGACTTGCGTTTGTTCTGAAAGCGCTTGCAAAATCACCGAGGCGTCAACTCCGAATGCAAGAACGCTGGATGTCAGATCGCCAATGAAATCGCCTGTGCGTGAACCCTCATAAATTGGAGCGGTTCCCTGGCCGTTGATCACAATGGCGTTGGCGCCCGTAAGCGCCTGCACGTCGCCGCGCTTTCCAAACTTCAAACCAAACGCAAAATTATCTCCAAGCACAACTTCAGCAAGCACGGCGGTGATCATCACTTGGCGGCCAGGCTTGTCCAGCTTTTCAATGATGTCCAACATGGCTTGTTGGATTTCTGGATTTGCAAGCACCAACAAACTGTTCTGTCCCGCGTTGGGCACAACACGCGTCTTGCCAACCAACGCGCTGACTTCGGTCGCGGTGTCGCCGTTACCTCGCGCTGTTTGCCACGGAAATTTAATTTCTGAAGCGGTTCCGCCAGACGAACCATTGCTATCAAGATTTGTACTCTGGCCGGTTCCGCCAGCATCGCCAGCCGCGGCGCCTTGGAAATCAATGCCAGTTAAGCCTTCATTTGGTGCTTTAATGCCGCTACCGCTACCAGCCTCGGCAAGCAGGGCGTTTAGAATTTCAGCCACTTGAACGGCGCTCGCATGTTTCAACTCCACGCTAATTGGCAAGCCAGCTTGCAGTGGTTGATCAATGTCATTGATGAGTTTGTCCAGCCACATGAAGTTGTCAGGAGTTTTGGTCACTACAAGCAGCCGACCAGAATCTGGATAGGCCTCGATGCGGAAGACATTTGAAACGGCCACATCCGCGGCGCTGTCACCACCACCACCACCAGTGGCGCGGTTTGCCCCTGTATTTCGATTGGCTCCGCCACTTGCGCCACCCGCCGCGGAGAATGGTCTGCGTGTCGACGAAGAGCCACCACCGCCAGATTCAAGTAGCGCTTGCAGCAAATCTTTCACCTTGATCGGATCGGTGTACTTCAAGTCGTACAAACGAAATGGTTGTCCGTCTTTGGTGATTGGAACATCCCACGCGGTGGTGATCAGGCGGCGAATCTCCATAAGAATTTCTGGCTCCGCACGAATGGTCAGCGAGTTCATGGTTGGCAATACCGTGACCACAAGTTGCTCGCTGGTTCCAGGAATCAAACCTTCACCGCCGCTGCCACCACCACTAGCGCGACGAGGTTGAGCTGGCTGACCACCCGGACGTTGAGGCTGCCCTTGTTGACCAGGCTGTTGCGCTGCGCCACCACCGCCGCCAACGGTCTTGGCCGCGAAGAGGTCTTGAATCAGAGCCGAAATTTGCGTGGCGTCCGCGTACTTCAATTTAAATGTTTCCGTGCGAACTTCCAAGTACGCAGGAACATCAAGCAGCGTGATCATTCGCTGCACTCGCTTTGCTGTGCCAATGTCGCCTTCCAAAATAAGTTGATTGGAATTGGCATCCACATTAAACGTGGTGTAATCAGGCAAATTTCCCTGTAATTGATCCGCCACATTCTGCGCTTTTGTGTTCTCAATCTTGAACACTTTGATGCATATGGTGCCGTCCTCTGACAAGGTGGATACATCAATTTCTGGACCAAGCACCGTGATGGGCTGCAGTTTGTTCAGTTCGGTCAGCAGATCAATCATCACCACTTTGTCGGTTTCAACCACGCCAATGGTGTTCAGTCGGAATGCTTGGAACAAAAGATCAAGCGCATCTTGACGGCTGACTTCTGTGTCCATCACCAAAGTTATTTTTAATGCTGCAACTTGTTGCAAACGAATGATCACAGCTTTACCCGTGGTCTCCACGATGAACGGAATCGTGTCTTCGATTTTTGTTTCTTTGAAAGCGAGTTTCACTTTGTCGGTTGGGCCAACGCGGCGCGAACCACGAATTTCTTTGGCGCCGTTTTCAATCGGCGATCCCTCAAGTTGAATTACTCCAGCAGGAACTTGATTTGCAATTGGCTGCTGTATTGGCGCGGCAATTTGTTGTGATGTTGGCTCGGAAGTTGGCGCAGCAATTGGTTGTGATGTTGGCGCGGAACTTGGCGCAGCAATTGGTTGTGACGTTGGCTCGGAAGTTGGCGCAGCAATTGGTTGTGACGTTGGCGCGGAACTTGGCGCAGCAATCGGTTGTGACGTTGGCGCGGAAGTTGGCGCGGCAATTGGTTGTGATATTGGCGCGGAAGTTGGCGCGGGCCTACGCGCAGTGTCTTGTGGCAGAATCACCGCGGAGCGATATGAAATTGGTTTATCCAAAACAGTCGCCATTGGTTGCGCGGCAGGTTGTGGCCGTGTGGGTCGATCCATTGGATCGAATGAGGTCACCGCCAAAGCTGGAGCCACTAGACCCGTAGCGATGAGCAACGCGGTTCGCAATGAATAGAGTTTGTTTGGAAATGGTCGCAAGGCTTTAGAAATCCGATAAATATGGTTCTTTAGTATCGACCAAATTGGTCATTTTATGCGCTAAATAAACGGTCTTTAAACAACTTTGATCTCGCAAGGGCAAAGGTAACAATCTCAACGCAAGTCAACGTGTCATGGAGGAGAAGATTGCCCTTTTAATTCATTTATCCGCTGACTAATTTGCGCCAATTCATTGGCGATCCGCTCCCTGTTTGAAAGATCAAGCGCGGTGTTGGCTTTTGCTGTGTTCAGAGTCGCCTGCGCCGCGGTCGCCTCGGCTAGTTGCATTCCGTTGATTTGCTCGGACGTTAATGGCGCTGGCGAAGCCATTTGATTGGAGTTCCAACCATTGTCCTTGGAAGGACTTGCATCTTTTTTAGCGACTCCGGCATTGGGTGAAGGAGCTCCGTCTGGAAGCGGCGGGCGGATGGGCTCATTTGGAAGTGGCGCGCCTTCTGGCAAATCAGTTCCTGGGGAAGGACGGTTAAATCCAGGCCCAGCATTAGTGGGCGGAACTTGAGCGTTTGGGATTGTGCTCATTGACGAACCAGGCTGCGCGCCAGAAGGCGTTGCGCCATTGGGCGACCCAGTGCGATCGGTGGAGTTTTGGCTTGGAGCGCCTGGAGTTCCCATGCGACCACCCATGCCCGTCATATTTTTATCTTTGCTAGCCCCAGATGTGGTTGAAGTTTCAATTCCAGGGGTACGTGTTGTTGGCCATTTGTTGGTAAAAAAATCTTCTTTGGAGCGCGTCCAAAGCACCACCTCATATTCGCCGCCTTCGAATCCAAGTTTCACGCTCCATGGCGCATTTGTTGCGAGCACTTTGATGCCGTTATTTTCCTCGCCCACTTTGATTTGAAAATTTTCGAAATACACAATGGGTCCAAGTACGGACTTGGGCTTTTCGCCGCGGTATTCCGCGGAAATCACAGGCGCTGGAGGCGGAAGTGGTTTTTCAATTTTTGGCGGCGGCGCGGGCTTGGGAATATTGCGCACGGGCGCAGGGGGCATAAAGAAAGCGCTGCGGCCATCAAATCGATCCCGATCCACTTTTGCAAGTTGCTCGTGTTTCTTCAATGAATTTTCCAATGTCGTGGCGGGATCAATATTGCCGCCAAAGGTGAGCAAGGCCAATAGCAAAGTGATCGCGCCGCTCAAAGTGAGCGCGCCTGCGATCACAACCAAGGCCAGTGTCACCGCGAGTCGAGGCGTCCATTGAATGCCCTTTGGAAGGCGAATCCAGATTGGAGTTTGCATTATCCAATTCCTCCAGCAGTCGCGGACTTGCCTGGAATAACCCATGTATCAACCGTCATACGCACATTCAGTTTTTTTTCTACTTCTTTGCGTTGCAGTCGTATGGATGAAATGGATTCAATCGCGGGACTGGATTCAATGTCCGCCACAATTTTTGAGAATACATCGGCAGAACATTCGAACTGAAGTTCACCGCTGACCTTCGCGATTTTTTCTCCGTTGGCCGACACGCCAGAAAGCCGCGTGCTGGCGCGCTGCGCGTCGTAGCTGAAATTGGTGGTGGAATATTTTTTTACAATTTCCACCACCGCCGTGGCCATGGATTGCGCGCCTTCGGACTCGCTGCCAATAGGTAACACGGGCCCAAATGTCTCTGGTCCAATGGATGGCGTGCCTGAGCTATTTGCGGTTATTTTGGCGGAATCACTCAATATTTTTTGAATTCGGTCCGCCTCCAGGTCCCATGCGCGCGCCCAGCTCCAACTCCAAGAATCAACCGCGAAATACGCGGCCAATATCGCCAATGCAATCACGCCGTAGCGACCGGCTGTTGGAAGGGATCGAATCTGCGCCAGCGTTGGATTGCGATCAAGATTGAAGTCCAGTTTGAATTTCATTTCTTGCCCTTCAAATACATTTTAAGTTTGTCAAAATCTTCTTTCAGGCGAGTCTTTGTGGCTTCATCAACTTCGGCGCTAAGTCGGGCGGTGGCAACCAAACTAATGGCGGCTTGCGCCTCTTCCTTGGTCATTGCATTGAGCGCTTCATCGCTGAGTGGCGGCGGAATAGGCGTGCTCACATTGGCGCTATCGGGCGTGCGCTCGCTTCGTTTCGGCAGATTGTTTCCCCCAGTGCTGGTGGCGCGAGCGCCGCGTTTACTCTTCTGTTTCGAAGAGTCGGAAGAATTTTCATCGGCGTTGGCATCAGTCGATTCAGAACTATTTGTGGCGGAAGTTTTTTCTGTTGCCGATTGCGCCGTGGCGGAATCGGTGGAGCTTGGTTGCGCTGATTTTGCGGCAGTTCCAGGCTTAGATGTCTTTGGCGATGATGCGGTTGATCCCATTGAATTCGCAGGTGTGGCAGAAGTTGATGCGTCTTCGTTCAAGGGATCAAGCGATGGAATGTCCTTGGGCACAGGCGAGGAATCTTCGTTTGATCCAGTGGTGATTTCAGCTGTATTGACCGCGCTTTCATTCGCTTGCGATGGCGTTGGCGCGGTATTAGCCGCGGGAGTTGGTCCGTAGCGGCGCTCGGATAAAGTTTTGCGGCCAAAATCTTGTGCCTCTTTAAAGTTTGGACGCAATGTTGGCTTGACCACCGTTGCGCTCAATGTGAATTTCACCATGCCTTTGGCGTCAGGCGGATCCCAGCGTTTTGTCACCTTGTCAAACACGTTGCTGTCACGCATTTGTTTTTCAAGAATTAAAATAACTTCCGTTCCGGATTGACCGTCCTGCGTCTTTGCCAGTCCACGAATTGAAATATTTCGATCTTGTGAAAGAGTGAGATCTTCCCAGTCCACGCCTTCGGGCGTCACGCTTGCCAAATCGCCCAGGAGTTTTCCCATGGGCCACGCGCGCCGCGACAAATCAGAATATAAATTCAATTGCTTTTCATACGAGCGAAGTGAACGCTCTTTGCTTTCCATGTCGCCAATTTTCCAGTGCAGCAGCAAAAGTCTGCTACCCGCGAAAAGCGGCGGCGCTAGAACCAATAGCAACGCAACCGCCACGGCGGCACGAACCAAAGATCGCGGCTCTCCCAGTCGATTGATCCATTCACCAAGATGACCAGGGCGCTCGCCCAGTGGTTGGGCTCGCAAAGAAACCAGCGATCGTGCATCGCTAAACCAAATCAAGGCCGCGAGGGCTTTCAGTCCGTGTTGGCGCCAAGCGTCAACATCATCAAGGCCATTCACCCGAGCAGCAAGCGCGTCCCGATCATTTTGCGTGCATCCAAATCCGCCATCGCCAGCCGCTGCAATGGCCTCATCCAGCGACTCAACCAAAGTTTCCGCTTGTTTGGAGCTCATGCCGCCACGGAGAGCGCTTTCAACAACCGCCACGGTGGCGGCGTCGGGCCATTGCGAAGGATCAATTCGCGTGCTGCGAACTGAAAGACCTTTGGGAGTTCGAAGCGCGAAAGAAAATGCGGTGCGGTCCGCGGTCACGGTCACCAACGGTCCCGCCGCGTAGCCATCCATCACCGCCGCAAGAATTGCGGAGTCGCCCGCGAAAAGTGGTTCGCCATCGGGCGGCAAATCACGCGAGAGGGATGGACCTGAATCATTGGAGGGCCAATCCACAATCACACCAGTGCGCCCGCCATCATCGGCGCGGAATTTCAACAACGCTCTCGCGGTGCGCCACTCGGGAACGGAACCCAGTTGCTGAGTCTCGGCTTGCAATTGCAATGCCGTCTCCAATTTATCCTCATCCGCATCTGGCAATTCGCAGGTTCGACACACCACGCGCGCGGGTTGCAACACGGCGATGGTCGCGGCGGGGGACTTCGCGGCAATTCCAGATTGACTGGCTTCCCAAGCGCCTTCCATGACTACGCCATTTTCGCCGCGGCGAAATCGAAATGCTTTCTCATCGCTTGCGGAGAGAGTGACCACGCAATCTGGATCGATCTGAGCTTTCGTTCTCCGCTTCATGGTTCTCGATACTCCAAAATTTGAACTGGTGATTCCGAACGATCAACCAGCACAACTATTTCAGCCTCGGCGCCCGAAGTGTTGGCGCGACCGCGGCTGGAAATCATGTACACGCTGCTGCTCACATCGGCGACTTGACCCAGTATCAATAGTTGCTCCTGTGTTGCACCAGGCAAATCTACGATATCGGCGAGGCTGACAATGCCTTCAGGCTTTGAAATCCGTCGACTTAAAATGGAGTCGGCGAAGCGCGTGTCCAGTTGCAAGATGTCTCGCAGTAACCCGCGACTTGCAGTATTCAGATTCACTTTGCCCGCGTTTTTCCGGGAAGTTTGAGTGTTCACGAGCGAGCACTCATTTAAAACTTGGCGTAATTGCTTGGGATCTAAGTTCTTAATCGCGTTGACCGCGGCTTTTGGAGTGGCTGCTGCGGGAGCGCGCCCGGCGCTGGATCGGCCTGTGCGATTGGCGCCCGAGCCAGTTGCGGCGCTTGGGTTGGTTGAAGTTAAAATTTGTGAAAGTGGAATGGCCAAAATTTGGGACATGTTCGCGCGGCTGGATTTGGCGTAGGACACAAGCGTGGCCGCTTGAATACTGTCCACGCCCGTGCGTTCCATCACTTCCTCCGTGGTTGCTTTGCGAAGGTCAAGCCGCTCTTCGCCACTTGTCGAAGCGGTGATCGGCCGTGTGGAAGCGGTGAGATATTGCGACCAACCAGCCTCCATTTTTTGGTTGACGTTGTCGTCGGGCATTGTGCGCTTGCCGTCGTCTTCGTTTGGATCAAGGCGTCCGTTGAGATTCCAATCCTCGCCGCGCACGTATTGAGGCCACGCGCCGGCCACCAATTCAAGCTCCGCGATTGACCTGAAATTTCCATTGCGCGGTTCGTACCCCAGTCCGCGATTGCGGTAGTAATCCGCTTCGGCTCCAAGTTGTTGCGGTTCATCATCGGCGTCGCGCCAATCACTGATGGAATCAACCACATCTTGCGTGATGTTTGGCAACTCCAGTAATTGCATGCGCGTGGCTAAATTGATATTCAATTTGGAATTTTCATCCAAAGGTCCCGCCCATTCTTGCCCATCAATGAAGTGGCGAATATCCCAACTTCCAGTTTCAACCGATCCAACCGCGTTGCTTTCAAGATCTCTCGCAAGCGAGAGCGCGTCATCTGGATCTGGATTTGAGTTGTGCCATTCCATAATGGCGATCATGGTTTCAACGCCTGCGCGTGCGGCCCAACGCGCTTGCGCGCGCGAAATAGATTCGCGGCCAATGGTTGCTTCGCGGAAAGCAAGAATTTGCGTGGCGGCGACAATAATCGATGCGATGGCGATGGCCCAAATCACCATGATTGTCACCACGCCTTTGCGTGAGGTGTTGTGTTTGAACAAGCGTGGTGAATTCATGGACTGCCTCCAGCGCCACGATTGCCGCGGCCAGGCGACATAGGAATACGATTTCCACCGACCGAATTTATTCCACCTTTGCCGCCGCCTTTGCCACCACCACCACCACCCTTGCCGCCGCCACCGCCGCCGTCACCGTTTCCGCCATTTGCGCTATCGCCACCACTGCCACCTCCGGTAGTGGTTGCGCCGCCATTTGTCGTATCGCTCGCCCCATTGGCGGCGCCACCACCACCACCGGCTGCCGCTTGCGCCGCTGCTTCAGCTTCGGCTTGCGCCAAAAGAGTTGCCTCATCCAATTTTGGTTTTACAACTCGGTCAATTGGAATTTCTGTTCGCATCACGGCAAACGATCGCGGATCCGCAAAGGCATCTTCGCTGGGACGAACTCCGCAGGCGGTCACGGTCGCGCGAATGGAGATCGGCAAGCCATCCACATCGCTATCCCAATCTTGAACCCATGATTGTCCGTCGAACGCTTCAAATCGCACGCCAATCACGCCGTCTCCAACGGATTGCGCAATTCCACCCGCGTCCTCAAATTCATCTGGCACGGCGTCACGGCGGCGCCACAACGCGGCGCCATCGCGGTCCTCCTCAATGCGATATTGCGTTTCATATTCAGAGCCTTCTCCCGAATAATCGATCGATCGAATGGGTCGCAATCGAGTGGCAAATAAAAGCAGTTGATCGCGGTCCACTTCGCCTATGGATGAGCGCGCGACTTCTGGCGCCAGTCGCAAGCGCGTTTCAAATAGGTCGTCGCTGCGAAGGGTGCTTTGCACGTCGCGTCGAATACTTTCAAGCGCATCAGTGGCCCGACGCGACGCGGTCATGCGAATACGCGAAATATCCCGCGCCCGACTCAGTTGACTGAGCGAACTGGCCACGGCGCCGGAAATAATCGCGGCGATGATGATCGCCACAACCAATTCAATGATGGTGAATCCGCGCTTAGCCATTTTTCATGGTCTCTTTTCTTTTCTCAAATCGATCTTTGCGATCGATTGGTTGTTCGGGCTTGCGCTCTGGCACATCATTGGGATTGCGCGCGGCCACTTTAGTTGCGCAGCGATATTCCACGCCATTGATGTCTTTGACGCTAGCAACAACATCCCATGCGTCTCCATCGCCGTTGGAGGAAAGGTCTATCGCGAAACTCCACTCGTTCCAAGGCGCGTCGAATATTCCAACCACTGGTCGTCGTTGTGAAAAATCAACCGGGCCTTCGGCTATAACTTGACCAAGCAATTCATCAAGCAGCGCGGATGCCTGCGCCTCGCGTTCGCCGCGTTGCAACATCGAAAGGCTGCGCTGGGACAATGTCACCACGGCCGCAAGACCAAAAGCCAGCAATAATCCGCCTAAAATGGCGTCAATTAACGCGAAGCCGCGGCGCGCCGCAAATCGTGGACGCATCACCATGGTTCACGACTCATTCCGCGCGCGTCCAAATCACGCGCCGCTCTTTGATCTTCCACCACAATTCCATTATCCACGCGTG
>SYAD01000123.1 GCA_005789005.1 Planctomycetia bacterium | reverse complement strand
CTAGCCAGCTGAGCTAATCGCCCAAACGAAACCAATACGAAACCAATACGAAACCCAATACCGAACCAAGTCCCGACCAAGTGAAGTATTATAACGGCATCAATAAGTTCGAATCAACGGGCAACGCGGCTTTTGGCGCGGATCCGTCGCAATGCTCCTCAACCAAATCACGCAGTTCAAACCTTCTTCGACGCGTCTGATTCCTGCGCTTGCGAAGCATTTTGACCCATGGCATTTGCCGAATTGGCATTTGGCAGTTTGGCGGAATTCTGGCTAGAAGCCTGATCCATTGGCTCCTTGTTGATCTCGTTGGTCACATCGCTCATGCCTTTTTTAAACTCGTTAATGCTCTTGCCAAAGCTTCGCGCCACGTCAGGCAGGCGCCGGCCAAAGATAAGTAGCGCCACCGCTAGCAGAATGAGCCACTCAAAGCCTTGGGGCAAGCCAATAGCCAGCAGAGAAGAAAAATGGATTGCTAGGAAAGTTTGCATGCAAATATGGTAACCGACTTCGCCAAATTCGCTATTTTCTCCGCATGCCCATTTTCAACTATCGCAAATTCTCTCTCGCCTTCATGTGCGCCGCGCTTGCGTTGCCAGTTTTGTTTTTCGGCGCCTGCAAAACAGACGAGCCCACTCCTGAACCCACTCCCGACTACACGCGCCAACTTGGTCCAGGCGAAAGTGGCCTGCGCAAATTAGGTCCCAACGATCCGCTTCCAGATATCGGCGCCGCATGGCGCGTGCGCGATCCATTCTTGAACAAGGCCCTCGCCTATTCGCAGGGTTGGTTTCAAATGCCGTCCAGCAAAACCAAATTTCCATTTATGAATGTGTGCACATGGGATCAATCGTCATCCAGCATCGTGGCCTTTCAACAAATTTTGAAGGACAGCAAAAGCGAGGCGGACTTTGTTGGCGCCATCAAACAGAATTTTGAAATTTGGCAAACTGTTGGATGGAACGGCAAGGGCACCGTGTTGTTCACCGGGTATTACAGCCCCGAGTTTCAAGGCAGCATGACCGCGACGGACGAGTTTAAATACCCGCTGTTCAAGCGTCCCGCGGATCTTGCCACGGATCCATCAACGGGCGCTCCACAAGGCCAGCGCGCCGCCGATGGTTCGGTGCATCCATATCCAACGCGCGCGGAAATTGAAGCAAGCAATATGTTCAAGGGCACGGAGCTTGTGTACTTGCGCAGCGCGCTTGACGCGTACATCGTGCAAGTGAATGGCAGCGCCAAAATAATTATGCCAGATGGCAAGCCAATGTTTGTTGGCTACGCGGGCAAAACCGATCGGCCGTACTCCGGTCTTGGCCAAGCTTGCATTGACTCTGGTTTAATTCCAAAGGACAAGTTGTCGCTCAAAGCGATCATGGATGAGTACAAAAAGAATCCCGCGAAAATTTCCGCCATGATGTCAAAGAACGAGTCGTATGTGTTCTTTGCGCCATACGAGGGCGGCAATTGGCCCGCCGGGTCGCTTGGTTTCAAGGTGACCGAGAAGGAAACTTTGGCAACCGACAAGAAGGTGTATCCGCCAGGCGGCGTGGTGTTGGTGGACACGCAAGGCATTGATTTTGGTGGTAAAAAGCAGCGTTTCCTGAAGTTCATGCTTGATCAAGACACGGGCGGCGCCATTCAAGCGCCGGGTCGCGCGGACATTTACATGGGCATGGGACCAGCCGCGGAAATTCTGGCGGGCGGTCAATACGCGGAAGGCACCATGTATTACTTCTTCCTCAAGCCCGATATCACAAGTCAATATCCACTGCCGGCTTCCAGTAAGTCCAACGCTGCGCCCGCGGCAAATTCTTCCAAGAACGCCGGCGTCAAACCGCAAGCGCCTGCAGCCACTCCAGCTTCGCCAAAATAATTCAGCGAAGTCTTTTTTGCTTTCATCACATGCGTGTGCAACAACACACGCATGTTTTATTTTTATATGGCGCAAACTTTGCGACGCAATCGTCTGGCGTAATGGCAATTGTCGGGCAAGCCAAACTGTGCGAACTATTTTACGCGTATTCAATATGGCGACACTTAGCCGTTGCCCAAATGCGTGGCGCGTGAATCGCGTAAAAATATTTTCCGTTGCGTCAATGTTTAAAGTGGCGCGTGCCCGTCACCAACAGCGTCACGCCGCGCTCATCGCATAGCACCTGCGTGTCGCCGTCGCGCTTGCTTCCGCCTGGGTGAACAATGCATTGCACGCCGGCGTCAATCAGCAAGCGCGGTCCATCATCAAATGGAAAGAACGCGTCGCTTGCGGCGGTGACAATGATTGTGTTTGCATGCGCGGGTGCGCCACTCTCACTCAAGTTCAAACTTTCGTTTCCGCCCGCATTTGACTTGGCGGCAATTGCGCCCAGTTGCGCGTTGCCAGTACCCAAGCCCGCGGCCTGCAATTTCAATTTCGCTTTTTCAATCGCATGCTTGCATGCAGCCACGCGATCCATCTGACCCGCGCCCGCGCCCCACAATGTTTGTTCCGCGCCCACGCAAACGGCGTTGCTCTTCAAGTGCTTGGCAATCACCGACAAAAATTCCGCGTCTCGCTTCAATAAATCGTTTGGGGTGGGTCCGGCGGTCAACTTAAAATTCGCGATTTCATCAACCGCGCCGTCGCTTTCCTGCGCCAACATTCCGCCGGGCACGCTTCGCAGTTGCAACACCTTTGCAGGCGCGCGGCGCATGGAGCCAACCGCAAGCAATCGGACATTTTTCCAGCGCGCAGCCAGAATTGCAATCGCCTCTGGCTCGAAAGATTCCGCAACCACAACTTCCAAAAAGCGATCTGGCTTTGCAATGTTGGTTGCATCGGAGGCGGTCAGCCTGGCGGAAATCGCAACAATGCCGCCGTATGCCGCCAACGGATCGCCCGCGTAGGCCTTGTCAAAGGCATCCGCGGCATTGGCGCCAATCGCCGCGCCGCACGGATTGGTGTGCTTCACCACGCACGCGGCCACCTGATTCGCAATTGCGCTACTTGATGGCACTGCGCCAGCATTCGCCGGCGCATTCGCCCCGATCACGGTCAATGCCACCAAATCTTTCACCAACTCAAATGCCGCAGAAGCGTCCAAAATATTGTTGTACGAAAGTGGTTTGCCCTCAACTGTTTGCGCATCCACAATCGCGCCGTCCGCTTGCGCCAAGTCGCGATACACAGCCGCGGATTGATGCGGATTTTCTCCGTAACGCAAGTGCGACTTGCGCGTGAGCGATACTTGAATTGTGTCCGGCATTTCGCCAGCGGATCCAAGTGGCTCTGCTTGCGCATGCGATTTCTTTGCGCCTTCGCGAAACATCCATGCCGCAATCATGGTGTCGTACTTCGCGGTGTGATCAAATGCCTCAGCCGCCAATTGTTTGCGAAGCGCCGGCGTTGTCGCGCCATTGTTCGCCGCCAGCTCTTTCATGACGCGTCCATATTGATTCGGTGAAGTCACCACCGTCACAAATTCATAATTTTTTGACGCACTGCGAATCATGGCCGGTCCACCAATATCGATTTGCTCAATCGCCTCGTCTTCGGTCACGCCACTCTTTGCAATGGTGTCGGCGAATGGATACAAACTCACGCACACCAAATCAATCGGCGCAATTCCGTGTTCTTTCATTGCCGCGACATGCTCAGGCACATCGCGTCTGCCCAACAATCCGCCATGAACGCGCGGGTGCAACGTCTTCACGCGGCCATCCATCATTTCTGGAAAGCCCGTCATTTTTTCAATGGGCACAACCGCAATTCCAGCGGCCATCAACGCCTTTGCGGTGCCGCCCGTGCTTACAATTTCAACACCGCGCGCTGCAAGTGACTTCGCAAATTCAACCAAGCCGCTCTTGTCACTGACCGAAAGAAGCGCGCGTTGAATTGGCTGCGGAAGATTCATGTGGCCACATTAAGGCGCGTCGGCGTCGGCAACTTTGTCGGGATCCACTGCGTCCTCATTTAAAGTCTTCGGTTTTTCATCCGATGGCTTCGGCGCGGCGACCGGCTTCATCATTTCAATTGGTCGCAATTGTTGCATGCGGCCATCGGCGCTGAGCAACATGATGGTTCCATCCACTGGCGCCGTGGAGCCAACCCAAACCGCGTTTGGAAATGACGCGGTCGCTGTGATGCCGCCTGCTTTGGGCTCAACCAATGTCATTGATCGACTTGCATCATCCCACACAATAAATCCATCCTTTGTGCGGGTGATCGCATTTCCCGCCGCCTTTGATTTCCACTGAACCACGCCACCTACTTTGTCGCCCGGCTGTGCGTTGAAGGCCACAAGCCCTTCTTCTGGAACTTGCAGCACCACCAAATCGCTCGTGGCCAATGGCGTGTTGACCAAGGGAGCTTGCGTGAACCAATTCCAAATCGCTTGTCCGGTTTTTAAATCAAGAGCATGCAGGTATTGATCCTTGCCCGCCACATACACCACGCCATCGCACACCGATGGCTTGCTCACAAATGGAGCATTACTTTTAAATTTCCAAATTGGTTTGGAATTTGTCGCATGAAACAAACACACTTCTCCACCCGTGCTCACGGTGAGCACGCCGACGCCGGCAACAGCTACGGGTTGGGTTACGACTTTCCCAAGCGACATTGCCGCGAATTCCTCGCGGCAAATCACCGTTCGGCGCGTGGATCGATCGCTGCTGGATGTATAGTCACCTGGAGCGTTGCGCTTGTTCTGTACTTTGGCAATATTTGATTCAGACAGATTCAGCCAAATAATTCGCCCCTCGGCATCTCCAAACACAACATAGTTTTCGCTGGTTACGCCGGCAGTGGCGGGAACGCGGCGTAGGGTTTCTTGCGCCAACAACGCGCCGCTTCCGTCTTCAAATGCAACAGTCGCAGCATCTGTCAACGCGATCGCCGCGGGCGTGGTTCCTGCGGGCAGAATGTTCACGCTAAATATTTTGTCTAGTTTGCTTTGAGTGGATCCCTGCCACAACACGGAGCCTGTGTCTGATTTCAGGCGCGTCACAATTCCAAGACGATCCCATGCAAAGATTTCAGTTCCATCCAGGCTCATGCCCGCAACCGAGGAGCGTTCTCCAGACGGAATTGTGATTTGCCATTGACTGCGCAACCCCATAGAGGTGATCTCATGTGGACTCGCCACGTAGTTCACTTGCGCGGCGGTCTTCATCACTTCAAGCTTGGTTTGGGCTTGAGGCGCTTTCGCCCGAGTCGTTGTTGGTTGGATTGTTGTGGCGTCGGTTTGAGCGGCCTGCAAAGAACCTGTCAGAAGCATCAGGCAAGCGGCACATGAATAGTTGAATGTTTGCATTGAAATATATTCCACATGAATTGTGCGGGTCGAGTTTGAAAGTGTATAGAAATCTGGCAATCCAACCGTTCGCACAATGATTGTGTGAAAGGATGGAGAAAAAATTTGGCCTAAAAAGGCAATCAGCCGAACCCTTTCTGAGTTTCGGCTGACAGCCCCTTTCCTTTTTCCCTCGACACGTTTGTTTCGCTTAAATTTGGCGCTCCACCTTTCGGTTAAGCGACTGTAGAGAGTTCCCTTTCCCTTACAGTCTAAATTCTGATTAGAGGTCCCTTTTCCTCACCTCAGAAGCCAAACAACATTCAGCGACTCAAACATGTGATGTAAGAACTGAATCCTACACACACATATTCGCAAGTAAATCTTAAAAGTGTTCCATCAAGTCAATATTTTTTAATATTTTTTAAAAATCTTAAAAAAACCAATTTTTT
>SYAD01000011.1 GCA_005789005.1 Planctomycetia bacterium | reverse complement strand
ATGCCGCGTGTTGCTCACGCCGCAGGGTGAACCCCTTCGGCAATCTCGCGTGGAATGGCTTGCTAAACAGCCGCGTTTGTTGCTGATTGCGGGCCACTACGAGGGAATTGATGAGCGGGCGATTGAAGAGCTTCGTCCGCTCGAACTGAGTGTCGGCGACTTCACAGTGTCTGGCGGCGAGCTGCCCGCGCTGTTGGTGGTCGACGCGGTGTCCAGACTTCTTCCAGGAGTTCTTGGGCATGAATGTTCGGCCGCGCAAGACTCCTTCAGTCTTCGCGACGAACACGGCAATCCGCTTTTGGATTGCCCTCACTTCACCCGTCCGCGCTCGTGGCGCGGCAGGGATGTTCCCGAGATCTTGCTCACGGGCGACCACGCGGCAATCGCGGCGTGGCGGTTGGAACAATCGGTCAGTCGCACGCGTGTGCGTCGGCCGGATTTATTTGGAAGCGCCACCCCTGAGTCGTAAGAACTCAAGTGGAAAGTGTTGAACGGCGGATTTGCGAAAGCAAAAGCTGAACAATCAAACGGATCCGTCCTGGATCCAGATTGAGACTGGTCATGAATCGTCAACTGTTAATCGAACAACTTCTTTCTCCGCAACTTAAAACCGGCAATAATTTGCCAACGTGCACCGTGGGTGACACCATTGACGTGCATTACAAGATCGTCGAAGGCGACAAGGAGCGCGTGCAGGTTTTCCAAGGCGTGCTGATCGCCGAAAAGGGTCGTGGCGTGAACCACACCATCACCGTGCGCCGCATTGTTGCCAATGAAGGCGTGGAAAGAATTTTCCCTCTGCACTCGCCGCGCATCGCAAAGATTGATGTGATCCGTCGTGGCGATGCCCGACGCGCCAAGTTGTACTTCTTGCGTGAACGCACCGGCAAGAGCCGTCGTTTGCGTGATCAACGCCGCGGCTTGAAGGGCCTTGAGGCCGCATTGCTTGCCACGGACACGACACCGCAACCAGCCGCGGAATAAGCCTATTTCATTGATTTTGATCAATCGCCCCGAGCAACCCTCGGGGCGATTTTTATTTTTATTCGCAAAGTCCCGCAAGACACATACGTGCGATCACTGCGCGGACTTGGTCGGCTTCGGCGCTGGCAACTCCCGCAAATAAATATTCGCAAATTCAATCGGCGCGCCGTGATGTTGGAGCGCGATCGGTCCGTCCGCGGGAATCCCCGGAAGCCGCGCGTTGGTCACCACAGTTTTTTCATTCAACACCACGGTCAATCGATCGCCTTGCATTTTTATTTTCATACGGTTCCACTTGCCAGGCGGGGCGTCCGCATTTTCCGATGGCGTCACGCCGGCGCGCACCTCGGCGGATTGCGACGGATCGGTTCGATACCCAAACACCTCCCCGCTGCCCACGGGCCACGACCAAATATTCACCTGGCTCTTGTCATTGCCGCGCAAATAAATTCCACTGTCGCCAAACTCGTCTATCTCAACTGTCTCCAGTTTTCCATTGGCGCCCATTGGCGTTGTTCCATCTTTGCGCACCACGGGCACCGTGGCTTTGTGGGATATTCCGCTCCAGCGCCAATCAAAAATTATTTCAAAATCGGCGTAACTTTTTGTGCTCCACAATGTTTCACCGCTTCCGTCGTAGGTCAACTTCCAGTCATCCAATTTCCAATGCCCCGCGTGTCCGGGTTGCTCCCGCCAACCACGCAAAGAACCCTCCAAAATGCTGCGAAACCCCTCGTCTTGCATGCATTTCGCCTCGGCGGCCAGAGGTTCACCAGACGGCAATTCTTGAATCCGCAGATTGCGAAAGTGCACAGGCGTGCCCTCGCTCTCAAGACAAATAAATCCCTCGCGTGGATTCACGTCAAAGGCGCCGCTGACTTCTTTTCCATTGATGGCCAACTTGATTGTTCCGTCGATCGCCGTCACGCGGTAGTGATTCCACTGGCCCGCGCCCTTGGTGCGATCCTCGCTGGGCAAACAACGCGACCAACCCGCGGGATGCGGACGATCGGGCTTCATGGTGGCGCCATGAATGGAAAAAATATCTCCTTGGCTTGTGTACATCAATTTGTCGCCCTCGCGCATCTCACCACCCAACATAATTTGCACTTCAATACTGCGCGTGAAAGGCTGACCCTTGGCCGTTATGGGGTCGCTCCAAATAAACAAGCCGGCGTTGCCAGTTGGATTTTCATGCATCCATTCCAGTTCTAAAACAAAATTGCGATAGGACTTCTCGGTGCGCAGCACGCCCGTCGGAACTCCGGTGCAAAAAATTTCGCCGTTCTTCGCGCTCCATGTTTCAGGGGCGGTGTTGACGTTCACCCAGCCGGATAAATCTTTTCCATTGAAGAGCGGCGTGAATCCGTCGGCGGTTGCGGGCATGACAACCGCGGCTTGATCGCGTGTGGCGGCGTCATTCTTTACGGCGAGCAATGGCTCCGCACTGCTTGAAATTGCCGCAGTTTGCGCGGGCACCGAGGCACCATTCACAAGCGCAACCAGCAACGCCATCGCTCCAAAAAAACCAACTGAATATGTTTGCATGTGCGCAATCTAACTTGCAACGCGGGGCTTGTGACATTGCCCGGCGCAATGCTTACTATGCCTCTGTGAATCTCCATGTCCTCCATGATTGCCGCGTGCTTGCAAATTTGACGGGTCAAACTCAATTGCCTTGCGACGGAATTGTGACCCGCTTGGGTCAAGCCAATGAAATCGCCGCCGCATGGATCGATGGCAACCCTTTAAGTGGAGACTTCATCGCGGATGTCGATCAAGTTTCGCCGCGGCTTCTGATGTACAGCGGAACGCTTTCAAGCACGTTGTTTGGCGAAGACCCTCGCACTTGGCTGAAGCCTGGTCGCGCCGCACTTGATGCGTTCGCCGCGCGCGTTCTCCCCACGCTGCAAACCACCAACCGCACAATTTGTTTTCGTCCCCACGCGCGTCATGTGCTTAGCGATCCGCAAGGCACGCTTCGCTTCCTGTTGGATCACGCGCAGCAACCATTTGAAATCGCGCTTAGTCCCGCCGACATGCTTGCCCCCGACATGCTTGGGACAATCGATGATCATCTGCGGCGCATGTTTGAATCACTCGCCCCGCGCGCCGCAATGATTTTTTTAAACGACATCCGCCCCAACGCCGCGGGACAAGCGCGCAGCGTGGCGCTCGGCGATGGCATCTTGCCGCAGGAACTTGTGCTGTCATTGATTCGCGAGCATGTGCCCGCCACCACTCCCCTGGTTGTGACTCCGCAAAAGCTGGATCAGCAACTGAAATGGCTGCGCTTTGAGGCTTCGCAGACCGTTTCAAAGTAAGTCCGCCAGGCTGCAAATCTTAGAAATCTGCCGTGAAGGATTTGTGGTTTCGAGCTGCGCCATAGCGATCTAGAGCTCGCTTATCCACCCAATCTAAATTAAAAATTTGCTTGGCCCACACATATTCCGTGCACATTTCATTGGACTCCCACCATTTGAGAGTTACAATGCAAATGCAATGCCCACAAGGATACGGGTGTTTGGAGGTCTGTCAGGATGACATCGCACGCATCAACTCTTGATGCCCGCGTATTGGTGCTGAATCGGCTCTATGGTGCGATACGCATCATCGATGCCGCTCGCGCTTTCTCTCTTCTATTTCGTGAACTTGCCGAAGTCATCTCTGTCGAAGATGGCTCGTATATGAATTACACCTTCAACACGTGGAGCGAGGTGTCCGTGTTGCAACGTGAGTACGAGTGCGAGCAACACGACTGGGTGCACACGTCGCGCTTGGTGATTGCGGTTCCAAAAATTATCCGATTGTTCCGCTACGACCGCTTTCCAAAACAGCAGGTGAAATTAAATCGCCGCAATATTTACGCCCGCGATGAAAGTCGCTGTCAATATTGCGGTCGACATTTTTCCACCAAGGAACTCACGCTTGACCATGTGAAACCGCGTGTGCAAGGCGGAGAGAATTCCTGGGAAAATTTGGTGTGCGCCTGCGTGAAATGCAACGCGCGCAAAGGAGGTCGCACTCCGATTCAATCTGGAATGAAGCTTATTCGCCCGCCATTTCGCCCAAAACGAAATCCCGCCATCGCCTTGCGTTTGGGCAGCCCCAAATATCAAAGTTGGAAGGCGTTCTTGGACGACGCGTATTGGTCAATTGAATTGACTTGAACATGCACATCAGCGCATGAAGCAAACGCGTTAGTGGCTCCGCGCGGATCAAGCCTGAAATAAAATCACATTCAACGCAAGCACTGTGGCGTTCTGAATTCCGTGCGCGATCATTCCAGGAAACACGCTGCCGCTCCACTCGCGCGTGATGCAGAAACCGCACGCCAATCCCGCCAATGCCGGCGCCACGAACGCGCCTTGCGGATGAATGCCCGCGAAAATTGCTCCGCTGATCACCATTGAGAAGATCATCGAGGCGGCAACGCCCCACTTGCTTGTGCCTTGGCGAAGATGTCCGTACAGCACGCCGCGAAAAACAATTTCCTCCGTGATGGGCGCGGCAACGCACGCCAATGCGAAGAGCATGAATAATTCCATTCCGCCGGCATTCTGAATCAGTTGCTGAATAGGGTGCGTTGGATTTCCAAGGTTGGGCACATTCAAAAACCAACCCATGCCCATGCCAATCAGAAGACCCAAACCCATCAGCGGCAGTGCGCAGGTGTAGGCAATTGCGGCCTTCCAAAGCAGTTGAAAAAACCCTTGATTCCAGCGCAATCCGACAAGGTCCAGAATTGTTCCGAATGAAAGTCCACGCCATCGCGCCCACGCAAGAGCGCCCAAAGCCGCGAACATCACCACGCCAGAAAGCAACAATCTTTGCGGGGATTCTGGGTCAACATCCAACAGCATGGCCGCAAATTGCAAGCCCATAAACAACGCAAACCACACCACGAATGTTTCGCCAAGAATGAGCGATGTGTTGGATTTCGATTTCAGCGCAGAACTAATTTTTCGCTTAAGCCCCATCACAATGAGCGCAATCAAAGCCGTGATCCCGCACGCGCCAAAACCCATAAACCAAATGGTGGCGCAACCCAATACAAGCATGAACATCAAGTCGCTTTCTTGCAACTTCATCAATAAGCCATCGTCACAAGAAATTTTTGCCTGCGCGAATGTTCCAAACCAGCCAAGTCGCTGCTGAAGCAATTCAAATTGCTCTTTGGTGAGTTGCGTTTTTTGCTTCCAGGTGCCTGTTCCGTCCGCCGCCTCAATCATCTCAGGCCATGCAATCATGGCGGCGCGCGTGGCGTTCACCAAAGCCTTGTCACTTGACTTGTTGCTTTCCTTGTCACTCGCCAAAACATTTTTATTGTCGCTTGCAGTGTCGCCCAAATCGCCAACATCAAAACTTTTGGCGGCCAAATCAATTTGCTCATAAGCCTGCGTAGGGTTGCCAAAGTGCATCAACACAATCGCACTGGCTAGGCGATCCAGCGGCTCATCGCCCAAAATTAAATCACCGGGCAATGGCGCAGGCCCTGTTGCCATGCTTTGCGAAACCACCAACAAACGTCCTCGCAATTCCGTGGTTGATGAAATTTGATCTTCTTCTTGCGAGTCACTGGTCGCCACGGCCTCCGGGCCTTTGGACTTTGCTGTATCAGCAGCACCCACGCCCGCCGGCTGGCTCAAGTCGTTGGTCGGCGCGGAATCAAATGCTTCCGCTTCAGGATCTGGCCTATGCGGCGCATAAATAGCCACCGCAGCAATCCCAAGAATTAAAACCCAAACGGCTACAGCGTGCAGAAATCGTGGCATTGCCGCACAATAGCGGGTTTAAGCGCGCTGCGATCGCAGCAACTGCCCCCACCAACCCACAATTTCCCGCCAAAAAACCGCCCCGCCGCTTGACAGAAACGCTGAAGTTTCTATCCTTCTCGACCCGGCATATTCGCCGGAAACAAATCAAATGCCACGCCAAACCACATTTATCAAGCCAGGCTCGACCAAACTTTCTTGGAGGCATGTCGATGCAACCAAAATGGTTCTGGGTCGGCTCGCAACTGAAGTCGCAACCGTATTGATGGGCAAACACTTGCCCAACTACACACCCAACGTCGATTGCGGCGAAGGCGTGATCGTGACCAATGCATCAAACGTGGCCATCACTGGTCGCAAGCTTGATCAAAAAACTCTTCGTCGATGGAGCGGATATCCAGGTGGACTTCGTGTGCGCAATTACCGCACGGTTCTGGCTGATGATCCGACGACTCTTGTTGAGGAAGCCATCATTCGCATGTTGCCACGCGGACGCCTGGGTCGCAAAATGCGAACTCGTCTTCGAATATTCGCTGGCGCGGAGCACACCTTCGCCGCTCAGCAACCAACCAAGCTTGTCATCAAGTCACGAAAGGCTCCAGCGACTCGCTGAGATTTCTAATGAGAACCCAAGATAAATATTCAGATCGAAACCGCGACCGCAATCAAGATGGCGATGAAATGGAATTCGCTCCAGTTGCAGTTGTGAAAGCGCCTCCAGCTCCGCGACCTTTGCGCGCGCAAGAGCCAGCCGACAAGTTTGGTTGGTGGTGGGCAACAGGCCGCCGCAAGACATCCATCGCCCGCCTTCGCATCAAGCCAGGCAAGGGTGAATTCAAGGTGAATGAGCGTGAATTTGATCAGTTCTTTGTTGAAGAACGCGATCGAAAGAACATTCTTGCCGTGATCGAGAAGACCGGCATCAAGGGTCAAATTGACATTCGCGCCACTTGCAATGGTGGCGGCGTCACTGGTCAGACGGGCGCGGTTTTACTTGCGCTTGCTCGAGCCGTGATGGCCTACGACCCAACTTTGGAAACCGTGCTCCGTGACAACAACTTCTTAACTCGTGACGCCCGCAAGGTGGAACGCAAGAAGTACGGTCAATCAGGCGCTCGTCGACGTTTCCAATTCAGCAAGCGTTGATTTCTTTTGCCACGCGTTCGCGCGAACCGCTTTCATGCGGTGGCTTTGTCGCATTGGTGTTGCGACAAGCGTTTGCGAGCGCGCCATGTTTTTTGCGTCCATGCGAAGCGGATGAAGCCCCCGTGGACGCGGCGAATTTTTCAGCGCATGTCACTTGGCGTTTGAGCGCGCGAGTTCGCGCAACGCTTTGGCCGCAATGATGGCTGCGTGCCTTGGATGAATCGTCAACGCCGCCGCGGCCTCCTTCATGGTGTGCGGCGCTCGCCCCTGCCAACCATATCGAAGCGCAAGCAATTCGCGTCCAATCCTTTTCGGCTCGGCCACCGATGAATCATGATCTAGATCATCACGTAAAGGCGTGAAGCGCAACCATGGCACGCAACGCAATTGCAACGTGTCGGGCAATTCAGCGGCCTGCCCAGACGGCGCGCGGGCGCGTGGATTCCAGCGAATTTGCGCCTGTTTCTCCACATGAATCGCGGCCAAGGAACCCAGCCGAATGGCGCGATCACTTGGCTGCGCCTCCATCACTTGATCCAAAACCGCCGCGCAAGAATCCAACGCAATTTCAATCGCTTGACATTGCGCCGCCAAAGAAAGTGAATGCAATGGCGCCCGCGCGATGGCTTGAAGACGGCCGAGCGCCTCGGAGACCGCGCGTTGCACAAGCGCTAAGCGAATTCGCGCGGCCCAACGCAACGCGGTTTCACATTGGTCAAGATCAACCCATTCGCTTTGTGCGTTGACAACTTGCGCCAAACGCTTGGCGTGCCAAAGCAAAAATCGTAGCGCGACAAGTTGCACGCGATCGGTGGCGGCTATATTTTTGCGCGCTGGCACAAGTGGCGCGAACTCCGCCAGAAATTCACGCGGATGCGTGGGCCACACACCGTGCGCCAAATCTTGGCGAACTTCTTGGGGCGCCAACAAAGTCTCCGCCGCGTCGGCGCGATCAAATGTTGAAAGTGGCGCGACCAACACGTGACTCGCCGCAATATTTCGCCGCCGTTGTTTCGCTATGCAACGCAACGTGGCGGCGCGGGTTCGACCAACCCTGCGCGCGATCGTGTTCAGATCCACGCCGCGCATCCAACTTCGCCATGCCAAAGCGGCCTTGGCGTCGGGCAATGAAACGCGGCGTTTCAGCTTTGAAATGGCTCCGCTTTGCTCAAGTTGCTCCAAGATGCGCCTGGCAACTTGGGCGGAAATCTTTTCCGCGCGCGCCAATTTTTGCGCCACGGCGTTCAATGTTCCACCGCTCGACGCCATGAGACGCGCTTGCGCCAACATATTTTGGCGCGCATGTTGAGTTGTCGCGGCGGGCTTCACCTTTGACAACAGCTCAGGGTGGCGCGCTTGAAACCAAGCGATCGCCGCGCCGGTGCAACCCACGCGACGCGATCTTGCAAATTGAAAGCGCATGCTGATCAAACCCAGTCGCCGCCAACGTTGAATGCTGCGAACTCCCACGCCAAGTTTTTGCGCGGTCTCCTCCAGCGTGAACGCTCCGAGTTGGGCCTTTGCAACTTCAATCGGCGCGCGATCAGTCAAGCGGATGGCCAGCGCCGCGAGATCGTCGATCACCGCGGAGCCCACCAATGATTGTGTTGAGTCGGCGCTGCGGGATCGGACGCCAGTCACTTTTTCGATCAGCCATGATTCACTCACCAATTGATCCGCGTGAAGCGAACGCGCCAACTGTTCAACGTTCATCGCCATGCGCCGCAACACATCGGGCTTGGCGTACTCAACTTGGGATAAAAGATTCGCGGCGGCGCGGGTCTGAAATCGTGGGCGCCTGGCCAACGGCTATTTCCGCAAGGCCACGGCGGGATTTTCCCGCTGGTTTACCACGCGTTGCGGGGCTTGGGAGCCATTTGAATTGGCGCGCATCGGCGCAAGATCAATGCGATCCACCATCAAGCCTGGACCAAATGCAATCACCGCCATGTCGCCCGCCGCGCCGCTTTGAATCAATCGATCCAGCACAAAATACACGCTGCCGCTGCTCATGTTGCCGTGATCGCGAAGAACTCCACGCGCGGCGCGCAAACTTTCAGGCGCAAGACCGCCGCACGTTCGTGCCTTTGCGCCGCGCTCCATCGCATCTAAAATCGCGGCGCCGCCTGGATGAATAGCGCATTGACGCAACTGACCAAGCGCGGCTGGTGCCGCCAACTCGATATGCGCCGGAACACTGCGATCTAAAGTCATGGCGAAACCCGCATCGGTAATCCGCCAACTCATGGCGTGCGCGGTGTTGGGAATACGCTGCGCTTGGCGTGGGCCAACGGTGATTGAACAAGAATGAGATTGCGCCAGGCCATCCTCCATCTCAACGGCTTTTTGCAGGGGAATTTCCCTAGGAATCGCCGTGTTTGAAACAATCAACGCGGCGGCGCCATCGGCGAACAATAAACTTGCCACCATATTTTGCGCGTCACACTCATTGCGCAAATGCAGCGAGCACAATTCCACGCACACCAACAGCACCACGGCGCCCTCATGCCGCAACGCGGCGCCGGCGGCGGCGTCAAGACCGCAAATTCCACCAAAGCAACCCATGAATCCAATCTGCAAAGTTCGCACACTTGCAGAAAGTCCCGCACGCACGCAAATGTCATGCAGAGGTCCTGGAGATTCAAATCCAGTGCAAGTGACAACAATCAAGTCGGTGATGTCTTGCGCCGCACGATTGCCCCGCGCCAACGCTTGCTCAATCGCGCGCGCGGCCAAATCCGGCGCGTGTTGCGAAAAACATTTCATACGCTGCGCAGTTGTCAGCGAAACAATTTCCTGCAGCGGCATAACCGCGGCGCGCCGCTCAATACCGCAATTGTGAACCATGCGTTCCCATCGCTCTTGCGATGAAGATTTTAAATTCCACAATTGCCCTTGCTCGCGCCCAATATCTTGTTGCGTACGCTGTAGTGATGGCGTTGCAAAACCCATTGATTCGACGCGGACGGTCATTGGATCATATTACAAGCGAGCCACGAGGCAACTCTTGGAAATGCCCGCGCTGTTTGACACATCAACGCGGCGCGCTTGGGTTCGCCCAAAAACCAAGCAGTTCGCAGCGTTTTTTGCTGCCTACGCGCAATGTGATCGCGATGCCACTTGGAATATGTTCGCGCCGCCGCCACGCTCCAACCGTTGTGCTCACGCCACGCGCGCACCAGTCCGCGAGCGCTTTCAAAGGCCCAGCGCATTCCCTCTCCAGAAAATGGTTCGGCATATCCCGCGGCGTCCCCCACCAACGCCGTGTATTCATCAGCGATACAAGTTGGCTTCCACGGCAAAGGCCCCGCGGCGTTCCAGTGCGTGGGTCTGCCTTCTTGCAATGCTTGCGCAAGCAGTGGCCAATCGCGCGCGACTTCATTGAGCAAATCATCGGGGCGACTCACTTTGGAATTTCGATCAATCAAGCCCGCGACATGAATATGTTCCTGCGACTCGGCGACCACGCCCAAATATCCACCACGCACCACGCGCATCTCAATGCGTTGCGCGGACCAATGGCTCAGCGCGAGCGGCGCGCGCCACGAACCAGCGAAGCCATACTTGCGCCCTGGACTTTTGGGATTCCAGCCACGCGCGCGCGCGATGCCGCTGCCAAGACCGTCCGCCGCAATGACCAATTTTGCGCGCACGCTCAATTCTTGGCCAAGCATTCGCACCGCTACATTTCCACCCGCCAACCATTTCGCCGTGGCGGGTTGCGCCACGCGCACTCCAACGCGCTCGGCCTCCTCCAGCAATTTTTTATCCAGCTCAATTCTTGGCGTGATCGCGCCCAAAGCAGGCAAATTCATTTCAAATCCCCGCGTTCCACTACGCCAAGCCACTTGCCCGGTGGCGCCAGTGGCTACCGATTGAACCAATTCCCGCAATCCCAACTCGCTCAAAATAGTCCACGCTCCGCCAGAGAGACAATGTCCACAACATTTGTCGCGGCCACGCGTCCGCGCGTCCACCAACATCACGCTCGCGCCTTCGCGCGCCAACGCGATGGCGCACGAACTTCCCGCGGGTCCTCCGCCCACCACAATCACATCAAAGGATTGCTGGGCAAGCACAGAAATTAAATTTGAATCCGCTCGCGCCTGCGCGGCCGGCTCCATATCTCGCGCGGCGCTTGCGTTGTGCTGATGCGGAACAAAATTCGCGGTGTCACCCATGCGTTCCACCAGACACGCGGCGTTGTCGAGCGCTGGCGCTTAAAAATTTAAGATGCTTGTGAAATGGCGTTCGCAGAAGCATGCGACGAGTCTAGGCTAGGAAGTTGAACAACCACCGGCTCCACAAATTTGCGCGGCACGCGCGCCGGAATTCTGCACAACAATTCATAGGCGTGATGGCCCGTCATGCTGGCCACGCGCGCCGCGTGATTTGGCGCGCTGCAATCGGAGCTGATCAATTCCACCGCCGCGTGATTCCAATTTGTTCCAAGCGCGTCTGGCAACTCGCTCAAGTCAACCGCGATCTGATCCATGCTGATGGCGCCAACAACCGGCGCGTTCATCCAAATTGTTTGACCGTGTTCAACAACCTCCACGCGCACCATGCGACGCTCCACGCCCAGTGGCCGGCGCGTCACGGGGTTCATTGGCAGCAGTGGATAACCGTCGCCGTATCCCACTGGAACCAAGCCAATTCTGCTGGTTTTTTCACATTTCCAGCGGCTGCCATAGCCCACCGCCGTGCCCGCTGGAACGGTTCGGACTTGCACAAATGAACTGCGCCAACTGAACACGGGGCGCAGATTTTTTGCGAACTCCATGAAGCGGCCATCACGCGTTCCTTCAAATGCCAAACCAGTCCACGCCAATCCAACGCGAATCATGTTGTGATGAAATCGCGGATCGCGAATGGCGGCGAATGTGCTGGCGGAATGCACAATGCAATCCGCGGGAAGCGCCGCGCCCTTGCACCACGCCTCGAACATCTTGCGTTGTTGATCCGTTGCGATTTCGCTACCACCGGCATTTGCAAAATGCGTGAACACTCCAGCCAAGCGCAAATTTTTATCCGAGCGAATGCGCGCCGCGATATTGGTTGCCTCCGTTGGCAAGCAACCACCGCGTCCAAGTCCAGTGTCAATTTCCAAATGCAGCGGCAATAGCGCGCCAAAGTCCGCAGCGCACTTGGACAGCGATTCCACTTGATCCAAATCATGCGCCGACAAATGCAACTGACCCTTGAGCCACATGCTGTGAGCGATCCCGCCGCGATCAATCTCGCGCACCGGCATCAACGCGATCACTGGCGTGCTTGGATCGGCAACACCAACCACCTCCGCCTCCTCAATTCCGTAGACCACCAAAAAATCCGCGCGTCCCGCCACGCGCCGCGCCAATCGCGCCGCGCCCAAGCCGTAAGCGTCTGATTTCAACACCAAGCCAAGACGTACCGAGGGGTCGAGCGCCGCCCGAATGACAGAAAGATTATGATCAACGGCGGACAGGTCAACGACTACTTCGCTGCGGGGGCTCATAGAGTGTCCGTTGTATCGACTTTGAAAGGGAACTACCATTAGATTCCCAAAGGATTTCATGAACTCAACAGAAACTTTCGATACCAGTAAAAAATTCTCCGACCTTGGACTTCCAGAAACCGTGCTTCAGGCCCTCACTGAAAAAGGCTTCGAGCATCCAACCCGCATTCAAGCCTCGCTTCTACCAGTGGCGCTGTCCGGAAAAGATTGCCTAGGCCAAGCCAAGACCGGCACCGGAAAGACCGCCGCATTCGCGTTGCCCATGCTGGCGCGCCTTGACAAGGGCGATGCCTTCAGCGGCTTGGTGCTTGTGCCAACCCGCGAGCTTGCCATTCAAGTGGCCAAGGAATTCATGGAGTTCGCCAAATACAGCGGCCACAAAGTGGTGGCGGTGTACGGCGGCAGCAGCATCAACACGCAGACCACCCAACTGAAGGCTGGCCCCGCGATTATTGTGGGTACGCCTGGGCGCGTGATGGACATGAATCAACGCGGCATTCTGCCCTACAACAATGTCAAAGTCGCGGTGCTCGATGAAGTGGATCGCATGCTTGACATTGGTTTCCGCGAGGATATTCGCCGCATTTTGGGCAGTATGAAGCAACATCCGCAAACCGTGTTCGTGTCGGCCACCATCAGTCCAGAGATTGAAAAGTTGGCGCGCAGTTACATGCGCGACGCGGAAAAAATCGTGAGCTCCGAGAAAAGTTTAACCGTGAGCCAAGTCGATCAGAGTTACTTGCCGGTTGACTATTGGTGCAAGCGACGCCTGCTGCATCATTTGCTCACGCATGAAACCGCCGAACTCACCGTGGTCTTCTGCCGCACCAAGCGCACCGTGGATGATGTCACCGAATACTTGCAAAAGAAAAACATCGACGCCTTCGCCATTCACGGCGACATGTATCAGAAGGCGCGCGACAAAGTCATGGAGCGTTTGCGCGGCGGGCAACTGAGCGTGCTTGTGGCCAGCGATCTTGCGGCGCGCGGACTTGATGTGGACGACATCAGCCACGTGATCAACTACGACATTCCAGAGGACCCCGAGGTGTATGTGCATCGCATTGGCCGCACCGCGCGTGCTGGTCGCCGCGGAATTGCCTGGAGCTTTGTATGCCCAGATCAGGGCGAATTGCTTACAAATATTGAAATGTTGACCAATGTGGAAATTGTCCGCAAGGAATATCCAGACTTTGATCCAGGTCCGCCACCAGTTGAAGTGCAGGCGCGCCGTGATCAAGAAGTGAAGCGCCGAGAAACCAACGACGCCACCAAGAATCGTTTTCAAGCCGCGGCGCCAACGCCAACGGTTGCCGATCCAACTAAATTCCCAGGCGGCGTTGTGCCAACGGGTCAACCCATGAAGCGTTTGGGTGGCAAAGTGAATTCTCGGCGACGACACTGATGCCGCACGCCAACACGCACAAGCACATTCGTATTCATAAAGATGTCGCCGCTGCGCTTGCCAAAGGCGCGCCGGTTGTCGCGCTTGAAACCGCGGTGCTTACGCATGGCTTGCCGCGCCACGCGGTGCCAACGCTGCGCGACATTTCAAACGTATGGAACGAAATCTTGCCCGCGCATGTGGCGCTTGCCATGGCCATGGAGCAAACCGTGCGCGATGGCGGCGCGACCCCAGCGACATGCGCGGTGATTGACGGTGAACTTGTGATTGGCTTAAGCGCGCAGGAACTTGAATCACTAGCCGCGCACCAGAGCCCGGTGAAACTCAGCGCCCGCGATTTGGCGGGCGCAATGCACAGTGCGGCCACCGGCGGACTTACCGTGGCGGCCACGCTTTCCGCTTGCGCCGCCGCTGAAATTCGCGTATTTGCCACTGGAGGAATTGGTGGAGTGCACCGCGGTTGGAATCACTCGCTCGACATCAGCGCGGATCTTGTGGCGCTTGCCCGCTCGCGCGTGATCACCGTATGCGCCGGCGCAAAAAGTATTTTGGATTTGCCCGCAACGCTTGAGGCGCTTGATTCGCTTGGAGTTCCCGTGATCGGAATTCAAACGAAACATTTTCCATGCTTCTCATCGCCACCCGATGCGTCGTTGGCGCTGGCAAGTTCGGTGCAAACCGCCGATGAGATTGCCGCCATCGCTCGCACGCATTGGGCGCTGGGCCATCACAGTGGCGTGTTGGCCGTGCAAGCGTGCCCCGCGGAGCACGCCATTGATCGTGGTGAATTTGAAAAGTGGTACGACCAAACCGAGATCGCCGCGCGCAATGAAAAAACGACAGGTGCGGCAGTGACGCCGTTCTTCCTTTCACATTTAGCGCAACTTTCTGGCGGAAAAACCTTGCGCGCCAATGTCGCTCTACTGCTGCATAACGCGCGAACCGCGGCGGCAATCTCCACTAAAAGATAACATTGCACTTGACTTACGCCTTGTTTGGTGCTCAACTACGCATGTCGAGATATCTCGACGACTCGTCAAACCCAAATTGGTGATGGGACCTTCCGTGGTCCGTCGGTAATCGGTTCTTGTTTGGAACCATCCAATTTGTGGCGGGAAGATTGATATTTATGAACACGAAAAGTGGCGTTCTTGAGTTGCCCGCGGGCGGCGAAGCGCGCATCAGACAATTTGAACTTGGTCTTGCCGACAATCCCGGTGACCCTTATGTGCCCGCCGAACTCGTGGCCAAATTTTCGCTGCGACCAGCGCAGCACATCACCGTTGAGATAGAGGAGCGCCACGCGCCCAATCGCCCCGAAGGCATCAAGCGTGTCGCGCTGAATGTGATTGACATTGAAGGCATGGACCCGCAAACCTACGCCGCGCGAAAAGCGTTCATTGAATTAACCGCGCTTGATCCATCGCCGCGGCTCACGCTTGAGCACCGCGGCTGCGCCCCCGCTTGCCGCTTGATCGATTTATTTTGCCCGATTGGTTTCGGAACGCGCGGCCTGATTGTTGCGCCGCCCAAAGCCGGTAAAACAATCCTGCTGCAAAATATCGCCTCGGGCATCAAGCACAATAATCCGCAGGTTGAATTGATCGCGCTCTTGATCGATGAGCGACCGGAAGAAGTGACCGATTTTAAACGCAATGTCCGCGCGCAAGTTCTCGCCAGCAGCAATGACGAATCAGTGGAGCGCCACACCGCGCTTGGCATTCTTGCCATTGAGCGCGCCAAGCGAATGGTT
>SYAD01000122.1 GCA_005789005.1 Planctomycetia bacterium | reverse complement strand
TGCGGGATCAGTCGCAGGCTCAGTTGGTTCAGTCGCGGGAGTTGCGGGATCAGTCGCAGGCTCGGTTGGCTCAGTCGCTGGAGTTGCGGGATCAGTCGCAGGCTCGGTTGGTTCAGTCGCGGGAGTTGCAGGATCAGTCGCAGGCTCAGTTGGTTCAGTCGCGGGAGTTGCGGGATCAGTCGCAGGCTCGGTTGGCTCAGTTGCGGGAGTTGCGGGATCAGTCGCAGGCTCAGTTGGTTCAGTCGCGGGAGTTGAGGGATCAGTCGCAGGCTCAGTTGGCTCAGTTGCGGGAGTTGCGGGATCAGTCGCAGGCTCAGTCGCGGGAGTGGATGTCGACTCATCCGTAGCAGGCGCCGTATTGGGCGCAACTTCTGGAACATTTTCTGTCGCCTCAGCAGGTGCATCAACCACCGCGGCCTTGTCATCACTTTTTATTTCGATTGGCTCGGCCGATGGCTCATCCGTTGGAGCGGCGGCAGGCGCGCCAGAACTTTTCATGCCCGAGAAATTCGCCTTGGCAAGTTCAACACTCTTGCGAAACTTTGCGGCGTTGGTGTTGGCATCGCCATCGACTTCAGGAATTTCAGCCAACGCGGCTTCCAAAGCTTCGCTGGCCTTGGCCACGCACGCGTTGCGAATTGTTTGCGCCGCGGCCGCGTCCTTGTTCCAAGATCCATCTTCGTTCAGTTTGGCGGCGGCGGTGTACGCGGAAATTTCAATCGTGCTGATGCTCTCGCGTCGCTCGGCCGTTGAAGCCAATGCCAATTGCGCGGCAAGCAAAGCGGACTTCGCGCTTTTCGCCATTTCTCCCGAGCCACTCTTGGCTTGTTGGGCCAATGTCACTGCTTTGTCAAGACTTTCAATCGCTGAGTCATACAACCCATTCAATTTTTCCGAAGTCGCGCGCAAGGCCGTGGCCGATTCAATTCCAGCCACGCGATATTTTTCCGCTGTGTCCTTCAACTCGGTCACTGAAGTTTCGCGCAGGGTTTGAATTTCCGCGATGGCGCCCATGCTGACTTTGTTGCGATTCAAACTGGCTTGATATGCGTCGGCCGTCGTGGAGGCCATGCGATGCTCAAGTTCGGTTTTCTGAGTATCCAATTCTATAATCGCGGCTTCACTGAGCAGTTTGCGCGAATCAGTGAGCGCCTTCTGGGAATCCACTGTCAATTTCAATCCGGCGATCGCGCCCGCTGCAACGGCTTTTTGTTTCAAATCGCCAGCTTGTTTTTCAAGCTCAAGCGCGTTGCTGTTGTGCTTGGAAATCGCCGACTCGGCCTCGTCCACAAGGGCTTTTAATTTTTCCGCCGCGCCTGTCAAAACCGTCGCGGCCATCGCGCTTTGGTCGTGATCTTTCTGCAACACATCGCGCGCTTCAGCTGGAAATCCGATGTCCGCGCTCTTTGACAATGTTTGAAATTGTTGATTCAAACTCGCGCACAAATGAATGTTGTCCGCGTTCATGCGTTGCATTTGTTCAAGTTGCGCAATCGCCACCGCGTCAAGTTGAGCCGCTTGCAATTGCAACTGCGAAGCGATCAACGCCATCGCCGCTTTTTGACTTGGCGACGAACCAGGCGTGGCAGTGGCGCTTGCCGCAACTTGGCGAATCGTCTCGGCGTTGCTTCGATTTGTTTGCGGATCAATTCCCGAAACTCCAGCGAGCGCTTTTTGCGCGGCGGCAACCGTGGTCTTAATTTTATTGGCGCCAGCCCGTTGCGCGATGGCCGCATCATCCATGCATCCAGCAACACAGGCGCAACACGCCAGCACTGTGATGCAAGCAAGATGATTCATAGATGAGTGGGTCAAGAAACGCATTTGGTCAGTCTAACCAAGAATATCTTATCGATCAGGGCCCGAGTCCGCCGCATTTTTGCGGGGATTTTGCAGCGTGGGCGGCGTGTAATCAATTGGATAATCGCTGCGGGGTTGGTGCATGCCGCGAATCCACAGAAGCGCGTCGTTCATCAGGCTTTCGCGACCCGAAATCAAGACGGGTTTCCATCCAGGAATATCGGGATGCGGAAACTTGGCGTCAATGCGAGGGCGCGCGTATTGCAGCAGCAGCGACTGATCGGGATGCGCGAAATCAATCAACGGCGGCATGCCCTCAAGCGCCGGCGAACGCAGCAAGATCATCAAGTTGGTGTAGCGAGTTCTTTCGCTGCGATAGTCCGTGGAGAATAGAAAAAAGTTTCCCGCGCTCAAGCCACCGTGGCAACGGCTTGTGGCGCAATTTGGAATGAGCCAGTTGTCGTGCACGCGCCTGTGGAAAATTTCAAGCGCGATGGGCTCGCTGGTGACTTGTATATCTTGATACAACTCGCGCGCCTTCAACGCGAAAAGCAACTTTAAAAGTTGCTCAGCACTCCAACTCTCCATGGCTTTGCGCGCCGCGGGATCAGCGGGAACCAAATCACTGTTGGTGTAGCGGGCCACGATTTTTTTCGCCAAGTCGGGGCTGGCCTCCATTTGCGGGGGCCGCTCAAAGTTCACCTCGAGCACTTTTAAAATGTTCACGTCATCGGGGCTTAGGCGCTGCGTTGGAAGACCTGGTTGATCCATGGAGCGCTTGGAGGAACCCGAGTTCGAAGTTTTTGATTTGGATTTATCCGAGTCGTCGCGAGTCTGGATGCGAATCAAAGTTTCGGCGCGCGCCAACAAGTCCCGGGGTTCTTGCGAGTCGTATGAGCGCAGGATTTCAATCAATTCCTCTTTGGCCGCCAGCGGTTGATTTTGCGACATCATCCACTTTGCCAATTGAACACGCTGTGGCCACGCGGTTGCCGGAATGTTCAATCGAAGTTGCGCCAAAGAATCCTCAAATGATGGCGCCAATTCCAACGCCCAGAAATCTTCGCGCGGAAGCGTCACTTCAATGTTCGCAATGCGAACGCGCGCCTGATGCAACTCGTCGCGAATCAATTCCGCCTCCACGCGACGGCCATCTCTAAATTGCACAATCACTGGCGTGCCTTCGGGCGCTTCGATCAATGGAAACACACCAAGCAACAGCGATTTATCAAAAGATTTTTCCAGGCCTTCGGTTGTGCGGATCACAAGCACCGCGTCGTCCTCGCGCACAATCACTCCGCCGCTCTCCTTAAAGCGATCAATCAACACGCGCACTTGTCTAGGCGCGGGCGCTGCGACGGGCTTGGATTCGGGCATGGATGAATCCGCGGTGATGGCGGGTTTGGTTTCGGGTTTGGCGGGAGTGTTGGCCGCGGGATTTGTTGGCGCGCTATTCCCAGGCGCAGTCGCGGCTGGCGGCGTGGTCGCGCTCGGCGCGTCTTGCGCCATCATCAAACATAAATAGATGCAAACAAACATGTGGGATTGCATTCTGACATGGATTGCCACCCATGCCAACTGCCATTTCAATGGCGCTTTCTCCACGTTATCAAAGGGGCTTTCGATCGCTCCTGCAAAGCAATGCAAAACCAAATTTCAGCGCCGCTTCAGCTCGCTCAACTCGACGCATTTCGTGTAGCGTTTGCATAGGAGAACCACTATGAAATTAGGAGTTATGAGCGCGTTGTTCACCAGCCGGCCACTTGAGAAAGTCTGTCAATTTCTTGCGGAGCACGGACTTGATGCAATCGAGTTGCCCGCGGGCGCCTATCCAGGCAAAGGTTTTTTTGACGCCAAGAAAGTTCTCTCCAGCGCCAAAGAGCAAGACCGTATCAAAGGAATTTTGCGCGAGTTCGGGCTCACACTGAGCGCGCTTTCAGTTCATGGAAATCCCATTCACCCAGATAAAAAAATTGCGCGCGACCATCACGGCGCGTGGGAAACCGCCGTGCAACTTGCGCCCAAACTTGGCACCGACATTGTGATCACGTTCAGCGGTTGCCCCGGTGGCAGCGCGCGCGACACCACTCCAAATTGGGTGACGTGTCCGTGGCCCGGCGACTGTCTACAAATCCTGGACTATCAATGGAACAAAGTTCTTGTGCCCTATTGGGCGCGCGCAATAAAGTATTGCGCCAAGTTTGATGTTCGCACCGCGCTCGAGCCGCATCCAGGTTTCTGCGTGTACAACTCGCACACCATGATCAAACTTTCGCGCGCCGCCATGAAGGCCTCGGGCGTGAAGGGCAAGTGCCGCTTGGGTGTGAATCTGGATCCCTCGCATTTATTTTGGCAGGGCATTGATCCCGTTCTTGCCGCGCGCGATCTTGGCGAGGCTGGCTTGCTGTTTCATGTGCACGCCAAGGACACGCAACTTGATCCGCATGAAGGTCCGCGCAATGGCTACTTGGACACGCGTCCGTATGGCCAGTTGAACGAGCGCGCATGGAATTTTCGCACGTGCGGCGAGGGCCACGGCCACGAATTTTGGAAACCGTTTGTGTCCATGTTGCGCCGCTACGGCTACGATCACGTGTTAAGCATTGAGCATGAGGACGCGCTGATGAGCACCGAAGAAGGCTTTGTGAAAGCGGCGAATTTCCTGCACGATTGTGTTATTCACGAGAAGGCCGCGAAGCCGTGGTGGGTGTGATATTGCCTTGCGCACTTGCTTTCCCAACCTGATCAATTTGTGTTATCCGCCTTAAATTATTAGTCATAAATCCGCTCAATGTGCCACAAACTTGCAAAGTTCACTTGCTATTGACGATTTTTGGCGCACACTGAAATTAAGTTCACGGGTGTCACATCATTATTCCGCCCAGACTTCAGTCTTGATACGACTGTCAGACAGTCAGGAGCTCAAAGAATATAATGAACAACACAACAGACAAATCCTTCTCCCGCCACGCGCTTGCCAACACTGTTCGCCTTGCGGCAATCGCCGCGACATGTCTAACTATGTCCGCGCTGGCATTGCCAAAGCCGCCAATCGCGCCACCAAACGAAATCATTCTGAACATTGACTCAATCGATACAACCGCCTCGATTGATTCCAGCGCTTACACCCAATCTAATTTAGTGAGCGTCTGCGTGGGCGACATAAATCTAGATCATGTGGTGGACTCCGCAGATCTAGGTTCATTGCTTGGTTTATACGGCCCTTGCCAATCGGGCGCCGGTGGCGACTTTAATTTTGATGCAGTCATTGACAGTTCTGACTTGGGAACAATGCTGGGAAACTACGGACCGTGTACAGCTGGTTTGGAGTGGGCCACTGTTCTTCAATGGAATCCAGACCCCGCCATGGTGCCCGACGCCGCTGTGCGCGCCAAGATTGTTGACAGCGGATTTCCATGGCGTGTTCTACACACAGGCACTGGCATAGAAATGTTGCTCATTCCTGCTAGCACATTCAACATGGGTTGCAGCGCGTCCAATAGTTACGGCTGCTATGACGATGAGACCAATCACCAAGTGACGCTCAGCAATGCGTTCTATTTGGGCAAGACAGAAGTAACTCAAGCGCAGTGGTTAGCCACAATGGGCAGCAATCCGAGTCAATTCCAACCGCCTAATCACACATTGGATACCAATAGACCAGTTTCAGAAGTAACTTGGAATGACATTGCTACCGACACCGCAACTTATCAATGTTTCAATTCTAAAACTGGTTTGCGTTTGGCAACCGAAGCGGAGTGGGAATACGCCTGCCGAGGCGACACAACAACGGCGTTTCACAGCATGCCTGGCTACCCCAACGGCACCAATGATGACAGCCTGCTTGGAAACATTGCGTGGAACTACAACAATTCAGGAAGCATAACCCACGCCGTTGCTGGCAAGGCCGCCAATGCATTTGGCCTGTACGACATGTTGGGCAATGCGTGGGAGTGGTGCAATGATTGGTCTGGAAGTTACGCCGCGGGCAACGCGACGGACCCAGCAGGACCTGCGACAGGTTCGAACCGCGTCATACGAGGCGGCGCTTGTGGCGGCAACTACTACACACGCCTCGGCTGTCGCTCGTCATACCGTTACGGCAGCTTTCCCGACGACCGCTTCCTCGGCGCCGTCGGTTTCCGTGCCGCCAAGACTCCGTAGTTCCATTTACCCTGAGCTGAGTCCGCGGAATCAGTTTCTATATTTACTTTTTGCATTTCACTTATACAGTTGAAATTGTCCCGCGAAGTAAATACCGAGCCCCTAACGAGCGGACTACTTTAAGCAGCATCGTGACTTATCTACGCTCTCTCCAATCACGCATCACGCGCGTGGCGCACAATGCGGCCCTCGACCAAAAATATCACGTCCTCGGCAATGTTGGTGGTCATGTCGGCGATGCGTTCAAAGCGCTGCGCAATGGTGAGCATCTCAATGGTCTGACCCGATGTGGTCACGTCGCGTGGAATTTCTTGGCGCGCCCAGTGCAGAACTTCCTTGTGCAAATCGTCCACGCGCTGATCGGCGCGGCGCACTTGTCGGCACAGCGACGCATCCTCGTTGCTCATGGCGGCCAACACATCGCTCAGCATGGTGCGGCTTGCGAATGCAAGATCAATCATGGCTGGCGGAAGTGGTGGGCCATCGCCTGCGCCCAGCTTGATTAGTTTTTTTGCAATGCCGCGCGCCAAATCCGCGATGCGTTCCAGTTCGTTGCTAATGCGAATCACAGCAAGAATCAGCCGCAAATCACCTGCCACTGGTTGCGCCAGCGCAAGCAAGCGCATGCAGGTGGCTTCAAGGTCAAGTTCCATTTGATCCACTTCGGCGTCGCCGGCGCGCACAACCTCCGCCAGTTGCAAGTCGCCATCAATCATCACTTCAATCACGCGCGTTACGCGTTGCTCAACCATGGCGCCCATGGCCAACAAGTTGCGGCGCAAATCCACCATTTCATTTCGTAGGTCTACTGCCATTTTATTTTATGCGTGGGCGGGTTGGATTATCCAAATCGGCCGGTGACATAATCCTCCGTTTGTTTGTTCTTGGGGTTGGTGAACATTCCGTCAGTCGGGCCAGCTTCAATCAGTTTGCCTTCAAAGAAAAACGCGGTGAGATCGCTCACGCGCGCGGCTTGTTGCATGTTGTGCGTGACCACCACGATTGTAAAAGTTTGACGCAATTCGCGAATCAACGCTTCAACGCTGGCTGTGCTGCGCGGATCAAGCGCGGAGCATGGCTCGTCCATCAGCAGAACTTCTGGACCAACCGCGATGGCGCGCGCAATGCAAAGGCGTTGCTGCTGGCCGCCGGAAAGTCCAAGCGCGCTGTTATGAAGGCGGTCCTTCACTTCGTCCCAAATGGCGGCGGCGCGCAGGCTTTGCTCCACAAGGGCGTCCAGGTCGCTGCGGTGGAAATGCTTATGAAGCCGCGGTCCGAACGCGATATTTTCATAGATGCTCTTGGGAAACGGATTTGGTTTTTGAAACACCATTCCCACGCGCCGGCGCAGTTCCACCACGTCAAAGGCGCGGTCAAGCACGTCGTCTTTGTCCAGTTGCATAACGCCTTGCGCGCGCGCGTTGGCAACCAAGTCGTTCATGCGATTGATCCAGCGCAGGAACGTGCTCTTGCCGCAACCAGATGGACCAATAAGTGAAGTCACTCGCTGTGATGGAATGTTCAACGTGATGTTATGCAACGCCTGATAGTCGCCATACCAGGCGTTGAAATCTTTCACGCGAAGAGTGACATGTTCACTGACCGGTGAAGATGTGGGTGTTGTTGGCGCAGAAGCAGGCGCGGGCTTTGTAAGATTGGGTTGAGTGTCGGGCATGGTGCTGGTTTCTTTTATAAAACAGAATTTGATTTAGGATGAATCTTTGAAACTTGTTTGGTCATGCCAACGGCTTGCGCAACTTTTGTCGAAGATACACGGCAACGCCGTTGAAGCAGATCAGCACAATAAGCAAGACAACTATGGCCGACGCAGCGAGTTGGTGGAATGATTCTTGCGGACGTCCCGCCCAGTTGAAAATTTGAAATGGCAGCACGGTGAAATTGTCGTTGAGATTGTCCGGCGTGTTGGCGATGAACACCGGAATGCCAAGCACAAGCAGGGGCGCGGCCTCGCCCATGGCGCGGCTCATGGCCAGGATGGCGCCCGTGAGAATGCTGGGAATTGCCGCGGGCAAAGTGATTTTTGATGCTGTCTGCCACTTCGTCGCGCCAATGGCAAGACTGGCTTGACGCAGGCTTGAAGGCACGGCGCGCAACGCTTCGCGGCTGGAAATAATCACAATCGGCAGCACCACCAACATCAAGGTTAATCCGCCCGCGAGCAATCCTTGTCCAAATGGAAATTGAATGTGCCACCAAGCATCGTCTGGATCAAACGAAAGCGCGCTGTTTTTGTCGCTTCCAAAAAGTCCAAACATGCGAGTGAACGCGGTCAGCCCAAGAATGCCGTACACAATGCTGGGAACGCCGGCCAAGTTTCGAATATTGAAATCAATCAACGCGGTCCAACGATTCTTGGGGGCGAACTCCTCCAAATAAATCGCCGTTCCAATTCCAAGCGGCAACGCCAGCAACGCGCAAATGGCGCACACCCACATCGAGCCAATCATCGCGGCGTAAATACCGGCCTTCTCTGGAAAACGGCTGGCGAAATTTGTTAGAAAATCCCAGCGGATTATTTTTGTCAGCTGCGAAAGTTCACCGTGGGCGAATACCGCGCCAAGCGCGTCGCTGTTGAACAAGAAGTGCGATCCTTGCGCCATGATGGAAGCAATCAACAGCGCCAAAATAAGAATGGTGGCGCTGGTGCTGAACAGGCACAGCGCGAGAAACGCGCGGTTTTTCACAATTCGCTTGGTTCGCAGGGAAATACCGCTCATTCGTACACCTCGCGAAATCGATTCAGAAGAATATTTCCAATAATCGAAAGCAATAGCGTGACTAGAAACAGCACCATGGCCACGGCGTAACTGGAAAGATTTTCCACGCCAAAGGCTGGCGCGTCGCCCAGAAAGATTTGCACCATGTACGCCGTCATGGTTTGAACTTGGTCGGCTGGGTTGAGCGTCATGTGCGCCAAGCCGCCGGCGGCAAGCGCCACCACCATGGTCTCGCCTATGGCGCGCGTGATGGCAAGAAAGCAGCTGGCCATAATTCCACTTAGGGCGGCGGGCGTAACCACCTTCACGCTGACATCAAATTTGGTGCTGCCCAGCGCGTACGCGCCTTCGCGCAAGGAGCGCGGCACGGATTGCATCGCGTCCTCGCTCAGGGACGCCACGATTGGAAGAATCATAATGCCAACGGCAATGCCGGCAGCGCCAGCGTTGTAGCCGGAAAATATTGGCGTGCCAAAAATAAAGTTGCACGCGCCTTGGAGCGCGGGTGTGATCACCAGTAGCGCAAAAAATCCGTAGACCACCGTCGGCACGCCCGCCAGAATTTCAATGATTGGTTTCAAGATTGCGCGTTTGCGCGCGGTGGCGTATTCGCTCATGTAAATCGCGGTGATTAAACCCAGCGGAATTGCGGTGA
>SYAD01000121.1 GCA_005789005.1 Planctomycetia bacterium | reverse complement strand
GAAGTAATCCATGTCGCAGCCTTGGGGGCTTTTACTTTTATTCGCGCTCGCCATTGTCATGCTTTGCGTATGGGGAGGCGCGCTCACCGCGTTGCAAGCGCTCAGACCTCCACGTAAATTTTTCGCGTGGGCGCTGGCCACCGGTCGACCCAAAGATCCATCGGATATTGGCTTGGCATTTGAAGATACGCAATACTCATCTGGCCAACACTTTCCATGTCCTGCTTGGCGCATCACCGCGAAGTCAACTCATCCAAACGCGCCGATCTTGGTTGTGATCCATGGCTGGGGCCGATCGCGGTGGGATTCGCTCACGCGTATCGAGCCATTTCTACATGCGTGCTGCGAGATGGTGCTACTTGATTTACCCGCGCACGGCGAACACGCATCCACATGGAGCGCCCTTGGAATACATGAGCCCACATGCGTGTTGAACGTGTTGCAAGAAATCGCGCGGCAATCGCCCGGTAAAAATATTATTTTGGCGGGCCATTCAATGGGCGCGGGTATCGCCATTCGCGCCGCGAATTTGGCCGACCAACACATGGTCGAATTGCCAAGAAATACGCCTAAAAAACAAGCTGAACCAAAGCCGGCGCCGATTGAGACAACCACCAAGCCAAGTCAAGCCACCATAAACCAAGCCGCACCACAACAAGCCACGTCAAGCCAACACGTTCGCGTTGTTGGCGTGATTGCCTTCGCGCCCTACCAAACTTTGCGCTCACCCATTCCCGCGCGGTTGCGTTTAAAAAATCTTCCGCGCTGGCCACTGGCACCAATCGCGTTTCTCATTTTGCGAATCTTGAATCGCATGGATCAACCCCTGTCAATGGACGCGCGTGAATTGCGCGCACCGTTGCTGGTGATGACAGGCGATCACGATCCAATTTCTCCGGCCGTCGATGCGCAAAAAATTTCCGAAGCCGCGCCGCGAAGTACGTTGATTGTGTTGCCTTACTCGCGCCACGACAATCTGCGTGAAGGCAATGCGGAACAATTCGACAACGCCATCGCAAAATTTCTGCAAGGCATCACGGCGTAGTTGGTGGCAACAAACGGATCTTTGTGATCAGCGCCGAGGATTCTTGGGTCATTGTGAACACGCTTGGTCCAAGCGCTTGCTTCCAGTGCGACTCATCATCATTGAGCAAGATGGCGAGCGGATCCATTGGCACACCAAGTCCAAGTTTGTTGGCGACATCGGAGTCATCAGAGTCATATCCCGCCGAGAGAGAGGGCGATTTAGATTTTGACTTGTCGCCCGATTCCATAACGAGCAATATGTCTTGATATCCCCAGCACAACACGGGATTTGCGCCAATATCAGCCAATACTTGGCGGCACGCGGGCGTTTGCGCCAATGTTCCACCCGTCGGGTTGCCAACCACGGCTCGCAATCCCTGCTCCACAAAAATAGATTTGCCCATGAAGAACCAACCGCCTCCAAATCCACAACTAGACTCGCGCGACTTCTCATCAAAGATTGTGTTGCCGTTGAAATCGCGCGGTTCGAATCCGGCTTGCGGTAAAAATAAATTCAACAACGTGGTCATGGATTGCTCATCGGAGCAGCGAATTGCGTACAGACCACTGGCTTCTTCGTTGGCTGACACCGCCTTGGAAATGTCGCCCTTTGCCAAGTTGAAATCATTTGAAATTTTACGCTTGATAATGTGCGTGTCCGGACCCAGTTTGGAAAATACGCGCGCCAAATCTGGACCATATTGTTGTAGCGAAGCGTCGAATGGCTCGGACACTTCCTCGGGCATGGATGCCACCACAGACTCGATCAATTTCATGACCTGGTTGTATTGCACATTGATGGTGCCGTATCCGTTGGCATCACTTGGCACGAACGCTGGAGGTGGCGACGCACTTTTTGCGGGATTCAACAACCCCAAAACTCCTGTGCGATCGCCCTCAATCATGATGCTTGAAAGCAATTGAAATTGCGCGCCCGGCGCTTCGGATGAAAGAGCGAATCCGTAGCCGTGAATGTCGCCAAAAAGTGTCTGCAAAAAAGGTTGAATCAGGGCCACTTGCGGTCCGCCCGCGCCAGCCACTTTGTGCAATCCCGAAGTCAACATCACCATCCAACCATCTCCCCTACCCACGCTGTCCAACGTCTTCTTAAAATCCAGGGAATCGGCGACGGACTTACGCGATTTACCTTCGTACACGCCCATCGCCTCGTCAATATCCTGCTTGACGCTGCCAAAGAAAAATCGATTTCCATCGCGCACAAAATAAACCGTTTCAATATGGTCAAGCGTGCCCTCGGGCACGAACGAATTTCCAGGGCCGCGGCGTTTCTTTTTCACGGGCGCGTTCTTCTCTCTCGCTTGGATCGCCTTGCCAGATACGCCATGAATATCCACGCCGCTCACGGAGCCCGCGTCTTTCTTTTGCATCTCGGTGAAGACCGCCTCAAATATGGTGTTGACCTTGTCGGCGTTCTCGTTCCACACGCCGCACACGATGAAGTGCGGCAAGTCGGCGTCCAAATCCTCGTCATGCACAATGTAAAAGCCAATTCCCAATGAATTTGGCCAACTCCAAGCGTCCTCATCCACTCCAAGCTCCTGCATGCGCTCCTTATTTTTTTTTGCCGAGGCTTGCATTTCATCCTTCACCAACGCTTGCACCGCGTCGCTTTTCCACCACTTTCCCAGGGGCGTGTTGGCCCAACGCTCGCGGGTGGTGGCGAGATTATCAATGCCAAGCACCAACCACGCGTCCTCGGGAACAAGCTGCTCAAAGTTCACGGCGTCCTTGGCTTGATCTTTGACTTGTCCCAACGCATTCGCGGCGAGCAACAACACAGCGGCGCAAGTTGCCATGAAATTTTTATTCAACTGCATCATTTGAATCCTTTGAAACGTCTGCGGTTGTCGCAGGTCCCCGTTAATTTGAAATCACCACATATTTTTAAAAAACTATTTCGACCCGACCGCGCCCGTGTTTGATCCATCGAGCAACGCGGACTCAGTATCAAACTTGGAACGCGTTGGACCATCGTGATAGTTGTGTCCTGAATTTGGATTGCTGCGGTCGTAGGCGAAGGCCTCGCGATTGCGCACAAAGTCCTTCACATAACGCGCGGGAATCGCAAAACCCAGCGATTCGCCGAAGCGCGACCCCATATTTGTGATTCCAATCACCTCGCCACGCGTGTTGAACAATGGACCACCAGAGTTGCCGGGATTGATCGGGCAATCCATCTGTATAAAGGTGAGGCCGTCAAAACTTCGCTGCGTTGTGCTGATCACACCCTGCGTCAGCGTGCGCTCAAGTCCCAGCGGATTTCCAATGGCAAACACGGCTTGACCAATATCAAGTTGCTCCTCTTTTTGAATAGGTGCGAACGAGAAGTCGCCCTCTTTGGTGGAGGGAATCTTCACTAGGGCCAAATCCAAATGATTGTTCACCGCGATCAATTCAACCTTGTCAATGTCAACGCGCTTGAGCGTTCCATCTGGTTGCGGAAACCACACAGTGGCTTTCAACTTTTGCTCGCCCTGCACAACATGCGCGTTGGTGATGGCGTGTCCATCCTTGTCAATGATCACGCCTGAACCCAATCCACTGGGCGTGCTGATTTTCACGACCGCAGGACCAATACTTTTGGCGTGCTCCTTTGGACTTTGCGTGGGCGCGTTCACCACGGTGTGGAACAAATCATCGCGCTCCACTTTCACTGGCGCGGCGGCGGCGGCGGCCTCGATGGAAGCGACATCCTCCATGTCAAATGACAACACTTCCGCCCCAATGTCCACCCACACGCGCTTGTCGCTGCGCTTCACAATTTGACCGTTGATGGTGGAGCCACTTTGCAAATGAATCACATCCGCGCTGGAGAACTCAACCGCGCCAAGAAGCAAAGTCACGCTTGCAAATGCCCGAAGCGACGATAATGACATATATTTTTTCACAGGCTTATGATAGCCCGCCCGCCCATTTGGTCGGGGCTTGAGATTGTGCTTTGCAAAATACTTTTTACTGACCTCTTTATGGAGACCTGTGATGTTTATTCTTTCCGCCGTTGCCATGAGCTTGAGCGCCGCCGTGCTCGCCGCGCCGCAAAGCGCCGATCTATCTGCCAACTTTGGCTTTGATCCACTTGAGATTCAAAAGATCGACTCCAAAGCTGGCCCCATGATCGCCACCGACTTGGATGGCGACGGTCGCAAGGATTTGGTGGTGGTGAACAATCGCAAGAGTCGCATTGAACTGTATTACCAACGCGCCGATGCCAAGCCCGGCGACGAGAAGCCATCCACTCCAGGCTCCAATGAATTGCCGGAGCTTTGGCGCTTTCGCCGCGAGACCCTTTCAGTGCCACACGAAGTGTTGGCGGTGCTTGCCAACGATTTTGACCACGATGGAAAGATGGATCTGATTTACGCGGGACAACCAGGAACGATTGCATTTGTGCAACAGAAAAAACCCGGCGTTTTTGAAATTATCCGCAAGACGCCCGTGAAAAACTTGGTGGGAAACCGCGACAATTTGCTGCTTGCCAATGTAAATGGAGATTCCAAACCAGAACTGATCACCAACACTGGCGGAAAAATTTCCGTGTGGCCTTTGGACAATGATCAACTTGGAACTCCGCTGGAATTCAGCGCTGGCGAGGGAACAATTGTGGCCATCATGACGGACGATTTTGACGGCAATGGAACCATGGATCTCGCGGGCATTGTGCCCGATGACTCCAGTCCGATTCGTATTTGGCTGACCAGCCTAGAGGGCGACAAACTTGTGGTGGGCCCGCAAAATAGATTTGAAATGCCGCCATTGCGCGAGGTGGATGCGCTGCATTTGCCTGGCGACAAGCAGGCGATGCTGGCTGTGATCGAGAAACCCAGCAAGCGTTTGGTGTTCAGCAAATTGGTGAAGTCCACCATTGAGCGCGCCAGCGACCGCGAGACCAGCATTCAAACCGTGACCTTCAATGATCCGCAAAATAAAAAGCGCAACTTCGCCGTGGCGGATATTGATGGCGATGGCCGTTTGGATTTGCTCGCAACCAACACTGGCGAGAACGCGGTGATGTTGTATCGCCAGAAACCTGGAAAGGGTTTTGAAACGCCGGAGAAATTTCCAGCGCTCGCAGATTTGGATTCAATCGCCGCGCAAGGCGCAAAAGGCGATCAACTCGCGCAAATATTTTTGCTGTCGGAAAAAGAAGGCATCGTTGGGCGCTCCGATGCCGGCAGCGATGGCATCGCATTTCCCAAGGCAATTCCGCTTCCCGCGGGTAGTTCGCCAGTCACAATGAATTTGCTGGATTTCAACGGCACCAACACGTTGGCGGTGGTCACCAAGGATGGACGCAACTATCAACTGCTTTTAGTTCCCGCGACTGGCGAACAATCCATGGATGTGAAGAACCATCGCAGCGTGAGTTTGGGAACGCTGACGCGTGGACCTGAAACTATTTTAAGTTTGGACGCCGACCATGATGGCCACACCGATCTTTTGGTGTTCACGCCCGACAAGCCCATGATCATGGTGCGCGATGGCATGGACAAGGACGGCAAGCCCGAGCTCAAAGTTCTTGAGAGCAAGGACATGGGGCAATTCGGTTTGGTGCAAGCCGCCAACGGCCGCAATACGTCTACTTTGGATTTGCTTGGAGATGGAAAGAGCGAGTTGCTGGTTGCGGATCGCAATTATGTCCGCGCATTGACATACAACGCCACGCCACCTGCGGGCACCAGTCCGGGTTGGCAAGTGGTTGCGCAAATCAACGCCGAAGCCTCCGACGCCAAACTCACCAGCATCGCCATCATGGGCGACAAGATTGTCGCGGGCGACCGCGAGAATGGCCGGCTTGTTGTGTTCTCTAAAAATAAAGACAAGAACGACAAGCCTGAATGGAAACAAAGCGAGGCGATTGAGGTTCCAGGTTTCAAGTTCAATCAAATTTTTGCCGGCCGTCTTGGTGGCGACGACAACGATGTCATTCTTGTCATTGGCGATTCCAGTTTCGCCGTGGTGCGACTGCAAGGCGAGCGTTGGCGACTTGATGAGGTGGCCACTTGGAAAAGCGATGAAACGCGGCGCGTGGAGCATGAATTTGTCATCGGCGATTTAAATGGCGACGGATTTTTAGATGTGACCGCGCTTGATGCGGCCGAACAAATGGCGGAGATCTTGACATTCAGTCAATCAGGAAAGTTGCGCTACGGCACGGCCTTTGAAGTGTTTGAAACCAAGATTTTCGCGGGCGGCGAGCCCAAGGAATTTGAACCCAACATGGGCTTGGTCACGGACATCACCGGCGATGGCAAAGACGACTTGGTGTTGATGGCGCATGATCGCGTGTTGATTTATCCGCAGCAGACCAAGCCAAGCGCGGCTCCTGTGCCAGAGGCAACACCCGTGAAGAAGTCGGCTGTGAATCCAGCGGCGGATGCGGTTGAAAAAACCGCCACAGGCGCGGCGGTGATTGCGCCGCCGAGCAAGCCCGCCGGCAAGTGAGATCCGCTGAATTTTATTGACGAGTGGCTCAAGCGTAACTATGTAGACCTGTGATCACAAAGTTGATCACGATCCAGTTGAACAACATCACGCCCGCGCCAATGATGGCCAACACCGCGGTCCACATGCCCTTGTCTTTGCTGCGCCAACGCGTGTGTATCAACAGCGCGAACACAACAAAGGTGTTCAGCGCGAATACTTCTTTGGGGTCCCAACCCCAAGGGCGTCCCCAACTGTGATCGGCCCAAATAGCGCCCATGGCAATGCCCGCCCACAACATCACAAATGAAAGTTCCATCAGTGTCATGGTGACGCCGTCCAAAATTTCACCAACACGATGTACGCGTATTTCAGCCGCAGAACCGGTGGAATTCACCAGCGACATCATTTCGCCAGCGCCGCCAATGCGCGCGTAGGTGGCCGCGCCGCCGCGCCATCGCCACGCTAAATACAACGCCGCGCTCACCGCGGCCATAAAGATAAGCGCGTAACTAAAGATGACAACGTTGGTGTGTATGTACAGCCATATATCGTGCAGCACCGGCATCATGTTTGAAATTGCCGGATTCAACTGCGCGGGCAACAACGCGCACGCCATCAATGCTGTCATGCTGGTCACCGCGGCGCCCAGCGCGAACAATCCGCTCACGGCGGTTCGGCGCAAAACAATTTCAACCACAATGGCCAAGCACGAACCAAACCACGCGCTCGTGGTGACGGCTTCAAACATGTTGGAGTTGGGCCAGCGATCGCTGATGTACCAGCGCAACAACAGCGCCGCCGTTTGCAGAATGAAGGCCGCGATAAACACCACCATTCCCGCGCGGCGCGCCCACGGCCATTTCCAAGACACTCCCAAAAGCAGCAACGCCACGCTGGCAAAAAATACAAACCATGTCCATGTCATTTGTCCCGTGCGGAAATACCAACTCTCCCACCACAATCGATCGGGCGACGGATATGCCGCAACGTCAATGCTGGCCGCCGCGGTCGCCAAAGATTTCGCGGCCGCATTCACGCCCTTCGCGTCGCCGGCGCGCCACGCAAGTTGCAATTGTTCCCACGGCGCGATTGTCGATCCAGGGGCGGCGTCCAAGGTTTGCCACTGGCTT
>SYAD01000120.1 GCA_005789005.1 Planctomycetia bacterium | reverse complement strand
ATGATGGATCAAGTGAAAACAAAATTCGACCCGCGTTGTCCAATAGTAATAGTTGCGAGTAGTCGAACGAGTTGGCGACGTATTTTAGAAACGCCTCGGCGGCAAGCGGCGCGCGAATGGAATCAGCCGACGCGGCTTGTTGATTCTTGGAATCCGCAATTTGCAGTGTGGCGGCCGTCAATTCACGCACCGCGTTGATGACCGCGGGCGCGCGCGAAAGCACGGTTCCGTCTTGCACGCGCTCTGTTGCGTAGGCTTCTAGTTCATTGGCCTTGTTCGCAGCAATTTGAATCAGATTATTGCGCGCTGAACTCTCCAGCGATTGCGTGGCAATACGCGCGGTAATGGTCGTGAGAATGGCGCAGGGAATCAGCGAAATTGCAAGAAACCAAAAGAGCAATCGCGCGGTAATGGTGCGTTGCTTTGTATTAAAAATAACTCCACGCGTTTGGGACTGATCATTTTTTTCTGGTTGCGAAGGCGCCGAAATATGCGCGTCAATATTGTTCGTTGGTAATTGGTTCATCGCGACGATCCCTTACTTTTGGATCCGGCGGATTTTTTGAACGACTGGATTGATTCGGGTGCGGTGACCCCGCCACCAGACGTTCCGCCCACATTGGCTGGCGCGGCCCACTTGCCGCCCCATTGTTGGTGTAAGTCCTCCACAAATTTTTCCCACGCCTCACGCGAGCGCGTAATTGGAAATGGAACAGGCCGCACGGCGGTATTGCTGCTCCACACAATGTCAAATTGTCCATCTTGACGAATGCGACCAATTGAAACTGGCAACCACGTGTGTTGCGTTTCAGAATCAACCGCAATAATGCCCTCGGCGGCGTTAAGGCTTTGGTGGCGAAGCGCGTAGCGAACTTGGCCCACATCGGTACGACCAGCTTCACGCACAGCTTGCGCCCACAGAGTAACGCTGCTGTATGCGGCGTTCATCACATCGGAAACTGTGCGATCATTTCCGTAGCGCGTCTTGAATGCGCTCACAAGCTTGGCGTTTTCTGGGCGGTCAATGCTTTGAAAATAATTCCACGCGGCGTAGTTACCGGTGAAGTCATCGCGCTTCATAGAGCTGAGTTCGTCTTCACCAAGCGCAAACGTAAGCACGGGTATTTGCTCGGGGCGAATTCCGGCGGCGCGCAATTTTTGCGCGAACGCAATAGCTGAATCGCCCACAACGGAACTTAGAACAACATCAGGTTTGGCGGCCACAATGGCGCGCACGGCGGCGTCCACATCGGTGCTGCCAAATGGAATATAAAACTCGCCTACCAATTCATCGCCCACGCCTTTGAGTTGATCGGAAATAATTGCGTTCACGCAGTGCGGCCAGATGTAGTCGGAGCCAATTAAAAAGTAGCGGCGCGCGGCAAGTTTGGAGTGGCACCAACTCACGGCGGGGGTGATTTGCTGGTTGGGCGCGGCGCCAACATAAATAATGTTGGGCGATTCCTCCAAGCCCTCATACGCCATTGGATAAATCAGAAGATGGTCGTTGCTTTCAAACACAGGCAGCACACTTTTGCGGCTGGCGCTAGTCCAGCAACCAAAGACCACGCACACGTTGTCGTCGCGAATCAACTTCTCGGCTTGTGTGGCAAAAGTCGCGGGGTCGGACGCGCCGTCGGCAACGATCCATTCAACGGGTCTTCCAAGCAGTCCGCCCGCGGCGTTGATTTGTTCAAGCGCGAGAACTTCGGCGTCAATCATTGATTTTTCACTGATCGCCATTGGTCCAGTTTGCGAATGAAGAATGCCAACCACAATTGGCGAGCGATCCACAAGCACGCGGTCCATGGTGAACCAGCAAAGCGCGCCAAGCGTGATAAAAATAATCCAGGCAAGGGCGCCACGACCGCGACGCGTGACAAACATAAAAAATCGATTGGTGGTTTGGGGGCTTTCAGAAACTACGTGTGTGTTTGAAACCATTTTCGAAATGCATGGTAACGAAAATGCCAAAGCGTTTGCGATTCGAAATTCATACTCGCCTTGTGTTTATGATTGCGGCGTGGCCAGCACAAAAAAATTCAAGCAAGTTTCAGCAACGCCGCGGCGCGCGCGTGTGTCCGCAAGGTCGGCGTCAATCACTTCGTCCATTACGCTGTTTGGCAAGGCGAAATTAAAGGCGCCACCAATCACGCTAGCCGACATGGCGAATGTCGGACCAGCCACGCTGGGTGATTTAAAATTGCTTGGCATACAACGCATGGCGCAACTTGCAAAGTTGCAACCAAGCGACGCGTTTGTGCTGTGGCGCAAACTCGGTCGGCTCACAGGTGGTTTGCACGACCCATGCGTGATCGATGTGTTCATGTCCGTCATTTCGCAAGCGCACGGCAATACACCTTGCCCGTGGTGGCACTTCACAAAGCATCGCAAGACAATGATGGCGGCGCAAGCCAAGCATTGACTGTGTTGTATTTGACACCGTAAGTGTGCTTCAGCTTGTCCACAGATGCGCCAATGCGCGGTCAATTTGCGGAGCCCATCCGCGATTAGCCGCGGGGCTCGCCGGACTTGGATGCAACACTTGCAGAACACTTGGAAGCGCATCCGCTTCAACCGCCGCGCGCATTCCATCAATCACAAGTTGCGCGCGCTTGGCGGCGAATGCGCCAAAGCCAACAACGTGCACGGGCTGCAGCGCGGCAATCGCAGCGGCCAGCGCCTCATCGCACGCGGCGGAAAGTTCGCGCGCCATTTTTGCGTTGCGTCCGCCGCGCGGCAATTTGTCGGGCGTTAGGTTTGCGCCCGTGGCGGACATGAACGCCAGCGGACACCAGTTCCACATGAACGCGTGTTGAAAAAATTTCGCGCGCGTGCCAAAGCGTTCGCGCGCCCAACTCCACACGCGCGCGCCGCTTACTTCACTTCGCTGGCACGTAAATCCAAGCACCGGCCGCTTTGCATGCATGTGCGCCGGCGCCGTAATTTTCGCAACGCGCTCATCAATACCAAGAAAATCTTTCACCGCCGCGACTTCGCCAAATGGAACACCGGTCTGCGCCATGCCAAATGGGCCCGGATTCATTCCCACAAACAACACGCGCGGCGCTAGTTGCGCCATGCGCAAGTACGCGCGGTGCGCTTGCCACGCATAGTCAAGCGGGTTGTATGTAAACGCAACGGGCGCTCCAAAGTGAACGCCGGCGCAGCGGTCGCGCAATGTCGCGGCCGCGTGCTCAAGCAGCGTAATGGTGCGCTCGGTTGTCAACGACTGGGATTTCATTGCGCTTGCAAGCGTAGTAAATCAGCGGGTTTTGATTGTTCAATCAACCTGCGCCCGATCCCGCCCACACCCAGGAAACCATAGCAGTGACTTACGCCCCAAAACCCACCATATTTGGCATAAATCCAAGGCTTTCTTTGCAAAAAGGCTGTCCCATGTCACAGTACCCGCACAACTAAGTTCACATGACTTTCTCTATATATAGATCTGTCCAATCTATTTGCAACGCCTCGCTCATGGCGAACAGCGTCCAAGCCGCCAGTGCATGCGTCGCCATCGCCACCATCGCCACCACTTTCATTTGCGCGCCAACACATGCTCAAGCATCTGACCCGGTCATTTCCGTGTGGCGCGTGAATCTCACGGGCGCGATTGGCTTCAACAATCTCACCGCCGATGTGCAGCAAGTTCGTTACAGCTCCACGTATGTCTATGTCAACAGCAGTTCGGTTCCTTCATATTCAATTGGTCCGTGGAT
>SYAD01000010.1 GCA_005789005.1 Planctomycetia bacterium | reverse complement strand
CTTTCAAGCAATGATAAATTTCCACTCCCGCGCGCAGGGCGTCTTGAAACGTGTCAAAGCCAATCGGCTGGATCATAAATTCCTGAAAATCCACCGTGTTATCCGCGTGTTTTCCGCCGTTGAGAATGTTCAGCATGGGCGCGGGCAGGGTGTTTGCCCCTTCGCCACCAAGATATTTGTAAAGCGGTTGACGCGTATGAGCCGCGGCCGCATGGGCGTTGGCCAGACTGACGGCCAACATGGCATTGGCTCCAAGGGCGGCCTTGTTGGGCGTTCCGTCAAGATCAATCATGAGCCGATCGATGGTGGATTGATCAAGCGCGTTGAGACCCTTGAGGGCGGTCGCGATTTTTGCATTGACATGATCCACAGCCTTTGTAACGCCCTTGCCGCGGTAGTATTTTTTGTCGCCATCGCGAAGTTCAACTGCTTCATTTTCTCCCGTGCTTGCGCCCGAGGGAACCGCCGCGCTGCCCACGGTTCCATCTGCGAGAGTGACTTGGCATTCCACCGTTGGGAATCCTCGCGAATCAAGAATTTGACGGGCGTGAATATGTTGAATGGCTGACTTCATGTTATGTCCACCGTGGTTTTAGAATTGAACGTTCGCGCAATGTTCAATGCGTGATTTTATGTTGCCTTGCGACGAAGCAGTGAGCGGACAATATAAGATGATTCAAGAATGTGTATTGCCGAGTAATTTAAATTCATGACACGCTTCGCGCCCTTGCAATATGGCGACCAAGTCACGAACCACCCAACTCATGTTGCGCACGGCTGTTTCGGTGCGACTGGCTAAATGCGGCGCAAGATGCGCGTTAGCCATGCCAATCAAGGGAGAATCAGCAAGAAAAGGCTCTGGATCGTGCACGTCAAGTAGGGCTTGAGCGCCGGGATTGCCAGCCAAAAACTGCGCCAATGCGGCGTGATTCACAACGCGCCCACGGCTGGTGTTGATGAATGTGACATTGGGCTTCATGCGTTGAATCAGCGAGGAGTTGATGAACGCATGATTGCTCTCGCGCCCATCGATGTGGATGGAGAGAATGTCGCCGCGCGCGAACAATTCTTCAACTGAAGTTTCTTGGGCGCCATGACTCGCGGCGTTATCGATTGTCAGCAAATCGTGGAATAAAACTTTACAGCCAAGTGTTCCCAGGACATTCGCGATTCTTTTTCCAATGCGACCCAGGCCAAGAATTCCAAATGTCATTTCATTCAACTGGCGCGTCGCGGTGAGTTCGTCACGCGTCTGCTCCCATTCAAGCGCGTCCAAGGGTGAAGAAAGAAAAGCGCGCGGACGAATCGCATCCATCACAAGCGCCATCACATATTCAACCACGGCTTGCGTATTGGCGTCCGGCGTATGCACAACTCGCACGCCGCGGGCCTTGCATTGAGCCAGATCAATATTGTCCAAGCCCACGCCGGCGCGTGCGATCACCTTCAGTTGCGGCAGTTGATCTAAAAGTTGAGCGTTAACGCGAGTCGCCGTTCGAATGGCAAGCCCTTGGGCATGTGGCGCCGCGGCCGTAAAATTCGCATGTCCTGGAGCCGCTTGAATCATTTCGCACTCTTTGGCAAGCCATTGCGCGGGTTCGCTTGCCAAAGGTTCGGTGACAAGAACAATGGGTTTCATAGATATTTTAGGGTAGTCACTGCGCTTAAAAATGTCATTTGTTACAAAATTAATTTGCAGATTCACATACTAAAGCCATATTTGATGCATATGAAGAAGTGTCCGCCATAGAGGCGGCAAAGGAATCAATTTGAAGACACGTGTTGCAATTTCATTTGGCGTGGTTGCCACAATCTTTGTGGCGGGCAACGCATTGGCCGACGCATCTGGCTATGACGCGCTCGCAGCGCGCTTGGGATTGGCAACTCCAACGGGCGCTGGCATTGGAGTGGTTCAAGTGGAAGCGCCGGTGACGCCTGGTGGAGTGGACTACTCGCCGGATGCGGCGCTTGCCGAATTTGCGGGAAAAACTTTAACGCGTGTCAACAATCCATATGCGACAAGTTCGCACGCCAACTATGTATCAACGTGGTTGTACGGCGCCAACAGCAGCATGGCCAAGGGCGTCACAAACGCGTGGATGTACAACGTCAACAATTGGATCAATGAAAATCTAAAAATCAATTCCACGCTTCCGATCGCGCAACCAAATTCATCCGTGCGCGTACAAAATAATTCGTGGCTGGGCTCGTTTGGAGTAGGCAATGAAGCGTATGACCGCGAAGCCGTTCGCCGAATGGATTACATCATGTACCGCGACGGTGTGTTGGCGGTCAATGGTGAGAACAACGGCGCTGGCAGCGCGCGTTATCCAATGATGGGGGATTGTTTCAACGGACTCTCGGTTGGGCGGCTGGATTTGCAGCATTCCGCAGGGGTTACCGCCGCGGCAAGCGACACGCCTGGAAGAATGAAGCCGGAGATAATCGCATCTGGACAAGCAACAAGTTACAGCACTCCTGTTGTGGGATCCGCGGCGGCGTTGTTGTTTCAACAGGCTCAATCAAGCGGTTCGCTGGCCGCCAGTCTTACCGCCATGGCGCGGGCGCAGTTGGTAAAGACGGCGTTGCTTGCGGGCGCGACACGTGACGCAAGCTGGAGCAATCAGGCCCCGCAAAGCGGCGCGCAACGAGGCATCACGGCCAAGCCACTTGATACTTTGCGTGGCGCGGGTGCGTTGAACATTGACAACGCGCACAAAATTATTTCCTTGGAGAGAAACAACGGAGCCAGTTCAGCCACCGCGGCCACGCGTTGCGGCGCGAACGGATTTGGAAGTTTCACCATGAGCGCCTCGCAGAATTTGTATTGGAGATTTCGCGTGAATCAAACCACGCCATCGCTTGATTTTGTTGTGAGTTGGCCGCGCGTGGTGACCACGTCGTTAACGTACACGTTGGCCAATATGGATCTGAAGGTGTACCGCGGGCTAGTGGACGCAACCACATTGATTTCATTGCAAGGCGACGCGGGCAGCGCCTTTGTTGGATCGGGCAATGTTTGGAGTCAATCCACCGTGGACAATGTTGAGATCATTCACATGAACAATGTTGTGCCAGGTGAATATGTTGTGGAACTGGCGCGCGTGGATACGGCCGTCGCAACCGTGCACGTTTCAGCAGGTTGGCAGGTTGATCCCGCGGGCTTTGGTCGTTTGGGGGATTTTGACAATAGTGGATTTGTGGACAGCGCCGATCTTGGACGTCTTTTGGGGGCGATTGGAACCGATGATCCAACTTGCGATGTCAATCTTGATGGCAAGGTTGACAGCGCCGACATAGGAACAGTATTGGGAAATTTCGGTTGACCAACTCTTTCCGTACACTGCCATAGTGAGTTCCCAAGGCTGGCAACGCGCTCAACTTTTATTCTTGATCATCATTTTGGCGGGATGCCTTGTGTGGCCGTTATGGTTGGTGTTGCGCGGCGCGTTTCTCACGCTCGATGGATCGTCTTGGACATGGTGGCATGTGTTGGAAGTGTTGCGCGACCCAGTCACGCGCGCCGGATTGTTCAACGCATTGTCGATCGCATGTTGCGTGACCGTGGGCACGTTGCTTTTGGCCACGCCTTTGGCGCTGGTTGCTGCTCGGTTGAACTTCGCGGGCAAAGGGTTGCTCACAGGATTGTTGCTGTTGCCATTGATTCTGCCGCCATTTGTGGGCGCGATTGGCTTGCGCCATTTGTTGGGGCGCGAGGGATCCTTCAACGCGATCTTGCGCGGGCTTGGGTTGATCAATGATGGAATTGATTTCACCGGCCGTGGCGGATTTTGGGCCGTGGTGTTGCTGGAAATTTTGTCGCTGTATCCAATCGTGTACTTAAATTTAACCGCGGCTTTGGCGAACTTGGATCCCGCGCTGGAGGAGGCCGCGTGCAATCTTGGCGCGGGCGCGTGGAGGCGTTTTTGCCGCATCACCGTGCCGTTGGTCGCGCCAGGCGCGTTCTCTGGAGCGGTGATCGTGTTCATTTGGAGTTTCACGGAACTGGGAACGCCATTGATGTTTGAATATCGCAACGTCACAAGCGTTCAGATTTTTGACGGCTTGAAAGACATGCAAGCCAGTCGCAGACCATTTGCTTTGGTGGCGGTGATGTTGGTGGTGGCGATCAGCATTTACGTGGTTGGAAAAATAACCGTGGGTGGAAACGCGCATGCGATGCAGGCGAAAGCCAGCGTTGGTTGCGCGCAAAAGAATATTGGATGGTTCGCGACAATCATGTGTTGGATTTTTCTGGGCGCTGTGGTGTGCGTGGCGGGATTGCCGCACGTAAGCACAATTTTGGCAAGCATTTCGTTGCCGGGACAGTGGTATGCAAGCGTGTTTCCCGCATCGTTCACGCTCGAAGGTTGGTCGGCGGCAATGTCGCATCCCTTGGCTGTTTCAAGTATTCGCAACAGTTTGTTCTTGTCGTTGTGCGCCACCGCGGTTGCGATTGTGATTGGTCTGATCGCTGCGCGTTTCATTGTGCGCGGAACAATTCGTGGCCGCGCCTTGGTTGACGCGTTGATCATGTTGCCTTTGGCGGTGCCGGGTTTGGTGATGGCGTTTGGATTTATCGCGATGAGCCTTGAATGGCCGTTTGGCGGAGTCATGCCGCCAATGTTTGAATGTGTTGCGGGCTGGATGCCGCAAGCATGGGGCGATTGGATTCGTAGCGCGCCACTGCGGCCGGTGGCGGATATTTTGGGCGCCAATCCAAATCCCTTTCCGTTGCTGGTGGTTGCGTACGCTATTCGGCGCATGCCCTATGTGGCGCGCAGCGCGGTGGCCGGCATGCAGCAAACCAGCGTGTTTCTTGAAGAGGCTGCGCAAGGCTTGGGCGCGGGACGATTGCGCACCTTGCGCACAATTGTGGCGCCCTTGATCGCGGCCAATTTGGTGGCCGGCGCTTTGCTTGCGTTTAGTTTTTCCATGCTTGAAGTGAGCGACAGTTTGTTGCTGGCTCAGCGCGAGCGCGACTATCCAATCACAAAGGCGATTTACACCTTGTATGACCGCTTGGGCGATGGCGAACTGATCGCAAGCGCCTTGGGCGTGTGGGCGATGGCGTTGTTGGCCCTGACATTGCTTGGGGCCAACAGCATCATTGGAAAAAAAATGGGCGCGTTGTTTCGAGCCTGATTTACTTTCAAAATCACAGTTGGATTGCCGATCGGGCGGGGGTGGCGTGGCGATTGGCCGACCACAAATGGGGCGTGGCGCGCGCATCAACTTTGCCATGTTTTTCCCGCAAACCATAGTGCGACTCATTGCACATTCCTGTCTATACTCACCGTTCCATGCCCTACACACTGTCGCCCGACGAGACTTACGGCCTTGATGTCGAAAATACGGATTACCTGAAGGACCATGTCCAGTCGCCCGATCGATGGATTCTTAATTTTGGTCCGGCGCATCCCGCCACGCACACTACGTTGCGAGTGGTGTTGGAATTGGATGGCGAGCGCATCGCGCGCGTGACGCCGCACAGTGGATATCTGCCTTCAGGATTTGAGAAGTTGGGCGAGCACCATGATTGGAATCAATATGTGTGCACCGTGAGCCG
>SYAD01000119.1 GCA_005789005.1 Planctomycetia bacterium | reverse complement strand
ATTTTGAAAGATGTTTCGCGGCGGCTTTCTTTTTCATTGGCGTACTTATTGGCGTTGATTAAAACTTAACCGAAAGCCCCATGATCAAACCGCCAATGTATGAATTCAATTCATAGTCATTTGTGTTCACATTCTGTCGCAAATTTTCGTAGCCAAAATATACGCCCACATTATTATTCAACCACGCAGTTCCCGTGGCGTTGATCTGCATGAACAATCCGCCGTCGCCTGGCCACACGGGGCCGGCCTCAATGCCAACATCAACGTCGAAGCGCTTTATAAATCCAAGCGCCTCGCGCGTGTCAAAGTAAATATTAAAACCGCCGCCCGCATACGCCGTGCCGAATGTTTCACTAAAGGAACTGCTTGAACCAGTCGCGGCGTTAGTGAGCGATTGATCAATGCCAAACGCGCGCCCGCCCACTTGCCCAAAGATGCGCAAGTCAACTGGAAGCGATTCATTGGCGACCGCGTCAAGCCACGGAAATTCCTGCTTGGAGAACGGGCGCCACAACCAACTTTCAGCTTCAAGGCCCGCGGTCCAGTAAGAAAAACTGCTGTTGAGATTTTGTCCCGCCGCAAACGCAGTGGAGCCGAACACGCCATTGCTTGTTGCGCCAATGGAACCGGTGGATTTAAAACTTGTGCCCGTGACGCGCAGCGTCCAGTTTTTCCAAGTGGCTTTGATGTCGCCATAAAAGCTTGGCTCCAACGCGTCTAAACTGAGCGCGGTGCTTAAGTCCAAGTTGGGAGCGCCCGCTGCGCCGTAGGTCACATTGCCGCGTAAGCGCGGTAGCCACAAGCCGGTGTTCAGTTGCAATTCAATTGGCGCGCCTTCAAATTGCAAAAAGGAATTTGTGGGCGCAGCCGTTGCGGTACTTGGTGGCGCGCTTGTTGCGGCGCTTGATGGTGAAGCCGCGGGTGCTTTCGTTGCGGATGCTTTGACAGCCGAAGTTGTCGGAGCAACAGATTGTGTTGCGGCAACTGGCGGCGCAGATGCTTTAGCCGTCGAAGTTGTGGGCGTAACAGACTGTGGTACGGTGACTGGCGGCGCAGATGCTTTGGCAGCCGAAGTTGTCGGAGCAACCACTGGCGTAGCAGTGGTCGGTACGGCCGGTTTCGACACGACCGGCTTGGTCGCAACCGCCCCCGCCGTCGCATCGCTTTGCGCCAAAACCGTTGAAGCAACGCACAATGGCAAGACCACCACCCCGAAAGCCCAACCCAAAGTTTGGTGTTGCGTTGCGGCAGATTTGATCAACAGCGATATGGGATTCATGATCGAAGGGTAACCAAGTGGCTCCACCCGCCGCGCCACATTAAAAATAGGGTTCATCCCCACTGACCCGCCCCAAATCTAAATTAAATAACGCACGTTTGGCGCTGCCGTGAAGCGCAACCAGTTAAAGGTGTCAATAACTTTGAATTTTTAGTACAAAATTAAAAATTAAATATGGTCTTAAATTGAAATTATTACTTGCACATGTAAAAAATCGGGTTAAGTTACCTTACCTCATATAGAGCATGTTTCGGGGTTCCCAAACTTCCCGATAATGCAAAATTCGAGTTTTTCTTCCCTTTCTTCCCTTTTGGAGTTTCCATAATGTCAATTCGAATCGCTTTATCAGCTGCGGCTATGACCGTAGTAATGACCCAGGCCGCCTCTGCTGCCATAGTCTCCTTTACCAACAACACCTTGTGGACCGCTTACTCTGCGCAACAAGGGTACACCGTTGCCACCGAGACTTTCAACGCTTACAACGGTTTCTATGCCAACGGCCTCACCGGTAATGCCGGCGGGATCCAATGGACAGCCACTGCGCCGGGAAATCTCTATGCAGGTATGGCCTTCATGTCCACCAACAATCCTGAAGCGCTCCTCACGTTCAATTTGTCGCCAAGCGTGCAGGGAGTTGGCGGCAACTTCTTCTCGACTGACCCCAGTTTCAACATCATCCCAGCCATCTTTGGCGTGACGCTTGCTGACGGTTCGGCCTACGTGGGCAACACATCATCACTCGCTGACTTCGTTGGGTTCTTCTCAACGGGTGCTGCCATCTCCAGCATTTCAATGTCTGTGGCAGGCAACTTGCCAGCTGGAACCCACTTCGCCACCGTTGACAACCTCTACTTCGCAGTGGCGGTGCCAGCGCCAGGCGCCGCGGCGCTTCTTGGTTTGGCCGCGCTTGTAAGCCGTCGTCGACGCTAAATTATTTCAACTGCAACTTCACAAGGGCAGCCACGCGGCCGCCCTTGTTTGTTTTTAAACTTGCGATGTGTTTACCCGCTTGCGCGTACGACCAACTACCGCCCAGACCCAACAGGAATCGTGAGCACTGGCGCGTTTCCCACTTCGTTCTTCACTTGCAAGTCATACATGTCGCGCGTCATTGCAAAGATGCAGCGTGATGTGGCATCGTTTTCATCAATCCAATACCACTGATCCCGATACAGCACGCTGACCAGCGAGTGCTTGGGCTGAGCCGATGTGCAGTGCACGCGAAACATAGCGTTCATGTTCTGCGTCAAATTTGAGCCGTCAGGCGCATCAGCCATCTTGGCAAAAAGTTCATCAGCCGTATCCATAAATTCTGGAGGGTTTGGCCCATCCGCAACGGCGTCCACGCCCATGCACAACAAACGCAAAACGGCGGTGAATGATCGCGTGCGAATAGAAAATGTTTTTCCAGGCCAGATATCCACCGACGAAAGCATTCGGTAGTTGTTCTCGCTTGTTGACAGGCCAAGCATGTTGAGAAACTCCACGCCCTCTGGCGATTTGTCGATTGGTGGATGAAGCGTGAGAACCGCGACGCTCTCGATGGATTTATAATCGTAGGTTCCGTCGGGGCGCGCAATAAATCCGCTCTTATCCGTCTTGGAACGCATGATGTTGGCGATGTCAACCGACTCCTTTGAAATTGGATTTGGATTCCAAGTGATTTGCGTTGGTACCTCACTCAGCGAGACCAGTTGCTGTTTTTCAAGCGTGTTGAACAGTTGCAATAATCTTCCAAACTGCTTGCTATGCGTCACGAGTCCGTTGGTGCGAGTCACATCGAATGACTGAATGCTTTGTACTTGTTCAGCGGCTAAGAAAAGCACCCACGAGATTGGCCAACTTGCAGAGACCATGCTTTCAACCGTGCTCACGGGAATGGGCGACATCATTTCGCGCGCAAGTTGCTCGCCTTGTTTTGGAATAAATGTGATGTTTGGCGTGTAGTTCAAGCTCACGCCGCCACCCGTTTCGCCCGCCACTAAACCGTTGCTTGGAATAGAGGCGAGTCCATTCACATTGGCGCCAGCAGTGACCTGCACGTTGATGGCGCTGACAACCATCCATTGAACTGGTTTGTCTTTTGACATGCGCACAATGTTCAACAGCATCTGCCGGTCCATGGCGTCGGAGACTGATGTGTTAAACGCGACATGATTTTCCTCAAGAACGTTTCCGCCCCAGCGTGCGCAACTTGCGATCAGACATGTTATGAACACAAAAAGAAGCGCACGGTTCACGCGCTGAAAGTGTGTGGCGCGGGAAGCACGTTGGGCAAGGTGATTAGACATGATGGTGAAAATACTCGCTTTGAAGAGACAATGCTTCAATTCATGGATGTCATTTGAAGCGGGTATCGTCTTGTCATGGACACGCCGCGACCACTAGACCCAGAGCAATCACCCAACGCAATTGTGTTGGGTCGGCGCGCATGGGTACACCCCGACTCGCTCACGTGGAGTTTTTCATGCAGCCCAGGTCCGGGCGGTCAACATGTGAACAAGACGGCCACCAAGGCGCTGTTGCGCGTGGACACAAATTTAATTTACGGATTGAATCCGTTCGCGCGCCAACGACTTGATGCGCTCATGGGGCATCGGTCCGCCAAAGGCATGGCTAGTTTTTCGTCGCATCAACATAGAAGCCAAGCGGCCAATCGCGAGGAATGTTTGGATCACTTGCGCGCCATTGTGAAGCAGGCGGAAATTCAGCCGCGCGTGCGGCGCAAGACCAAGCCGTCGCGTTCCAGCAAGGAGCGTCGCCTTGATTCAAAGCATCGCGAAGGCCAGAAAAAACAAAATCGAGGTTGGCAAGGCGGGGATTAATTTCGGCGGCGACCACGTGCGATGCCGCCGCACAGCGCGAGCACACCAAGCGCGCCTGGGCTAGGTACTTGCGTGACTGTGAATTCATTGGCCGAACCAATGAATGTGGCCTGCGACAACGCGATGTTGTAATGAAATAAATTGAATGTGGTTGAGCCATAGGGAACAGTTATTCCATCTGGCGAAATTCCGTCGGTGATGAAGTAATAAGGATCGGTTAAAGATTGCTTTGTGTTCATGTCCACATTTATAAAATTGGGCGTGACCGCGGAGCTAAATTCAAAGTACAACCAACGATTGGTTGAAACACCATCACTGACGACATTGTTTGCGCCCATCAAGGTCGATGCCTGAAACACATTCATGCTGAGCGATTGAATGTAGGTGGTGGCAAATGGAATGACGTCCGGAGTTGGATGCACTTCCAAGAAGGACGATGGCGCGTCTGCTTTGGTTTGCATGACACCCGTTGCGCTGAATCCCGTGCCACCGCTAAACGAGATTGAGTATTGATAGAAGTCCGCGCGCGCGCTTGCGGCAATCGCCAGTGCGGAAAGCGAAAATATAAACGCGGACAAATTGAGTGGGAATGTGGACTTCATGGTTGTTCCAAAGGGAGGAAAGTGAAAGAATTAGATTTTTACTGTAACAAACCAGCGATCAAATCCCACTATGAATTGTTGGGATTTATTTATTTTACGACTGAAAGGCGATTTGATTGCATCTAGCGCCCCTGCCGCCACGGCGCGCGAGTCTTTTCGCACATGAGCTCCTTTGAATAACATCCAAAGCTCCTCATGAATATCACCTCTACAAAAACTGGTAGCGAGCTTGTGATTGCCGTCTCCGGCGCTCTGGACATCAATACGGCTACAACGTTGGACAATGAATTACAGTTAGAGGGAATCGAACGCCTTGTTCTAGATCTGGCAAATTGCCCGCACATTTCCAGCGCCGGCCTTCGAGTGTTGCTGCGCGCGTACAAGCAAATGTCCACTGGCAATCGCAAGTTGGAATTAATCAATGTGTCGCGTGAGGTGTGCGGCATATTTGATTTAACTGGTCTTTCCAAAATTCTCTCCATTAAACAAAAGATGCGAGAAATTTCCATCGAAGGTCTGCAAATGATTTCCGAGGGAGTGTGTGGCGAATGTTTTCAGCTGGACCAGGAAACGGTGGTGAAGTTGTATCGCGAAGGCGTGGAGCCGATTGTTGCTGAAAATGAAAAGCAATATGCGAAGGCTGCGTTTGTAATGGGAATTCCGACGGCTATTTCGTACGACGTGGTGTCTTGCGGCAACCGAACTGGCATTGTGTTTGAGATGCTCAATGCCGAACTTTTTAGCCACGTGATTAAAAAAGATTTTGCCAACGTGGACAAACACGCCAAGACACTGAGTGATCTGGCTAAAACCTTACATGTTGCCAAGGGCGATCCAGCGATTCTGACCAACTTGAAGCAATCCTTCCGTGGATACATCCGGAAAATGGATGATTTTTTATCACCGGAAGAAGTTGACTTTCTGATGCAGAAGTTGGAATCGATTCCTGATTGCGACACGTGCGTTCACTTTGACCTGCACAGCAGCAACATCATGATTCAGAATGGCGAGCCCGTGATTATTGACATGGGTGATTTGTCGATTGGTAGTTATTTATTTGATGTTGGCCTGGTGTTCGCCATTTACGGGGTTGAAGAACTTGGACTGAGCATGCGCGCGACCAAATTGCCAGTGGCGCAAGGCTTGGAATTATGGAGCAAATTTCACGAACATTTCTTCGCCGACAAAAGCGAGCAAGAGCGCGACTTCTTTCATGAGAACCGCTACTTCTTGGGATCACTGCGCTTCGTGTGCGCCGCTAACTTTTTGCCAAAGATGCGAGGCGAATTTGTGCCCATGATCAAGAATGTGTTTATTCCAAAAATGATGGGCAAGTAACAAGCGTTCGCTGAGTGAAAGCGCGCGGCGATTGCACACGCTCGCGCGCCCGCGCGCACATGACACATTCCAAGCGCGGGAAGATGAACCACGACCGCGCGCCCATGACATTTTTCAAGCGCGTTACTTCTTGATCGCGTCCGCGATGAACGCCGTGATATCAGCGTGCATCTTCTTCAAATCCGGTTCATTGGTGTACATCATGTGGCCGGCTTCATATTCGGCGACATGAATGTTCTTGCGCAACTCTTCTGGAATACGAAGGTGGCGCAAACTGTGGTACATGTTGTCAGGCGGCGTGACCGTGTCGCGCCAACCAACCAGGCACAATAATTGCAAATGCGGATTGCCAATCATGGCGCGCGCAACATCATCGGTGACCGATGTGTAGTGATTGCCGCCGCCGTGATTCCATCCACCAATTGAAGCGAGCGCTTCGTACGGCGTGTCAGCTTCGTATTTCAACTCCTCGCGGATGTATGAATTCATTCCAGCGGCCGCAACACTGCCAACCACCGCCATGAACGGGTCGTACTGCGGACGCTGCGACGAACGATCGCCATCACGGCCAGTGACGCGCGCGTCGTAGGCGCCAAGCACCAAGCCTTGATCGCGCAGCAACATTTCGCGGAATAATCCGGCATCCACGCGTAAGTTGTGGTCTTCAATTAACTGCCCTGGCAAGCCCGTGAAGCGCGCAAGTTTTGCTGCAAGCGCTGTGCGCTCCGCCTTGGATAATTCATGATCAAGCAGCAAACCCCGCGCATATTCGCCAAACGCAAATGCGCGCGCCTGTTGAATCACTTCACTCTGCGGCAACGCCTGCAAATCGGCGGGCAACCGTTTGTGATAGTGCGCCGTGGCCGCCAACGTTGGCAGCAACACTTGCAGCGGCAAATCATTCACGCCGCCATCTATAAGAACGTCGTAGTCAAACAAACCGCTGACAACAATTAAACCATTCAGGAAAATGCGATGACGCGACGCAAGATGCGCCGCAAGTCCGCCGCCACGAATGCCGCCGTAACTTTCGCCAGCGATAAACTTGGGCGATCGCCAACGCTGCTCGCGCGTCAACCACAAACGAATGAACTCGCCAACGGCGTCAATGTCCTCTTGCACACCGTAGAACTCGTCAGCCTTTGCAAGATCTTCTGGACGACTGAAGCCCGTGCTGACTGGATCTATAAACACAAGATCGGTTGCGTCAAGAATTGAATATTGATTGGGCTTTAAATTGCCGGGCGGAAGCGGCGGCGTAAGACCGTCCACGGGAAGGTCCACGCGCTTGGGACCAAAGGCGCCAAGATGCAGCCACACGCTGCTGCTGCCAGGACCGCCGTTGAAACAAAATGTCACGGGCCTGTTGGCCGCGTCGGGCGCATCCTTGAGCGTGTAGACGGTGTGAAAAACTTGTGCGGAAGGTTTGCCGTCGGCCTTGAGAATTGGCAACATTCCCGCTTTGGCGATGTAGTTGATGACTTTGCCATCGATGGTCACGCTGCCTTCTACTTCAACGGGCTTGGTTTCTTTTTTGGCGTCGTCTTTTTTGGCGTCGTCTTTTTTTGTATCCGCGGGCTTTGCATCCGTGACGGCGGCAGGCTTGGTGTCATCCGCGTGAACAATGCACGGGTACATGCAAGCAAGTGCAAGAAGCGCGGCAAGAATATTTTTCATGTGATGTGTCTCCACAAATGTAAATTTGAAATGGCCAGGCGAAGCGCCTAGAGTGTGGTCGAGTATAAACACTTGGCATTTATTTTGAATTTGACATTCGCTTGTGCGATTCGATCCAACTTTAATTTGAAAATGCGAGTTACAAAACCAATCCTTGAGAAACACCATGCGACTTTTTGAACCACTCCAACTTGGTCCCCTCACGCTCCCCAACCGAGTACTCATGGCACCACTGACGCGTTGTCGCGCCAAGCAACCTGGCAACATTCCATGGGAACTGAACGCGCAGTATTACGCGCAGCGAAGTAGCGCTGGTTTAATTTTTAGCGAAGCCACTCAAATTTGCCCGGAGGGTCAAGGCTATTTGTGGACGCCGGGCATGTACGGTGCCGAGCAAGTCGATGGATGGCGCTTGGTCACGGACGCCGTTCACGCGGCGGGCGGGCGCATTCATGCGCAGTTGTGGCATGTGGGTCGCATCTCGCATCGCTCGTTGCAACCAGGAAATATTGCGCCAGTGAGTTGCTGTGATATTGCAAGCAACAGCACGTGTTTCGCCTACGACTCGCATGGCAATCCCAACCGAATCGAATGCGACACGCCGCGCGCATTGACCAGCGCGGAAATTCCTGGAGTGATCGCTCAATATGCAAACGCGGCGCGCATTGCAAAAGAAGCTGGCTTTGACGGAGTGCAAGTTCACGGGGCCAATGGCTATCTGCCGGATCAGTTTCTTTCACCGGTGCTTAATACAAGAACCGACGATTGGGGTGGCAGCGTGGCCAAGCGCGCAAAATTTCTTTTGGATGCGACGCGCGCGTGCATTTCTGTGTGGGGCGCGCAACGAGTTGGCGTTCGATTGTCACCCGCGAGTGACTCCAGTGGCATGCAAGGCAATACTCAATGGCGCGAGCAACACCTTGAAGTAGCGCGGCAACTTCAACACGAAGGCGTGTCGTACGTGGACCTTCTCAGTCATAGTCAGGCCGCGGGCAAATCTGGTTTTGAAGAAGAGTTCTTGCGCGAATTTCGCTCCATATTTCATGGAGTTCTGATGCTGAGTGGCGGTATGACGCGCGACATGACTGAGAGTCACATTCAAAACGGATTGTGCGACGCCGCAGTTTTTGGGCGCGCGTTTATTTCCAATCCCGATCTGCCCACGCGATTTTTGCACAATGTGCCACTGACCGAGGGGGACCCGACTACTTATTATGGCGGCGTAGAGCGCGGGTATACGGATTATGCGCGGGCGACTTGAGAGTTGGATTGAGGATTGCCTGAGCCCCTACTCAAACCGCACATGCCCGTACTTTTTTCAATACGACCCATGACCCAGAGCTTCTCGCCTTGGTGCTTTAATTATTTCATGGCAACGTTCCAACCGCTAATTCGCGATCAATTTTAAATTCTTATGGAATATCGAAGCCTGATTCATTTGACTATAAATAGTTGTGAACTAAGGCACAAATACGTAATTTGACAAAAAAATAAATACAAATATAATTTTTGAATGATTACATCAAATTTCGGGAAATTACATATCCAATTACTCATCGCCGTTGCATGCACAAGCGCCGCTCAAGCAGACTCAATGTCGTTTCTGTCTTCTGACACGCTTCCACTCCATCTCCCCCAAGTAGTTGCCTTGCCGGCAAATGCTCAAGCATCCCCGCCTTCAGGAGCAGGCAAAACATCCATCTCAGAT
>SYAD01000009.1 GCA_005789005.1 Planctomycetia bacterium | reverse complement strand
GCCTTCGTCGCCCCATTGCAAACCCACGACCGCTGTATTTTTTAAATCTTTCACGCAAGTGATGCTACGGGAATCGCCTGGTAATTTGTTGTGATATTGCGGGCAAAACGCGGTGATTCTTCGCGTAAGCCTGATTGAAATACCGACTTGGGCGCTCTTTGCCATCGCGCTCAAAATTCAATCCGTTATGGCGCGGATGATTTCAATTTCTTGTCGCGCTTCACAGTTTATTTTTCAATTCGTAATTTGAGCAAGAGCGTCTATTGTGCTCATTGTGAAACTCACCACCACATCCACAACGCTGCCCATGGCGCCAAGCACCGCGCCGAAGCCCGTGGAACTGGGCGTGGAGTTGCCAACCAACGGAGCGCGTGGCGATGGCATGTATGTGCATGTTCCATTTTGCCGCCACAAATGTCACTACTGTGATTTTTATTCCTTTGTTGACGCGCAAGATCGACAGGAAGTTTTTGTGGCGCGCATGGAAAATGAATTGGCCACTTGGGCTCGCGTTCAGCGCGGTGAATTGCAAACACTGTTTGTTGGTGGAGGAACCCCAACCATGTTGCGCCCCGAGTTGCTGGATCGAATGTTGTCGGCCATTCGCGGCATGTTGAAGTGGACAGCGGGGGCGGAGTGGACCGTGGAGGCGAATCCGGAAACCGTAAGCGAGGAGATCGCCGCGGTGTTGGCCAAGCATTGCGTCACTCGTGTTTCGCTGGGCGCGCAAAGTTTCCAACCAGAATTGCTCGCGGCGCTGGAGCGCACGCATGATCCGGCTTCGGTTGCCCGCGCCGTTGGTCGTTTGCGCAACGCGGGAATCAAAGGCATCAATCTGGATTTAATTTACGCCGTTCCTGGCGCAACCATTGATTTGTGGCGCCGAGATCTTGTTGCAACTTTGGAGTTGAACCCAGAGCACATGTCGTGTTATGGATTGATGTATGAATCCAACACGCCGCTTGGCGTGCGCCATAAGCGTGGCGAAGTCACGGCGATTGGCGAGGATGTAGAAGTTGAAATGCACGAACTCGCGGCGCGCATGTTGGGCGATGCCGGCTACGAACATTATGAAATTTCCAATTGGGCTAAGCCGGGCCATCGTTGCCAGCACAACATTTTGTATTGGAACAATTGCAATTGGTTCGCGGCTGGTCCCGCGGCCAGTGGCCATGTGGACGGTTTGCGTTGGCGCAATGTGCCGCGGCTTTCGGATTGGTTGGAGACCAGCGGCTTTGCGCCCGTGCAAGATGTGGAACGACTTGATGTGGATGGACAAGTGGGCGAGACATTCATGATGGGCTTGCGCTTAATTGATGGAATGCCTGGCGAGCGCGTGCAGGAATTGCTTTCCAAGGGCGCGCGCGCCACGGTGCGCAGAATTGCCATCGCCAAATTTCGCGCCGATGGTTTGCTTGAGGAAGTTTGTGGACAACTTAGGTTGACCGCTCGCGGACGTATGCTGGCCAGCGAAGTGGCGATCGCATTGCTGTGATTTAAGATTTGGAGAGAATCTCAATCAGGCGAGCTTCGTCGCTGTCATTCACCCAGATCACCGCGGTGAGCGAGCCACCAATCGTGAGGCTGAGAATGGTTTCAATATTTATTCCCGCGCTCGCGATGGAGTCCAAGCGTGAAACAAAACTTCCGCTTTCGGAGTTGTCATTGATCAAGAACGCGGTGGTTTCGGTGACGGGCATCTCGGCGTCGCGCGCGAAGGATCGGAATTGATCCGCGCTCTCTGGAATGCAATGAAATCCCACGGAAGCGCGGCCAATCACGGGTCCCCACATTCCAATCATTTCAACATCGGCTTGGCGCAATTGCGTGCACAGGCGCGCGAGTTCGCCCGGTCTATGTGACAGGCGTAAAACAAAATCACTGACTCGCGACCATTCAAGCATGGCGCAATAGTAACAATTTCATAACCTTCGCAGCGAATGTGATTTCATCGTACTCTTCTGCGCATGATTGGTCTCACACGATTGCTTGAAAACTCCATTGACTACGCGGGTTTATTTCCGCCCGCTTCGTACTCCATGGAGAAAACAGTGGAGATGTTCGCCAAGCATCGCGAGACTCCCGAACGATGGCTGCTTTCGCGGATTGTGATTCCAGCCAAGCGTCTTTCCGAGTTTGAAAAGTTCGCCGCGCCTTTGTGGCCCAAGTCCACCGCCGACAACAACGCCGAAATGTGGCGCGTGACGGCGCTTGTGTCCTCGCTTGATGATCCTGAATTGGAGCGCGACCTTGAGCAAATCGACGAGTTCAACACCTTCTACAAAAAGAAGGGCGGAACTCCGGTACACATCGAGGCCATTGAGACCAAGGCGACCGATAGCGAAATGATTTCCGAGTTGATGGAATTGATTCCCGACGAGTACGAGGCGTGGGTTGAGATTCCTTGGGAAAAAGATCCGCGCGGAATGATCACTGCGCTTGGCGGATTTGATGTGGGCGCCAAAATTCGCACGGGTGGAATGACGGCCAGCGCGCATCCAACACCAGAGGCGCTTGCGGTGTTCATTGAGGCCGCGGCCGCCACCAAGGCGTTGTTCAAGGCGACCGCGGGCTTGCACCATCCGGCGCGCCACATGTCCAAAAGTTTGGGCTGCGAGCAATTTGGGTTTTTCAACGTGTTTGTGGGCGCATGCTTGGCATTTCATGATTTGGCCAAGGGCGACAAGTTGGTCAAAGTTCTAAGCGAGAGCGACGAAAAACAATTCGTGTTCACCGCGGAAGGTTTGAAGTACAAGGACTATCGCCTGACGATCAAGCAAATCATGGAGGCGCGGAAAAAATTTATTCGCTCCTTTGGAAGTTGTTCTTTTGACGAGCCCGTGGCCGACCTGAACAAACTTGGTTTGATTCGTCTTGGGGAGACGGCTTCATGATGTCCAGTTGGGTTGCGTCGGCACAAGCGCCGGATTGCGACTTTCCGTTGGCGAACCTGCCGTGGGGTTGCTTCACGCGCGCGGACCGCGCTGGCGGCGCGCGTATTGGCGTGGCTATTGGAGATCAAGTGCTTGATGTGCGCGAGGCGCTTGGCCACGGATTTCTTGCGGGTCTTGCCGCGAGTGTTCAAGCCGCGCTGCGCTGCGAATCATTGAACGAGTTCATGAACTTGGGGTCAGCCGCGTGGAAATCTACGCGCGTGGAAATTACAACGCTGTTGTCCAGCGATGAACGCGCCTTGCAGGATCACAACAAGGTCGCCGACATTGTTGTGCCCGCCAAGAACGTGGCCATGATGTTGCCCGCAAAAATTGGCGATTACACCGACTTTTACGCCAGTATTCACCACGCCACCAATGTTGGAAAAATGTTTCGCCCCGACAATCCGCTGCTTCCAAATTGGCGGCACTTGCCGGTTGGCTATCACGGCCGTGGAAGTTCAATTGTGGTCAGTGGCGTGGATGTTCGTCGGCCCATGGGTCAAACTTCAGCTACCGATGATGGTCCGCCAACATTTGGCGTGGTGCGCCTTCTAGATTATGAACTTGAAGTTGGCGTGTATGTGGGCAAGGGCAACGCCATGGGCGAGCGCGTTGACATCGCACATTCGCGCGAGCATTTGTTCGGCGTGTGTTTGTTGAATGATTGGAGCGCGCGCGATGTGCAGAAGTGGGAGTACCAACCCCTTGGTCCATTCAACGCCAAGAACTTTGCCAGCACTGTGTCGCCATGGATTGTCACGCTTGACGCCATTGAGCCGTGGTTTGAACGCGGCCCTGTTCGAGAGGCCGACTCGCCCGCGAACTTGCCGTACTTAGTTTGGAAAAACGATTTCACATTTGATTTGCAATTGTCGGTGTCCATTGTCAGCGCGTCGATGCGTGAAAAAAATATGGCTCCGTTTGAGATCAGCCGCGGTTCCTACCGCGACATGTACTGGACGCTTTCACAAATGTTGGCGCACCACACTTCCACGGGTTGCCCCATGAACGCGGGTGATTTAATGGGCAGCGGTACGGTCAGCGGCACAACTCCAGAAAGCCGCGGCAGCATGCTTGAGCGCACATGGCGCGGCACGGAACCACTGCAATTACCCGATGGTTCCACGCGTAAATTCCTGGACGATGGCGATGAAATAATTATGCGTGGCTGGTTGCCTGCCAAAGGAAATCTGCCGCGCATTGGCTTGGGCGAATGCCGCGGGCGAATACTTCCCGCGCGTTCAGCGTAAATAGCTTTTTAATTTCGCGTGATCAAGCGGGATCGTGTCGCCAGGCTTCGCGCCCAACTTCGTGAATTCGCCAGGCGGCAACTCAATGGCGTACAAGCCTTCACCCGCGGCGGGATAGTGTTTTAAGCGCGACTTGTAGGCTTCCTCGGTTTCGGTTGGCGCACGCAACGGCTCCGCTTTCATGGTTTCAATGGAGACAATTTTTCCATTACGATCCACATAGGCCACGTCCATGTCGGTCAAGCAGTCGTACATCCAGAAACTCATCATGTCGGACACTTTGAACACGAAGATCATTCCGGTTCCGGCGGGCACCGACGCGCGCTTTCCCAATCCACGCGTGCGACTTGGCGCGTCGGCGGCAACTTCCAACTCAAATTTCTTGCCGCCAATGGTCACGGTCTCAAGTGGCAGGCCCGACGGCGCTTTACGAATAGCGCTCTTGTTGCCAGCGGCCGCTGCGGTGTCTTGCGACGAATTAT
>SYAD01000118.1 GCA_005789005.1 Planctomycetia bacterium | reverse complement strand
TGTACATCTCTTGGCAAGGCGGTTTAAATTTTCCGTATCGATTGACGGGTGGAAATAATTTGAAAGTTCACCTTGCGATTGAACAAGAAAGATTTCTTGGTGGGTCCGCCAATGTGTTGGCCATGGTTCAAGGTTGGCGTCGTCCTGATGAGGTGATTGTTGTTGGATGCCATCACGACGCATGGGGCTACGGCGCGGCTGATCCTTGCGCGGGAACGATTTGTCTTTTGGAGGCGGCGAATTGTGTGGCGCAATTGGCCAAGCAAGGAATTTGGCCGGAGCGTTCCATCATCTTCGCGGCATGGGGCGCGGAGGAGTTTGGAATCATTGGAAGCACCGAGTGGGTGGAGGGGCATGACAATGAAATGGGCGGCAAAATCGTGTCTTATGTCAATCTTGACATGGCAGCGATGGGGCCAAACTTGTCCCTCGCGCTCACTCCGGAATTAACCCAGGTCGCCAAGGATTGCGCCGCGATGATTCCAGCCGCGGGCGATCCAAACAACAACGCGTTGTCGGTGATGTTGGGCAATAATAAATCCGACACGCTCTTTGGAACCTTAGGTGGTGGAAGCGATCATGTTGGATTTGTCTGTCGCATGGTGGTTCCCGCGATCGCCATTTCAGCGGGCGGTTCACAGGGCTCCAGCTATCACAGCAATTACGACACCACGGCTTGGTATCGCGCCACGGTTGGCGAGAACTACGAACCAGCGCTCATGGTCACGCGCGCCACGCTGTCTTTCATGGCGCTCATGTCCAATCAAAAGTTGCCGCCATATCAGTACAGCGAAATTGGGCGACTTGGCTTGAAGGCGCTTGATGGATTGATGCAACTCGCCAAGACGGATCAAGAAAAATCCACGCTTGAAATTCTCCGCCCAATGTTGATCACCTTGCAGTCGCAGGGGGAACTGGTCGACGTGGCGATTTTGGAAAATCATCCGCGCGACATGCAATCCGAGCAGCGTCTGCTCATGGGAATTCGCAAATTCACCAAGGCATTCAAAGATGACAGTGGCTTGGCCGATCGCCCTTGGTATCGCAATCTTTGGGTGGCAACGGATCCATCCAACAGCTATTCGCCAAGCGTATTTCCAGCGATTCAACAAGCTTTGCTGGCGCATGATCCTGCGGGGCTTGACGCTGGCGTGGCGCGAACCGCGGCCGCGATTCAAAGGGCCTCCACCGCGGCGGAATTGATGCTGCAAGGGTTGCGCACAAGCAACTTCCAAGGGCAGTGATTTTGCTTTCAAGATTCGCGTGAATTCACGTAAACTGATGGCATGACTTGGATCTCATTCAACACGTCAGGTGTTTTGGGCTGCTTCGCCATGTGGGTTGCGGCGGCAAGCATGTTGCATGCGCAATCCGCCACGCAATCCAGCGCCACTCAAACCACATCTCCAACCCAAAATTCTCAGTTCACAATCACGCCGCCACTGATTGACTTTGGCGTGGTCAAGCCTAGGTCGCAACAACAAGGCAAATTTATAATTCACAATGGCTCCACCAAAACCGTTCGCATTGAATCCGCATTTCCAAGTTGCAAGTGCACTACGCTTTCCGATTTAGCCAACAAGGAAATCCCCGCGGGCGGCGACATTGAACTTCTTGCGTCGCTCGACGCGCCGGGAACGCCAGGCGAAAAAGATGCCAAGGTGTTCGTGACATTCGCGGGCAATGATCAACCATTGATCGCCAGAATGAAAGGAGTCGTGCAATTTCCGTTGTTGGTGGACCCCGCGTTTATCGACGCCTTGAAAGGCAAGACGCGCGGCGTGGTTGAGATTTCCAGCCCAAACAAAGCTCCATTTCACATTCTTTCTTGCGATGGCGTGGCGCCTCAATTTGTGGACTTTGATCCCGCCAAGGATCCCGCGCGCGCCCGCTATCTCCTGCGATGGGATTTTTCAATGGTTCCTGAAGGCAAACTTCAACAATGGTGGTGCGTGGAAACTGACGTGAAGGATTGTCCGATTCTTCCGTTTCGGATTCGCCATGAAAGCACCGGTGTGCGTTTTGATCCAAAGATGGATGAGCGGCGTTGGTTCATCACTGAATCGATCGTGCTGCCAGATCGACTGACTTTGAACAAGCCCGTTGATCTTGAGGTGGAAATAGAAAGCACAATTGGCAGAGGCAAGCCACAACCGGCTGGCTGGGACGCCGTGCGGGCTGTTGCGTCCATCAATCCGGCGTTCACGGCGCAAATGATTTCCAGCAAGCGTGTTGGCGACCGTGTACATGTTGTGTTTCGATTCACCGTGGTCCAGTCCAGTGGCGGATTCGTGTACGCGCCGCTTGAGATCTCAACAGGCACAGGAAGCGCGCGTTTTTTTGTAGCCGCCACGGTGACTCCTTGAAATTGGCGGACGTGGATCATTTGGGAGCGCTTGGCGTGGCGCAACTTCTAGAGCGCGCGGCGGAAATATTTCGGCGCGATCCAAAGCGGCGTGGTTCATGCGTGCATCTTGGTGACGCTGGCCGGCTTCTTGTCACGGGTGATTTGCACGACAATCCAACTCATTTTGTGAAAGTGGTCAACTTTGCGCGGCTTGAACAGCCGGAAAATAATGTGATCCTGCATGAGTTGATTCACGGCGAGCGGTTGACGCATGGCGCGGATATGAGCTGGCGCATGTTGGCCAAAGTTGCCAGGCTGGTTGAAAAATATCCAGGGCAAGTGCATGTGATGTTGGCCAATCATGAATTGGCACAGGCGTTCAATCAACCAGTGAGCAAGGGGGCCGGCGAAAATACGGAGTTGTTCCGCGAGGGGCTGTTGTGCTCATTTGGCGACGAGGCAGAAATTGTCGATGCGGCGATTGGAGTTTTTGTAAGGGCGTTGCCGCTGGCGGTGAAAACCCAAAATGGAATCTTGTGTTCGCATTCGCTTCCGAGTTTGTATGACATGAAGACATTCGATTCTGGAATTTTAGAGCGCGATCTTGTGGAGGACGACTACGAGGTGCGTATCGGAAGCGCGTGGCAAATGACGTGGGGGCGAAATCAAAAGCCCGAGCAATTGGCGGCATTGGCGGCGGCATGGGGCGTGAAAGTATTCATCGCGGGCCACGCGGCCGTTCCCGAAGGCGTGCTCGCCGCGGGGCCGCAATTCTTGTTGTTGAATTCAGATCATGAGCATGGCGCGGTGCTTCCATTGATGCTGGGCAGCGAGGTTTCCAACGCGCAGGAATTGGCGCGCGGGGCAATTCCCATTGGCTCCATTGAGGGATCTCTTGGCGAGTAATTTCATTATGTTTTTGCGGATTTTTGCTTCAAGGACTCCGCGGTGAATCCTCTCGGCATGATCTTGGCTTTGGAGACATCGCAACGAAAGTCCTCGGTCGCGCTCGGTCCAATTTCGCTTGAGAGTCATTGTGACGCGATCTCATGTGAATCGATCGACACGCAAAACCGTCTGGTGGAGGATGTGTTGCCGGCGGTGCAGCGGCTGTGCGCGCGCGCCAATATTTCGCGTGATCAAATTGGGTCGGTGGCTTTGAACGCTGGGCCGGGCGGATTCACTGGTCTACGAATTGCGCACGCTTCGGCGCAAGTGATCGCCGAATCGCTCTCCATTCCAATCGTTCAGATTTCCGCCGCGGTGGTGGCGCGCGAATCCGCGGTCATTGCGGAAAGCATCGCGCCCGATCAGATTGCGTGGGTTGCATTGGCCGCAAAAAATGATGGATGTTGGATGGCGAAAGTGAGTCAATCGTCACAAGGCAACGATGATCCAGAGCAAGTGGGCGTGCGAACCCTCGAGCAGTGGCCCGTTGAGTTTGGGGAAATTCTGATCGCCGACGAACATCTTCCAGCGCCATGGAAAGCGCGCGCCGAAGCGCTGAACATTCAGATTGTGGCGCTTGAACCCACCGCCGAAGCGGTGCTGCATGTGGCGCGTCGCATGTTGGCCAGCAATCGAGCCTTGGCGCCCCAATATGCGCTGCCGGTGTATCCACGCGAGGCGGAAGCGGTGCGATTGTGGCGTGAACGCCATGGAACACCCTGACTAGACCGCACAGACGGAACACCCGCGTGTTTCTATTTATCCAAGCGCATAAGTCGTCGCCCGCGTGCGTCGATTTCATGGCATGCAATCAAACTTTCATTCCGCGCGTCATGAGCAGTGTGGACGACTTCTTCTGGCTGGCGCATCTTCAAACTGGTCAGACTTGGTTGGCCCACTTGTGGATGAGGGATTTCAGATTGAAATGGTTCCAAGCGCCACGCGGGCGGGAATTCGCTGCGTGGAACAAGTGGTCGACGCGGTGCTGCTGGATTTAATCGATGACGTGGTTGAAGTTTCAAACACCGCCCAGCTTTTGCAGCGTGTTTCCAGGCACACAAAAATTGTGGTGCTTTGTGAATCTTCCCAAGATGTGCCGCCCACGCTTGCGGCGTTTGAAAATGTGCAACGCGTTGTGTCGGATGTGTCACCGAATGATTTTGTAAGAATCATTCGGACGGCGGTGCGCGTAGCCCAGCTCAATCGTGAGCGAACCGAGCGGATTGACACATTGAAATCGCTCGCGACGGAAGTGCATGACGAACAGAACGTGACGGTCGATCTTGAAAAACTTTTGAGCGTGTTGCAAGAGCACGCTCCACGGACGCCGTTTCCAAAATTAAAGTTGCCTGAGATCGCCACCCTGACCGAAGTCTTGGCGCGGTCGTTGGTTCCATTGACGGCCTCGCGGGCGGCCGTTGATTTTGTGGAGCGATGTTTGCCTG
>SYAD01000117.1 GCA_005789005.1 Planctomycetia bacterium | reverse complement strand
TTGGCGTTGAGAAACTTCCAAGTCCAAATACATCGCCTTGTGAACGATCGGTTGTAAAAGCCGTTCCAGGAACGGCAGGATTTGTCGGCGGGCTACCGCTTACGGACAACTCTCGATTGAATGTGACTCCACTTAATTCAATACGCGTAGGTTGCATTGTGAACGGACGATTGGAAAATTCCGGCTCAGTGCGATTGGAAAATATAAATCGTGGTGCGAAACGTTCCACCGGAACCATTGGGCTTCTACTTATGGTTGGGTCTGAAGGCAACGGATTAGAAGCAAAGGATCCGCTTACAAGTTGACGCGTGTAGTCCCACACTGGCAATTCGGGAGCGCTACCCGCCGGATAAACTCTATCGGGATTTATAGCATCCGCGCCCACAGTGGTGAACTTGGCGTCAAATAGGCGAGACCAATTTCGCGAAACATGCGTCCACGTGGTGAAATAATCGCCAGAAGGCCGCGCGGCGGCTCCCGTAATAGACGCGTCGAATTCACCAAGAACGATTCCAGGGAAATGCGTGGGTGGTTTCACGCTGTCAGCATCTCCAATTACGCAATGAGCGCTATCGCACTGATTGATCGCGGTAATATCCGTCACTCGAAAGCGGTTGGTGGTTGCCCGCACAAGCGGCTTGGCCGTGGGTGGCGGAAACAATAATGGAGAAGCACCAACACCGTCATAAAATCGGTTGGTTTCTCCGTTGGGCGCGGCTCCAAGCAAATCAGGCAAATTGGATCGCTCCGCGCCAGAGGCAAGACCAATGTTCGGTGGCAACGTGATGCGTGCGGCCGCGGTCCAGAATCGGCCACCTGTCACAAGGTTGGTGTCCAAGTTTCGGTCATCCGCGAACATGGGCAAACTTGAAACAGAGTTCGGATCTGTTCCAGTTGTCGACCAATGATCAAAATCGGAATGGCCATCGAAGCGGTCAACTTCAAGCACGTTGGTGGTGGACGTTCCATTGGCAGGATTTTTTAACACGCGCAGCAAGGTCACACCGCGAGCCATGTTGTCAACATTCATGTTGCTCTTGAACAGATCCAAATCAATGCTCTTTTTCCCAGGCAAGATTTGCATGGCGTTGAGCAACTTGCTGCGTGGCATTTGGGTGGCGTACGCGGCGCCAGGAGCGCCATCCTTCATGGTGAATGGAAACAACGGGCTCGCAGGTGGCGAGGTGGCCAATTGCGGAAGCGTGCTCCAAGATGTGTCACTTGCCGTAGGTGGATCCGTATATTCATACAAGTCAAAGTAATCAAGCCAACGGCGGCGGAACAATGGATCCCATGAAGCCACATTGGCCAAGTCATCTTCCGGAGATTGATGGTTGGCCGTAATCGATGCGCCCGCGGAATTTCCCAGCACATTCGCGATCAAATACACGGTCGCTGTTGCTGGTTGTGATTCCGTGCCGGGCGCAAGCATTAATGGAATTGGCAGTCCATTTTTATCCGTTACAAGTCCGCCGGAACTATTCAATTCATAATCTGGAAAGTCATATTCCGTGCCAAAGATGTTGATGCGAAAATCACCCAGGCGAATTGGTTCGTTCCACGGATTGGCAACTTGCACAACTACAACGGGAGTTCTGATTTCATCCAGTGAATCGCGCTTGGGATCGCTCACAGCGCCTGCTCCAGAATTTGGCTCTATGGCATTGCCGTCGTACCACTTCACGGAGTCAACACCACTTGCTGTCTCAGCGCCAATTTTTCCATTGACAATTGCAACAAATTTATAATCCTTCAGCGCGGTCGGCGTAGGAGATGGTGGCGGACACTCACACAAGCCCCAGCGCGCTAGTTCGATATTTCCAGCTTCGTCCGATGTGGTGGCTGGATAGACCCAGCCAAAGAACACTTCGGTGAAGAAAGGATGTTTCTCAATGCCAGGAAATACAATATCGGCCGTGGATACGCTTGGTTGAGCGACAGAAGTGGGATTATCTGTGCCTGTCTTAAAATCATAATTTGGAAATTGGCTCGTTGTCTTGGATGGATCAACAGCCCGCAATGCAAGCGGCTCAAATGTAGTTTGCGTGTACGCCGTTGTATCTGGAAGTATGGGTTGGTGAATCGCGCGCAGAGGCAGCGTTGCGTCGGGCGATCCAGTTGATGCACTTGGCGCAAACATAAGGTCAGCGCGACTGCGCCACGTGGCAATGTTTGCAGCCATGCTCGCGCTTAGCGCTTCAGTACTCCACGCACTGCGATACGCGATCACATCATTTGCAAGCTTTGTTGGGGATCCAGTAACAACCGCGCCCAAGACTTCTCCCTGAGTTGCTGCGCCCCGTGTCTTGGTATTCGTTGTGAACAAGAATTGCTCATAAAAGCGATCGGTATAATCAGCAAATTGATCGTTCATACCCAACATTTCCGTGGTAATCAAACCAAATGACTGCGACTGCAAAGGCGTCATTGGAGAATGAATACGAAGCGCGGCGCGCAATCGGCCACGAGCCTCGCGCACAAAGTCTTGCATGGCACGTCGTTGCTCATTCACAGACAATGCCATAAATTGATCAAGTGATCCATCTGGCGTTCGATCTGGAACGCCGTCGGGCGTGCTCGCTCCAGCGGTGTTTTTTAAATCTAAGGTGACAAGTAACGGCTTGCGCAAATCTAGTTTTTGATTGATCTCCTCAAAGTAACGAATCGCTCGGTTGAAGTCGCGGCCGTCGACTGGCGTAGATAGCGCAAGGTTCGCCGATGCATTTCCATCTTGAAATGGATCATCCGATGTTGCGATGCGATACAAATCTAATTTTCCATAGCCAAGCTCGCTGTTAGCAGCGAGGGCCGTGTCAATACGACCGTTGCCATTTTCATCGCGTGGGCCAGGTGTTTCTGGATGCAAGCCAAGCCACAACATGGAATTCTGAAATGTTTCACGAATATTTGGACTATAAATTCCATACGGCCTGCCAATCCACAACCATGGCGGCATAATTTCATTCCGTTGACCGCTGACTACTGTCACCTTGCGGCGTAAATCCCTTAATAATTGTGGATTGGTTAACTGATCTGGTCCACCCCCTGCTTCACCACGCAACACAGTTGATCGCAGAATGCTGTCCGCGATTACGTATTGTGAATCGCGCATGTTGTCATCTGCGTTCAGGCTGCGTTCCAAGCGTGACATTGAACTGGGATCGTTATTGCCCGCGTAGGCGCGAAGTTCCAATTCATCGCTGGCATCAAATCGGCGCGTGGGAACTGGAATGCCAAATAGGTCGGTTGAAGATTCAAATTTTATTGATGTTCCATCCAACGTGTCCGCGTACATCGTTCCTTGCCCAGTTGCCGCAGAACGAAACCAACGTGCTCGCTCACTTGGCCGTGCCAATGGCTGATTGGGTATGCCCGCACGAAATGTGGTTGTGCGAACTGTGGTTGGCAATGGATTTGCCGGAAGCGAAGTTTGATACGTCGGATTCTCTTGGCTAGGCCGCGCTGGGCCGCTTGCGCCAAATAGATCAATCATATTGCCGCTAAATGGCTCATTTGTTGGTGTAGTGATTGTTGCATTGGCTACAGGCTGTCCATAGAAATAATCGTTCCAAAGACCCGCGTTTGAACGCAATCCAAGTGCCTGCAAGAATGATGGTTGTCCAGCATCATGCTGTCCTGTACCCGTTTTGACCGGCGAGTAATACGTTGGATTGCCTGCCCATCGGTAGGCATCAAACTGAACTCTAAAACCATTTGGACTTGTGAAGCCATCCACACTTCCTGGATCATTATAAGTGCTCAGAGTCTGGTTATAAGGATTGTCGAACAAACCAACAAGGGTGTCGGTTTCACTCTTGCCGTCGGACAAACTGTTGTTGGGTGAATTTTCCGGCTCGCTTGTCACCAGCGCAATATCCGCAGGCGTAAACCCAACTGTGGTGCGTCTATCGGCGCGCGTGGCAACATTTAAGTCCACCATTGCGGAGTTGTCGATCACGCTCACGCCAATAATTGTTCGCACATTGCGTTCCTTGCCCACAGGCGCCAAGAACCAAAAACTATCCGTGAAGCCGTCTCCATCGGTGTCGCAGAATGTGCGCGAAACAATATTGCGCGGCGTGCCTTTAAATCTAAATTCTTTGGTTACAGAATCTAGATATAAGGGTCCAAACACCCACTCGTCGCTTTTGGACACACCTTTGGCGTAGGGATCAAGCGTTCGACCAATCCCCATTGGATCATCAAGCTTGATGAAGTTTGGAAGCATTGTGGAAGCCGCCGCATCCAGCATCGTGGTTTGATATGTGGTTCTAGTGAACCACGCATCACGTCGCTTTATAAATTCATCCGACCACGTTGTATTGTCCGCCAACGGATCAGTACCCGGCGAACTTATTGGCGAAGGCGTTACGTCTGGCAACCATTGCTCGTACGGCGTGCCAAAGGCGTCGTTTGTGTCTTGAAACATGTCCCCAGTAAGAACGTTGGCTTCTATATCTGCAATATCTTTCACCACGCGATATCCATTTGCGGGCGTGGGCAACCAAGACAAGTGCGGCCAGTGGCTAAAGCGATCGCCGTCTGGATTGGTTAAACCATTTTTATCTATTCGCACTGGTTCAGTACTGCGCAACCAACGAGTGTCTCCAAATCCAGGGTTGCCCAAAGGATTGCCGTTGGGTTCACCATAAATAGCGAAGCGCTGTCCAGAAATCGTTCCTGTCGTGTTACCAAGTAATGGTGTTGGAAAAAAATCGGGCCAATTGGTCCAAGGAATTACGCTGTAGGGCGCAAAGTTGTAGCCGTCAGGGAAGCCATCTGCTCCTTTTTGAAGCGCGGTTAAATCTGACTGATCAATTGAAGGATCAACAACATTGCTGAGCTGATCGCCGTTACCGGTTCCGGTTTTTGCCGCCGGCTCCACCCCGTAGCGCACCGAGTACATGCTCGGAGGAATTCTGTTGCCCGCGCTGTCGCCGCCAATGTATGACCCCGATCCCTTTGAATCGATTGGTTTCACAAACAAATGCATTGCAATTTCAGATGCCAATTGATCCTTAATCAAATCAATGCGGCGGTCATCACCGCTTGCGTCTTGCATGGCCGCCGCGGTGGATCGCTGTGATTGCGTGCGCGCCAAAAACGCCGTGGCCAACAGCACCAACAGCACCAACATTGCCGACACCAACACCAGCGCGTTGCCGCGGCGCCATTGAGCGGGAAAGTTTTGACATAGATTGAATGACTTCATTATTTTTCCGCCTTGGGTAGTTCCACCACAAATTGAAATACTCGGCCTTGGGAGAGCGCCAATTTTGGATCATGCAGCGTTATGGTGAATCGCAACGCGGTTGGCCATGGGGTGTAATCGTTTCGCAACACACGCTCGCTGCCACCAGGAAATTTTGCTTCGCGGTATGGCTTGTCGCCGTTGGGACCAAAGATGGCTTGATAGCTATACACCTGAGTGTTTGTGCCAAGAGGGCGCAAAATAGCGGTATCAACCCCCTCAATGCGGGCGCAATCAATTGGTGGAGTGGCGACCGCCACGGTGTCGATATCAGCCGTGGTGATAGTGGTGAATGGCAATTTATTAGCTGGATCCGTAGCCACGCTTGGCTTAAGTATTCGAATGGGCGTGGCATAAGAGGGTGTCGAAAGTGGCGCTAACTTGTCACTAATAAGTGGCCCGGCAAGTCGAGTGACGCCGCGGCGCTGCGATATTGGAAACATTGAATCCGGAAGACCAAACCAAGGAATAGTTCCAGATTGACTTGAAACAGCGATAGCGCCGGACGTGGACATGAAAGGTTGATTTGGCCACGGCTGCGTAGTCAAGCCAGCAAGCGGAACATCATAAATTGCTGCTGACCGAACTGGCGAAGCTGGTAGTTGCACTAAAAGTGGAGTGCCTTCAGGAGTTTCAAATTGAGCAGTGCCATTACTCCAAGTCCAATCAATTTGTATTGAACTGCAATTGCCCGCGAGCAATGGGCCGTTTGTCATGGCATCAAGTCGATTCAGGCTAGGCGCAACTTTTTCCGCGCGCGGATAACCCCACAAACCATTTGTTGTTCCCAATCCCGCTAAATCCGTTCGAATTGGCGCCCCAAAAAGTGAATTATAAATTCGGTTGCGAATATAGCCCAAGCTTACGTTGGGACTAAGCCCCTCTTTTTCAGACCACGGCAATCGGCCAGTTGAGTCGAAATTAAAATCCTTTGAAAAGTATGCTGATGTTGCGCCTTGCTCTATCAGCGCCCGAAAGTCACCGATGGATGTTGCGGCAATGTCAACGCGTGAGGCCGTTAAGGCCCGATTGGGAAAAAGATTGTCCTGTGGTATTGCCAAGTTTGTGGCGGCGGGATTTGGAGTTGAGTTTCCAGCGACATTAAATGAATATTGCGCTATGCCAGTTGTGCTGTTTGCAATCATGCCTGCGGAACCCGCGGTGCCCGCGCCAGTGACCTCTCTCTCGCGGAACCATGTCAAATTATTTGCGCTTGGAAATTGACTTGTATTTACGCCATCATCGGTTAATAAAACACATTGGCGCGCTAGCACCCACTGGCGCGCTTCGGGCTGATTCGGCAAATAGGTTGACGCATTCGCGGTGCTGCTATCAAAGTACGCGGAAGTCATTGTCGCGGTTGGGCTCCACATCCACGGAACGAGCGGCAACAGTGAGGAAACTTTGTTGCCTACGGTGTCGGCATCGGGTCTTGCTGGCGGACTCTTGGTACTGTCCACAAGCAATGTTGGAAATTGCAGCCCATGACCCAGGCGAATCATAAATTCGTTGGAGGTGAATTCGGGAGTGACTTTAATCTGTTCACCAGTTGCGGAGAATAATCTCACCACATAGGCCTGATCACTTCTTGATCCGCCTCGAGTACCTAAATACACCTGGCTCACTTCATGGCCGCGACCAAAAAATACAACTTGATCGCAGCGGACAAAGTCCGTGATCTCACGGGTTGGATCAAGCAATGGCGCCTGTGGATAGGTGGCTGTTCGGTTCACATCATTTTGAACCGCCACGCATTGAATTGCCAACACGCCGTCACGAGCAATACGTTCAATGTCGCCACGGATCACCTTCTCCACCGCCGTTGCCGTGGCTTGCAAATCGGCGCTGGCTTCGCCAATAGCGGCAACCTTGCCAGTGGTGCCAAAGATGCGCGCGGTGGCAATGATCACCACTAGCAACACTGAAAGCGACACCAACAATTCAATCAATGTGAAGGCGCGTTGACGCATTTATAATTCCTCCACGCAGGCGTACACGGGAAGAAGTTGGTTGCCGTTGGCGTCATATGGCGGCACAAACCATAAATCTTGAATGCCAAGCACGGCGTCGCCGCCAGAGCCGGGCGTGGCAAGAAATGAATTCACGCCAGCAGTTGGTGTTTTGTTGCCAGCTGTGTTGGTGGTTCTTTCAGTGGCGTCCTTGGCATCAAACAATGAATTGGAATACGGCTGGCGCGGCACCGGCTTTGCCAAGATCACCGGACCGTCATCGTGCGTGCGTCTGCCTTCAATCACATGGTGCACATTGTTGTATTGATCAATCATCCATTGACCAGGTAGCTGCCATGTTTCGGAGTATGTAAGCGCGGTGGGATCGGTAAGCGCTGTGGTGCTTGGACCAGTTCCTGGAACAGCGCAGTCGTCACGAAATGGGCTGGATTTGGAAGTGTCAAAACTAATACCAACTTTTGTATCAAGTCCGCCTGCTCCCCATACTTTGTTGGCGCCTTCACCAG
>SYAD01000116.1 GCA_005789005.1 Planctomycetia bacterium | reverse complement strand
GCTGGCAGTTCCCCAACCTGGTGTCGCTGGGTCGTTGCGACTCAAATGATCCACTCCTGGATCACTGCTGCCGCCTCCGCTTGTCGCAACATCAAATGTGAATTGGCTACCGGCGCTCAAATTCATCGAGGCCAATGAGAACGTGAATGAAACGGTTTTGTCGCTGACAGAATTGGACAGGGTCGAATAATTGCCCCAATCCCAACTGCTGGTGCCATTGTCAAACTTCACGAATTGAGTGTTGTTGCTTGAAGCATCAACCCAAGAGCCCGAAAAATATTCAATCGAAGCACCAGACAGTTCAACAGGGCGAGACCATGCATTTGAACTTGTTCCACCAACAGACTGAGTGTCGATAAAAATCATGTACTTCGACCAGCTCGCGAAGTCGCGTGTTGTCACCGCAAAGGTGATGTCAGTCGCGGTGTTGGAAACACTTACACTGGCGATATCAAGATTTCCAAGGCCATTGTCAAAGAGATCGAAGGTGGCGTCGCTGTACACGGTTGCAAATGCAGAACTTGCGAAAAGGCAAGCAACGGTAGACGCCATTGTAAATTTGTTCATACGGGTAAAACTCCAAAACGCCGCTGATAAACGCGCGGCTTAACGTCCTTTTACCCTCTCTCCAACTGATGATAATTTGACACAATAAAAGTGAATTGCAAATAAAAAAATTAAATATTCATCATTTATATGAAATAAAAAAAAGCGAATTTACTTCAGTTATTGACCTTATTGATCCAGTTTAAATTCATCAATTCCGAAGTCTGGAGTAGTCAAATTTGGATCTTTAAGTGTTTGCAATGGAAGCGCTTGCATGTTTATGTCTTGATTTTTAACACAGGTTTCCGCGGGCGCAACCAAAGGGCAGGTCCATCCCATTTGGCCTAACAAAGAACCAATATCCGAAGAATCGACAACGCTATCGCCGTTCACATCGCCAGCGCCGCTGTTTCCAAAGTTTCCAAGGCACAGGCCAAGGTCGGCGGAGTCCACAACGCAATTTGAGTCAATGTCAGCGGGGTTGCCAGCGGAAGCACCATCTTGGCTAAACACCACAAACGAGTAAGCGCCAATATTGATCGTGGCGCTTTGACTCAAGTTGTCATACGCACTTCCGTTGGCGTCCACGTCCACACATAGTGTGTTGAGATAATCGCTTGAGTAACCGTTCCAATCGCTGTTCATGCGGCAGCGCCACATTCCTCCACGGGGCATGCCCACACGATAATTTTGCAGCGGCCATGCGCCAAAGTTGGCGATGATCACAACATCATCGCCGCCGCCGCCATTTTCCCAGCGATGCCAACCAATCACTTTATTCCAGTCGTTGAGATGAAATACGTTGGTGTTGGCGCCGGTCAGTCCCTTGGTTTCGCCGTTGATGTTTCGTCGAAGCGAAATCATGTCGCGGTACAAGTTCAAAATACCGGAATAGGTTGTCGCCTTGGTCCAATCAAGTGGATCGTTGGCGTCAAAGAATCCGTCCTCTAGAAATTCTTGGCCCATGAACATCATTGGAATACCGGGGCTAAACATGGCCACGGCGGCGCCAAGCGTGCTGCGCTTGCGCGCGTACCAATTGCCCGGAGCGGCGGGACTGATGGTGGCGGGCACGCGGCTTTTGCCGTTAGCCACTTCATCATGGCTTTCGGTGTAAATCACGCGCTGCGTGTGCGAGCCGTTGTAATTTTGAAGAATGACTTCTTTCACGCTGGCCATACTGCGTGAGGAGTCGCTGCTGGTTTCAATGGCGCTACGAACATTGTGCACAAACCAATCCCATTGGCTGTCAAATCCAGCGCCACCCGCGCCAGTGGATTTGGTCACCCAATCGTTGTCGTCAAAGTCCTCGGCGATGGAAATTTTACCTGGAAATTTCGCGTCAATTTCATCATTGCACCATTGCAACAAACTCCAACCTTCAGGGATATCCACGCCAAATTGGTCGGTGCGGCGCATGTATTTGGTGCCGTCCCAGCGCAGACCATCCATGTGGAATTCATCCAGCCACATCATGGCATTGTCGCGGATGTATTGGCGCACTTCGGCGCGCGAATAATCCATGCGCGTATCGCCCCAAGGTGTTTTGGAGCGCGTGGTGTCGTTGTAAAAATAAATGCCGCCCAAATTGTTCTGGCTCCAACCGTCAAATTTCCACATGTCCAAGTCATTTGGACCAAGATGGTTGAAGACCACATCATTCAACACCGCGATTCCGCGCTTGTGGCATTCATCCACAAATCGTTTCAAGTCATTGGGAGTTCCGTATGAGCTTTCAACGGAGAATGGATAGCTGGGGTTGTAGCCCCAAGAAATATCGGCGGGAAATTCCGCCATAGGAAGCAGGTCCACGCAATTCACGCCGAGCGATTGAAGGTGGTCCAACTTTGCAATGGCGTCGGTGAATGTTCCGGGCGCTGAGCCATCTGGAACCCAGAACGTGCCGATGTGCATTTCATACACGACAAGTTCATTCCAATTTGCGATTTGAAAATCGTTGTTGGTCCACGAATATGAATTTGGGTCGTACACCACGCTGTAGCCAACGCTGTTGGTGAGATCGCGCGCGCGCGGATCATTTTTCTGCGTGTAGACGTTGTTGTACTTAATCGCGAATTTGTATTGAACCGCGGTGCCAACATTGGGCACATCACCAGACCAAAATCCGTTGCCTTCGTTTGCAAGTTGATGGGATGTGTTGCTGTAAAAGTTCCAACTGCCAGCCACGCTGACGGCTTGCGCATTGGGCGCCCACACTCGAAAGGTTACGCCCTTGGTGGACAATCCAACGTTGTAAGGAATTGCGCCAATACCTGAACGGGCGGAGGCCACAAGTTGCGCGGCGCTTGCGATTGTTGAAACAAACAAACTTGCCGCCATAGTGGCGACGCTAGTTGCAGCAATTAAAGACTTGACGGATTTCATCAATATCGGGATCTTTCATCAACAAAGGCGAGTTTGCAACACTATGTGCTGAAACATAAATGAAGCAAGATAATAGTGAGAGATTTCACTATTTTGGGACGCGTCGGCCCTTCAATCCGTCGAACGCGCATTATAGGGCGTTATTTTATTTTTCCTGGTAGCAACATCTTTTTGATGTTGTTGAGATCCACATATGTGTCCCCATCTGAATCCACATAGCCAGCTCCGGAAGTCCATTTTTTTTGCAACTGGCCTTCTTTCATGTCGGGGCTTTGAATTTCATAACTGTCCACGCTGCCATCCACGTGGGCCATATTGATGGAACCCGGATTCCAAACCGCGGGGACGTCATACCACTTTGCGTTGGAGTAAGTGGCTGGCGCACTTCCGTTTGTAACAACCGTGACTTCGGGGTTGCCCATAAATCCACCCATGTTCCACCCCAAAATCCCTTGTGATTGATCCCATTCAGGAAGCGCGAGTAATGTTTCCGATGGCTTAGATATGCGCGCGACTGTTCGGGTATCAAAGATGTAGGGCTTGGTGGAAATATTGCCGGGCATTTTGTAGAAATCATCGCAGTACATCACGCCAACAAACGCATTCAGCGAGTAGCTGCGAATGCGTTGGGTTGGATCTTGCGGACTTTTATATGCAGTTTCGCTACCAATGTATTCGTACAAGCTTCCCTTTTGCAGGGCGATTGGGGTTTCATATTTATTAAATCCTGACGATTTGATCGCTCCCGGTTCTGTCAGATCCGTCCGAACCCAGCCCGTGTATTTGTTGGCGGCGTCTTCGCGTACAGATGAAGTTAAATCTGTTGGATCAATTTTTAAACCAGTCCAACCCGCGGGAGTGTCTGTGCGCGGACTTGGCAAGCGGCTCTTGTTTGATCCGCTGTATGTGTTGGCCGCGATTCCGATGGTGCGCAAATTACCCCGGCACATGGTTGCGCGGCTGGATTGCGTGGCGCTTCCCACTCCAACCAAGACCAACGAAATAATCAGAGCCAGGATTGCGATGACCACTAGAAGTTCGATCAAGGTGAAGCCTGCGCGGCGAGCCCGCGTAGTTGCGCGCGTTAATTTTAATGCGGTAGACGTTGGCGCTGTCGCAACACGATCTTCACCGAATCCAAACATAATGGCTGAGTTCATAGAATTTCGGTGACTTTCTGCGGCGTACATCTGCCTCAAAGTTGGGTCAAGCGTGAACGAATTTGCAATGGATGAATTAGTGCCCGAACAAATTTTGCGTGACAAACATTCCTTTAGCCTCGAAATAGGCCAAGGCTTCAGGAACACTTCGGAACACCTTGGTGGCGGTTTCAGAAATAAACGGACTTGGAGATTTTTTTGGTTTCCAGACCACATAAACCTCTTTGGCGTGCTCAAAGGCGTGTTGCAATTCACGCTCCACGCCGCTGGAAAGCCCGGGAATTCCGCCTGGAAGTTCCGGCACCAAGCTCACGATCATGTCGCTTTGATCAAT
>SYAD01000115.1 GCA_005789005.1 Planctomycetia bacterium | reverse complement strand
GCTTGACAACAAGCCCGTGGACTTGACGTTGACGGAGTATGGAATTCTGCAATTTCTTGCCAAACGCCCTGGATTTGTGCGCACGCGCGACCAGATTATTGCCGCGGTGCATGGCCGGGATATTGTGCTTTCGAGCCGCACCGTTGATGTGCATATCACCGCGCTGCGTCGCAAACTAGGCGTCGTTGGCGAGTTGATCGAAACAGTGCGCGGAGTCGGGTATCGTTTTAGCGAGAGCCGAGAAGCTCTCGCTGAATGAAACCTATTTTCTCAACCGCCTTGGTATGGATTGTGGCTGCGCTGATCGCGATCGGCGCATGGATCGCGTTCACAAGCGAAACCGCCGCGGTAATCGCCATTGGAACCGTGTTCATGGCGGCCATCTATCAAGCGCGCATCGCCGTTGATGTGGCGCGCCTAAACGCGGCGCTACAAAAATCTTTGGCAAGCGACAGCCCAACCAACTTTCCAATTTTTCGCCGACCATTGCTGGCGCAACTTTCTCGCCAGTGCGCGGCCATCACGGAGCAGCACACGCGCACGCGCAACGAGATTCACAGCGAACATTTGCAGCGCCAACTGTTTGAGCAATCCATGCGCGATGGCTTGGTGGTGCTTGACGCGCATCAACGTGTGTTGTCGGCCAACGCCGCGGCGGCGCGCTTGCTGGGCTTTGACTCGACGGCCGCTCGCGGACGATTGTTCCAAGAAATCAGCCGCATTCCAGAAGTGAACTCAATGTTGGAGGCCAGTTATAAAGATGGCCAACGCCGCCACGGATTGCTGGAGCCGCCAACCGCGCCGGGCTCTATTGTGGACGCCGCCATTGAAACGCTGCGCGATGAATCCAATCAGGCAATCGGCGCGTTGTTGCTGATCGCAGATGTCACCAGCGAGCAAAGACTGGAGCGCCTGCGCAGCGATTTTGTAGCCAATGTAAGCCATGAATTACGCACTCCCATCACCAATATCAAGGGCTACATAGAAACGATTCAACAGATTGGTTTGGCCGACCCGGGACAAGTGAATCGTTTCTTGGAAATTGTGGAGCGCAACGCGTCGCGCCTTGGCGCGCTGGTGGAGGACTTGCTCTCCATATCGTTTTTGGAGTCGACCAATTCCAAAGAGCGCGTGACCATGGGAAGCACGCCAATGAATGCGTTGATTGATTGGGTGGACGCCGAACTTGGTCCCGCCGCTGAGGCGCGCGGCGTGAAATTAACCCGAGACATTGAGAGCGATTTGCAATTGCACGCCAACGCGCTGCTGATCGAACAAGCGATTGGGAATTTAGTGAGCAACGCCATTCGCTACGCGCCCCGTGGAAGCGCCATTGAAATTTCCGCTCGCACCAGCCAAGCGCTTGGCAACACTTTCAACAACACCGTCAACCCATCTGGAACACGTATGGCGTTGATCACGGTGGCGGATCATGGACCCGGCATTCCTGAAAAACATTTGCCGCGATTGTTCGAGCGCTTCTACCGTGTGGACAGCGCGCGCAGCCGCGAGGAGGGCGGAACAGGCTTGGGCCTGGCCATTGTGAAGCACATTGCGATGGTGCATGGAGGAACAGTGACGGTTGAAAGCGCGATAGGAATTGGCAGCCGATTTTGTCTGGCTATTCCTTTGGCAAAGCAATAAAAGATATTTGTACAAGGCATCGCGCATGCAGGAATACAAGCAAATTTCCAATTGGAATTGCAGCAATCTAACAAGTTTCTTAACACAATCTGAACATGTCGCGGCAATTCTATTCATTTTCCGGTCAATATTTCACAGGAACATTATGAACATCACCGCCTCGCTCGCACTCTCCTTGTTCGCGCTTCCAATCGCGCTCGCCGCCTCCATGCAAACCAGTGACGCCGATCTAAGCAAGTTGACGGGACAAATTAAAGTGGACGGCTCATCCACTGTCTATCCAATCACCGAGGCTGTCGCGGAAGATTTTCAAGCGCAAGCTCCCAAGACGCGGCCAACCGTTGGCATTAGCGGAACGGGCGGCGGCTTTAAAAGATTTTGCTCAGGCGAGACGGATATTTCAAACGCAAGCCGACCAATCACCAAGACTGAAGTTGAAATGGCCAAGTCCAACAAAATTGAATTTGTTGAAATCCCAATCGCGTTTGACGGAATAGCCGTTGTGGTGAACCCCGCCAACACGTGGGTGGCGCAATTGAATGTTGAGCAACTCAAAAAGATTTTTACCGCAGACTCGCCAGCCAAGAAATGGTCGGATATCAATCCCGCGTGGCCCAGCGACACCATCAAGGTGTTCAGCCCCGGCACCGACAGTGGTACCTTTGATTACTTCAAGGAGGTCACCGTTGGCACAAGCGGAAAAATTCGCTCCGACCTTTCCGTCAGTGAGGACGACAATGTGTTGGTGACCGGCGTGGCCGGCGACAAGAACGCCATTGGCTATTTTGGTTTTGCGTATTACACAGAGAATGCAAGCAAATTAAAGCTCATTCCGATTGATGGCGGCAAGGGCTCCATCGTGCCAAGCGACAAGACCATCATGGATGGAACATACTCGCCCTTGAGCCGACCCTTGTTTATTTATGTGAACGCCAAGAGCGCGGCGCGCCCAGAAGTTGCGGCCTTCGTGGATTATTTTGTCTTGAACACCGCGGCGCTTTCCAAAGAGGTTGGCTACACGGCGCTACCCGCGTTGGTGCAAGAACGGGTCGCGGCGAATTGGAAGGCTAAGAAAATTGGCACGCAATATCTCGACGCGTCTGGAAATAAAGCGCAAGGCTCGATCGCCACCGTTTATAAATAAGCGACGCATCAAATAATCCACGCAAGAACCAGAACAATGAATTTGATCCGCCGCACATTGAGAATTGAAATAACTGCGGATTATTTTTTAAATCTTCCTTGCGGACATTCATTGACAAGGCAATCACAATGAGCGCCCTTTCAGCCAAGGCCGCTTCAAGCGCGGTTGAGTTGGCGCGCAAAGGCGTGGCGCGCTCACGCCATGTCCGTGACGGATGGGAATTTGCAATCCGCGGCTTGCTTGGCTGCACCGCGCTCATCAGCATCGCCATCACGGTTGGAATTATTGCAATTCTGCTGCGCGAAACCGTGGCGTTTATTCAGCTGCCCGAGATTGAACTTACGGATTTCTTGTTTGGCACCACATGGAGCCCCTTGCTTGGCGCCGAAAAACATTTTGGCGTTTGGCCGCTGATTTGCGGCACTTTTCTGGTGTCCGTGGTTGCCGCCATCACCGCCATACCACTGGGTTTAATCACCGCGATTTACATGAGCGAATACGCCACCGCGCGCAAGCGAGCAATCTTGAAACCAATCATTGAAATTCTGGCGGGCGTGCCCACGGTGGTCTACGGATTTTTCGCGCTACTGGTGATCACACCCGCGCTGCAAGGCGCATGCAACTTTCTATTTGGCACGCCGATATTTTCCGGCTACAACGCTGGCGCCGCTGGCATTGCAGTTGGCATCATGATTCTTCCAAT
>SYAD01000114.1 GCA_005789005.1 Planctomycetia bacterium | reverse complement strand
ATCACAAGTTTATTTGATGGCGCGGAGCAAATTCTCAACGCGCAAAGTTTGGCGCAGTGGCACAACACCAGCGCCTACTTCAATGGCGACATGGTGATCATTGAGTTGATCTCGGGCAAGAATAATTCCACCAGCAGTATTTCCATCAAGAGCACGCAAGTGGGCGAAGACATTGTGATCAGCAAATCCCAATGCGGCAACACCGACGATCGAATCGCTTCGATTGATCCGCGTGTTTGCAGAATCACTCCAGTGGGTTGCACGGGTTGGATGATCAACGATACAAACCACATGTTTCTTAGCGCGGGCCACTGTCCCGGAAATACTTTCTCCGTGGTTCAATTCAATGTGCCACTTTCGCAAAGCTCTGGAACCATTGTGAATCCGCCGCCAGAAGATCAATATCCCATCGACACCACAAGCGTTCAATATTCCAACGGTGGAATTGGCAATGACTGGTGCTACTTTGGAGTGTTTCCAAATTCAAACTCCGGACTCACGCCGTTTCAAAAACAACAAGCCGCTTTCACCTTGGCGGCCCCGCCAGCGGCCAGCGGAAAAACCATCCGCATCACCGGCTTTGGCGTTGACACAGGCACCGCAAACCAGACCAATCAAACACATACCGGTGCGTTCACCAGCAACTCAGGAACCACCCTGCGATACACCGCCGACACAACCGGAGGCAATTCGGGCTCTCCAGTTATTGTTGAGGGCTTAGGCGTGGCAGTTGGTATTCACACCAACGGTGGTTGCACCACAAGTAGTGGATCCAATTCTGGAACCAGTTACAACCAAACCGCGCTTCGAAACGCCCTGATCAATCCCACTGGCGCTTGCAAATCGATCGCATTCACGTATCCAAATGGATTGCCAACACAATTCAGCACGGTGGGTGGCGATCAAATTACGGTGACATTCACATCTTCAGGTAGCGCCGCGGCCCTGCCAAAAATGATTTGGAAATACGAGAACGCAACCACCACTTCATCCATGAGCGGTGTTCTTGTTTCTGGAAACACGTACACATTCACCACGCCAGCGTTCACCTGCGGCTCGCGTGTTCTCTTTGGCTTCTCAGCAAGAATGGGCTCAACCGGGGGCCTGAGTACCTCTCCATCCGCGCTGCCTCAGCAGTGGTATTCCGCTGTGGCCACATCGATCAATCTCATCCTGTGGGCCGACTATTTTGAAACCGATCAATCATGGACCACAAGTTCTTCGGGAACCACCACGGGTCTATGGACTCGCGCCGCGCCAAATGCGGGTGGCTTCAATGGTGATCCATTGGTCGACTCGGATGGCAGCGGTAAATGCTTTGTCACAGGAAATATCGAAGGCAACAGCGTGGGTGCTGGAAACGTGACGCTGACAAGTCCCATGCTGGACGCCACAAACGCGTTCACGCCTTATTTGATTTACTCAAGATGGGCCGTGAACAAGTCCACAACTTTGCCAACGCAAGCCGTGATGAAAGTGCAATTGTCGGATGACAACGGACTCAATTGGGTTGATGTGGAGACGGTCGAATCCGATGGAACGAATGCCGGATGGGTGAGCCGCCAGATTGCCGTGCAAGATTTTGTCAACGCCACCAACCAACTACGCGTTCGCTTTATCGCAAGCGACACTACGGGCAATAGCGTTGTTGAAGCGGGTGTTGATGGCGTTCGCTTGCTCGCGGACGACGGCTTGGGGTGGTGCGGTCCGCAAGGCGATTTCAACAATGACTATGAAATCAATGCGGCCGATCTTGGCGTGATGCTGACTCGCTTTGGTCAAGGCGGGATCACTGATCTTGATAATGATGGCACAACCAATTCCACCGATCTTGGATTGTGGTTGTTGCTTCTTCCTGAATAAATTCACGGTTCGATCATGTATGGCGGATGCGCAAAGCAGTTACATGAAATGTCTTTGCATGCGCCACAGCAATTTTGCCGCACGCCGAAATAGCCTCGCACGCAATTTGAATTTCGGCGAAGATAAATGCGTGTTTATAGACATGATCTTCAATCCACGCGCTGCACGTTTATTCATGCCTTGTAAATTAAAGGTGACGTGGTGAAAAGCGACACAGTTCAATCCCAAGCCATTCAAGCGCGGCGCGAGGCATGCGAACTCCTTTGCATTGGAATCGCTGGCACTGAATTGCTTGAGCAAGAGGCCGTGTTGCTCGCGGGCGGTGTGCGCAACGTCATCCTGTTCGCGCGCAATTACCAAGACAGTTCGCAACTCACTCAACTTGCCGCGGACATTCGCAACGCGGCACAAGGGCCCGTGCTGATCAGCGTTGATCAAGAAGGCGGTCGCGTGCAGCGATTTTGTGGCGCGCCGTTTCCAGATCAACCCGCCGCGCGTGACTTGGGTCACGAAGGCGCGCACGCGGTTGCAAAATGGACCCGCGAAACCGCGTTGGCGTTGCGTGCATGCGGAGTGAATATGAACTTGGCTCCAGTGCTTGATGTTGACAGCAATCCCAAGAACCCCGTGATTGGCGATCGGTCATTCAGCCGCGACGCGAATGTTGTGGCCCAACTTGGCGCGGCGTGCGTGCAAGCAATGCAGGCTTGTGGCGTGGCGGCGTGCGGGAAACATTTTCCTGGCCATGGCGACACGGATATTGACAGTCATTTTGATTTGCCAAAACTGCCCCACCCGCTCACGCGCTTGGAGCAACTTGAATTTGTTCCATTTCGCGCGGCAATCAAGGCCAATATCGCGGCGATCATGTCGGCACATGTCGTGTTTGAAGCCATCGATCCACACGTGCCCGGAACACTCAGCGCGCAAGTGATCACGGGGTTGCTGCGCGGCGCGCTTGGATTTGATGGATTGATTTTGACCGATGATTTGGAAATGAAAGCCGTCGCCGACCGCTTTGAAATTGGCGACGCCGCCGTGCGCGCCGTGGAGGCTGGATGCGACATACTGCTTGTGTGCAAGAATCTGCCCGTGCAAATCAAGGCGATTGATGGTCTTTCTCGGGCCATTGCCAGTGGCCGCATTTCACAGGAGCGACTGGCGCAATCAAGGCGGCGTCTTGAATTGGTTTTGAACACCCACGCAAAAATTTAATTTCGCTTGTGCGAGTTATGAAAAAATATTTTTCCAAGGCGCGCGGACTCGTTCACGCTTAAGTTACGCTGTTCGCCGCGGCGGAACAAACACGTTGGCCGCCAGAAGTCCTGCGACTAATGATCCAGCGACAACAAGCGCCGCAATGGCCCAACTTGCTCCACTTGCCGCGTCATTGTGAAACAAGGCCGACGCTCCGCGCATTCCCAACGAACCGGGCACCAATGGAATCAATCCGGGCGCGATCACCATGTTGGGTGAGCGCTTCGTGACATGGCTGAAAATATTTCCAGTTAAACTTACAAGAAACGCCCCAATACACACGCCAAGTTGCGGACCAACCAACACCGCGCCAAACCGTGCGCCGTACAAGCCCAACAACACCGCGCACAAAATAATAAAACTGTCTCGAATTTTTGCCTGAAGCAAAATCAACATTGCAAACGCGATTGAAAATGCGGCGGGAAGAATGGTCCAAGGCAACAGCGGTTCGCTGACAATATTTTGAATGACGGGCAAATGCTCGAGGATTTTGTCGCCAATCGCCACGCCAAATCCAAGCGCCAACAACGTCATGGCGGCGCCAACAAATCTACTTCCACCGCTGGCTAAATTGCGCGTGGCCACCTCGGTCAGCGATGTGGTGAGCGTGTACCCCGGCAGGAGCGACACAATGCTGGCAAGAACAACAATGTTCGTGCCTATTGGCGGAACGATCCACGCGATCATCCACGCGCCCATGGTGGCCAGAATTCCCGCGATGAACTCGGTGACCGCGGCGCGGTCCCTTCGCATGTTCAATAGAACAACCATGGTTCCAATGATCATTCCCAAAATCGCGCTGGCTAGAATTTCACGGATGCCACCGGAGAAAAACCGCGCGGCGGCCGCGGCGGACAATCCGTACGCCAGCATTCGCCACAGCAATCCAAAATCATTGGGACGCAAATGCAATTCACGAAAGGCGCGTGTTCCCTGGGCGCAAGTGATATCGCCCTCAAGAACCTGGCGCTGAATCACATGCATTTCATCGCGGCTGCTGAGTTGAATGGAGCCTGGATCAACCCGCAAATGAAATGTGCGCTGGCGATCAAGCGGTCCAATCGAAATAGCGAGATACGTTGGAAGACTAAAGATTTGCACGGAGAGCCCAAGGCGCGAACCTGTGCGCACCAACTCCGCCTCTAGAACATGCGCGGGCGCGCCATACAGATGCAACGTTCTTGCGCACTCCACCAAAAAAATTTCCGCGTCCGTCTTGGTGTCCGTGGACGGCTTCGGCTCATCGACTCGTATCAAACCCTGTGTCATTGCTTGGCTTGCGGTTGCTGGCAACTGAAACAATGCAAACTGCCTAGGCCAATAATCAACGCCTTCACCATGATGGGTTGCGCGCGAAAGCCCGTGGCATTTTCCAGCATGCGGCATGCGACCTCGTCGCTCGCTCCGCCAAACGCCGGGACAAAAATCACTCCGTTGGCGAAAATAAAATTGGCGTGGCTCGCCGGCAATATCCGTCGACCGCCTGGACCAAATCGATCCGATGGAAATTCATAGTGCATCGGTTTTGGCGCGGGTAATTCGAGCAATTCAAACTTTTGCCGCTGCTCGTCGCGCGCCTCTTGCAACACTTTCCAATTCGCCTCAAGCATGGCGTAATCAGGGTGCTCCTGGGTGGTCCGCACTGCGGCAATCGCGTCGCGACGAACAAATCGCGTGACATTGTCCACATGGCAGTCGGTGACATCGCCTTCGATACCACCAGGAAGCCAAATAATATTTGTGATTCCAAGCGCATCGCGCAGAACTTGCTCAATGCCGGCGGCGCCAGATTCTGAATTGCGATTTTTATTTTCCAAGCACTGGCGCGTGGTCAGCAAAGTGCCCGCGCCGTTGCTGTCAATGCTGCAGCCTTGCAACACACATTGATGGCGCCACATTGGAATCCCCAAATCTTTTTGCAGCGCGTCTGACACCGAGTTATCAAGCGAGCTGACCTGACGCTTGCCACCCCAACCATTGAACACAAATGAATGCGCCGCGACCTGACCCGCTTTGTTCTTGACAAAGATCGGACCAAATTCACGAATCCAAGCGCTGGTTGCAATGCCCAATTCATCCGTGGTTCGCACGCGCGCCACTGTTTCCATGGACGCGCGCCACGCATCCCATTCAGCTTGCGCAGCTTCCAAACATCCGGGCCACGTCTCTTCATCGCGCGGGCGAGCCAACCAAACGGATTCCAATGGCGCCCATTGCGCGGGCATTAAAAATCCTTGGCTCGCCGCGGACTGCTGCAAATCTATTGGACCAATTGGATCCACTTTCATCGCTCGACACCATCTCGAAAGAGTTGCGTGACACCGCCGCGCGCATCCACTGGGCGAAAATAAGAACCCGCGAATAATTTTTGCGTGCGAATAATTCTAGCGCCACTCGATTTGGCCGCGCGCGCTATTTGCTCGCCACGTTTCAAGACAGAATCACTCGGCTCGCTCGGAGGCGCTGCGTGCTGCAATAGGGCGATATTTATTTTATTTGACATTGCGAATCACGTAAGCCATGACAATTGCGAGTGTAGCCAGAGCCAGAGTTTGACCGATATGCAAATATGACTCGATGGTGGCTAATCGTGAATGCGATCGCTGGCGCGTGGTTGCTTGCAATCGGCGCGTATCAATTTGGCATTTTGACCCAAGTTTGGATCTCCGACGCCGATGGCTGGTTGCGTCCAACCTGCTGTTGCATTGCTGGAATCAGCGCGTTTTTGGCGGCGCGCAATCAAAGCCCACTTTGGTGCGGCATATTCGCGGCGCTTTTGGTTTTGCTCAATCCCTTGGCGCCAATTCAATGGCCACAAGGTTGGGAGAAACCATTTGCCATGGCGAGCGGGGCAATGTTTCTTGCTTTCAGCGTTCGTTGGTGGAAATAAATCCCATTATTTCGGATCGGGATTTGCGCCCGCGGCCGCGCCATCTTGTTGTGGCGCGCGCTCTTCTAATTTGTAAAGCAAAGCCCCGCCCGGTTCAATTCCCAGGCGCTCGCTGCGCGTGCGACCAATCGCAATCCATGGCCAATGAACAGCGATGGTGTTTCCAAATGAATTGGGAGACACAAAAACTTTGGGCGCGAGTCGCCACTGTTCCTGCCAACCTTTGTCGGTTTTTTCAAATACATACACGCGACCGTTGCTATCGCTTCCCTCAACAGCCATGGAGTCGCCCACAATAATGCGGCCTTGATCTATGGCCAGCGCGTATCCATATGCCTTGCTTTTCATCACGCCTTGCGCGGGGGTAAGCGAACCTTCTTTTGTCCAATAGCCGTTCACCCTGCGCAACACTCCCACGTCAACTTCCGCATCGCGGTCGTACGGATTCATGGATCGCACCACGAGCAAATCGCCCTGCAACGCGATGTTCACTCCAAATCCATGCCACGGACTCAAGCCGCTGTTGTCAATTTCCTGTTCAAGTTTCCAGCCATCGGCGGTGCGTCGATACACGCACACCATGGCGGGCTCTTGGCTTGAACGAATTTTGTCTGTTGTGAATGGAATCAACGCTTTTGGATTTCCCACCGCCAATGTGTCGCCATCCATGGCCAAAGAAATTCCAAACCACCACGGCGCCTTCTTGGCTTCGCGCTGAATCACTCCTTGCGCTCTCCATCCCTCGGCGGTGCGTTGAAAAATAAACACGCGCGGATTTGTTGGAAAGTCCTCGTCTTTTTGATTGGGACGTGAACTCACTTCGCTCACCGCCAGCAACGTGTTGCTCAGCGCCATGGCCGAGGCGAAATTCAAAACGGTTTCATTTGGGGGAGGCTTGATTGAACCCGATTGCTTCCACGCCTCGCGGCCCTCGATTGGCGCGAAGGAAATAATCTCGCTGGATTTGCCTTTGCGGGAAATGTTGGTCAATAGAAATTCTGGATCAGCCACAATGCGCTGAATCGCAACTTCATCGGGAGCCAATGCCTGCACTTGCACCATCTCCGAAACCGATGTCCATTTATCATTTTTAAATTCAAATGTGAAAATTTGTCCGTCGGCGCCCATGCGCCGCGATATCACGGCGCCGCTGATCAGCAATCGATCACCAGAAAAAGCCACCACGTTCCCAAACGCCATCGAAACGGTGGGTCCGGGCGCATCCACAACTTGCGTTTCCTTTGTCAATGCAACTGGTTGTCCGCGAAATCCAACTGCCGGCCGACTCGGCATAACGCTGTCGTCCTTTGGTACAGGTGCGGGTTTGGGAGGCGCGGGATTTGGCGTGAGAGTTTGCGCAAGAATCAACGGAATCAATATCGAAAAAATCATTTGGAAAATCCTTTAGATGTACATCAAATAGTGCCAGGCATATTTGAAATCTCGGCCACGAAATCAATTGCTCAGCGTCGCAATCGCAACGATGCTACGGCATCGCAAACTTCCGCGACCAACACGGAATCATCAGGCAAATTATGTTTTCCATACGCGTCACGTGGAGTGATAATGCGCACGCCAATGTCATGAAGTTCACGCAAGGCTTTCACTAAAATAGAATTATGCATGCTGCCGTGCATGGTTGGCGCAACTAAAACTTTCGCCCTGCCCTGCTCCATTCGTCCAATCGCGGCGGCCAACGTGGCTCCAACCGCTCCCTCGGCAATGCCGTGCGCCATGCGGCCAATACTTGCGGCGGTCGCGGGCGCCACCAAATACACATCAAATGGCGCGTCGTCGCTCAAGTGCTCGGCGCAAGCGGAAAGTTTGGTGATGACGGGCGAAGTCGTGCTCCAAGCCAAGGCGTCCTGCGCCACATAGCGCAACGCTTCATCCGTGCAAAATGCGGTCACGTTGGCGCCATGGCGGCGAAGCGAGCGAGCCAGAAATGGCGTCTTCATTGCGGCAATCCCGCCGGTGACAAGCAACGCGACACGCACGCCATCAAGCGCGTCGCTCTCGCGCGCAATTTCTTGGTCGCCTAAATCGCTGGGTGTTGGTGGTGGAAATTCAAATGCATCCATGCAAATCATTCTAACCAAGTCCGAGCTTTGTTCACGATCCTCTATTTCAATTGAAAGCGGTTTGTATATTCGCACATTACGACTGCTGCCCAGTGGTTGGCTACATCTTTCTCGCGCGGTTGCGTTCCCTAGACCATACCTTGGAACAATCGCCGCTATCTTCAAGCCATGAGCGGCACGCGCACATCTCAAGACGGCGAATTGAATTCGTCCGAAGCTTCCGCCGCCTGGTGGCGCAATGATTTGTGGATTCCATTTGTCGCCGGCATTTTTTTAATGCTTGCATGGTGCTCGCAGCGCGGCTGGATTGTCGCCGACCAGAATGTGTTTCTTCAATCATTTCTGCCAAGCGACTGGAGTGTGACCAACCACAAAGTTTCTCTTGCGTGCCTCGCGATTGTGTATGTCGTGGCGGGTTGGAACGCGTTTCTTGTGGGCCTGCGCCTGGCAATAAGGGCGCGGCTTGATGTTGATTTTCTCATGGTGGTTGCCGCCATCGCCGCGGCGTGGATTGGCGAGGGCATTGACGGCGGACTTTTGCTATTTCTGTTTTCGCTTGGAAACGCGCTGGAACATTACGCAATGGGCCAGTCACGCAAAGCCATACGCGCCCTTGGAAAGCTGGCTCCGAAATTCGCAAAAGTAAAACGTGGCGCGCAAGAAATTGAAATCGCGGTGGAGCAACTTGTTGTGGGCGATGTCGTGGTGGTTCGACCAGGCGAGCGCCTTCCCGCCGACGGAATTATTTTGGCGGGTAGCGGAAGCATCGATCAAAGTCCAATCACCGGTGAAAGCGTGCCTGTTGAAAAAGATGTGAACGACGAAGTCTTCGCGGGCACCGTGAATGGCGACGGCAGTCTTGAAATTCGCGTATCGCGGCCAAGTTCGCAATCCACCATGTCGCGCATGATTCTTTTGGTGGAGGACGCGCAACAACAAAAGGGCAAAACGCAACGCGCGGCCGAGGCGTTCACGCGCGTCTATGTGCCTTGCGTTGTGGTCGGAACGATCGCGGCGTTGATTGTTCCACAATATTTTGGCTGGCTTACATTTGATGAATCACTTTTGCGCGCCATCGCAATGCTTGTGGGCGCAAGCCCCTGCGCGCTTGCAATCAGCACGCCCGCCGCCGTTCTTTCCGGCGTGGCCCGCGCCGCGCGATCTGGTGTGTTGATCAAGGGCGGCTTGCATTTGGAAGGGCTCGCCATTATTCGCGCCATTGCGCTGGATAAAACCGGCACGCTGACCAATGGGCGTCCGCAAATTGTCGGCATGTTCACCGCGGATGGCGTGAGCGAGCGGCAACTTATGGAAACAGCGAGCGCCATTGAGCAACGCAGCGAGCACCCAATTGCGCGCGCGATTGTGCGCGCCGCGGAGGCGAAAGATATTCGCGTTGCGGCGGCCGAGAATGTGACCGCCATCAAAGGGAAAGGCGTCACTGGAACTGTCGCGGGCCAAACCATTGAAGTGGGCTCCGCGCGACTTATGCGCGAGCGCGGCGCGGCGCTCAGCGACGCAATGAATACCGCGCTGGCGCAACACGACGCCAGTGGCAACACCGTTGTGGTGTTGAGTTGCGGCGAAAAAATCCTTGGCTTCATCGCGCTTGCGGATCGACCGCGCGCTGAGGCAGCCGAAGCCATTCGCCTGTTGCATGCTCTGAATGTCCGACCCGTGATCATGCTCACTGGCGATCGCAAAGGCGTGGCGCAAGCGATTGCCAACGATGTTGGAGTTGACGAAATCGAAGCCGAACTTCTGCCAGAGGACAAGATCAACCGCGTGAAAGCGTTGCTGGAAAAATATCACTCGATCGGCATGGTT
>SYAD01000113.1 GCA_005789005.1 Planctomycetia bacterium | reverse complement strand
TCGGGCAAGCTGTAGGTTCCTTCTTGCTCGATGGGATTTTGTGTTGCCAAAACTAGGAAGGGATCGGCCATGGGAAATGTTTCACTGCCAATCGTGACTTGTCGTTCTTGCATGGCTTCGAGCAGGGCGCTTTGCACTTTTGCCGGCGCGCGATTGATTTCGTCCGCCAAAATAATGTTGGAGAAAATGGGGCCTTTCTTCACCACAAAGTCACCGGTGTTGGCGCGGTAAATTAAAGTTCCAATCAGATCTGCAGGCAGCAAATCGGGAGTGAATTGAATGCGTTGAAAATCTGTTTGAATTGCTTTAGCCAAAGTGCTGACCGCAGTGGTTTTTGCAAGACCAGGAACGCCTTCGATTAAAATATGTCCATTGCCAAGCAGGCCAATCACCAATCCCTCAAGCAGGTCGTGTTGGCCCACGATCACTCTTTGCATTTCCGCGATCAGCGCTTGAAATGGTTTGGCGGCAACGACTACTTGGCGTTCGATTTCTTGAATGTCGACATTGTTGGTTTGAGTCACGATTATTTTCTCCGTTTTGATTGTGTCGAGTTACGGTGGCTTCTTGAATTGGTTCGCAGAATGCGTTTGGTTCATTGTGACAATTATTAGAGAGTTTGTGGTTTGCATATCCTCCCTATGCAATGAATTTGCCTTGCGTGTGCCGTTTCCTTTCCACAGTTACATTCACGGGTTATGACAGCCACACACGCACCGATTGCCTGGATTGGGTTGGGAATTATGGGTACTTCCATGGCGGGGCACCTTCTTGACGCTGGCTATCCGCTGACGATTCACACTCGGACACGATCCCGCGCCGAACCGCTTTTGGCGCGCGGAGCGAAGTGGGCGGATTCAAGTCAGGCAGCCGCCGAGAATTGTGAATTTGTTTTTTCGATGGTGGGAATGCCCGCGGAGGTGGATGATGTATTTCTTGGCGCGCAAGGAATTCTGAAAGCAAAAAATTCACCGCGTGTGATTGTGAACATGGCTACAAGTTCACCAACGCTTGATCGAAAGATTGCAAAGATTGCAAAGGCCCAAGGAATTGGATTTCTTGATGCGCCAGTTTCTGGAGGCGACTTGGGCGCGCGCAACGCGAGTTTGTCGATCATGGTCGGCGGGGAACCTTGGGCGCTTTCCGAAGTGATGGCATGCTTTGAGCGCATGGGAAAAACAATTGTGCATCATGGCGATGTCGGTAGCGGACAACTTTGCAAAGTGGTGAATCAATTGTTGGTGGGCGCAAACATGGTCGCCGCCGCGGAGGCCCTGATCTTGAGCCAGGAAACCGGACTTGATTCGTGGAAAATGTTGGAGAGCGTGGGCGGGGGCGCGGCAAGTTCGTGGACCCTTACAAATCTGGTTCCGCGCATGTTGCGGGACGATTGGGACAGCGGTTTTTCGTTGGCATATTTGGCCAAAGACCTGAAAATTGCCATGGAAACTTGCCAGGAATTGGGGCTGAAATTGCCTGGATTGGCCCTATCTCAGCGTCTTTATAGCCGTTTGGACGAATTAGGCCATGGGGCCCATGGCACCCAGGCGCTTTTGAAGTTGTGGAAGCAGGCGGAAGCTTCTCTTTCTGAGTGATGCCACCACTTGGCGAAAGTGAACATTTTGGCTACATTTTGTGGCTCGCCGCATTCTGCGGCATTCAGGAGATTTCATGGCCACTGCAACAGCTTCAATTAAACCCGGAACAAAAGTCACTTACAAGGTCATCAAGATGCCCGCCGCTGAAAGCGTGCGCAAGACCATCTTCCGCCTTATGCGCATGGAAAGCCGCGTGCAGAAAGCGTTGGACTTGCTCGCCAAGCGACGCGCCAAGACTGACAACAAACACAATCAGCGTGGTGGTCGCACATGGATCAGCCGCAAGACCGCAAGCCGCGTGGTGGTGTTGAAGCCAGGAGTTTCATTCACCATCTCCTACACCAATCAATTGGCGCCAGACATTCGCAGCGTGCAAAAATATCTTGAGCAAACATCGAAGTAATTTTTACTCCGCGAAAAATAAATCAACGCGTCGCAAGGCGCGTTTTTTATTTTTACAAAAACAAAACTGCAAAAACCAGCTGTAAATTTCTAGCGGCTTAAGATGGCGTTGCGAATAGGAACAAGCACGCTTGGAATCACGCGCTCTTCCGCCAAGCGTTCAGCGTGGCCCGCCAACGCGGCCATGGCTGCCGGCAAATCTTCAAGTTTGGCAATGGGCGCGGTGCGACGCACGGTTAAGAACACGCTGATGGGCTCGCTGGGAAATCGCAGCGGTGTCGTGTCGGCGCCTTTGGTGCGGCTCTTGATTTCCACAAACGCCTGCACGCCTTCCTCTTGGTCAAGTGAAAGCCCAATGAATGGCTGCACGTCGGCGGGAACGTCGCGGTCGCGTTCAATCAATCCGCCAAGCGGACTATCCGCAAGCAGGGCGTCAAAAATAATCGCGTCGCGGTTGCCCTCGGCTTCAAAGTCAAAGCCGAAAACCATTTCCAAATGATCTATATCCAGCGGGCGAATTGATAGAAACCAAGGCGCCGTCTCAAGCACAAGCCGATGCAGTCGATAGGCCTCGCTGAGATCGGAGGGATTCACCGAACCACTTCGCAGGCTGGTTTGTCGAAGCGCAACCCACGCATAGTTTCGTTGATCGTCCTCCGCGCTCTCAAGCGAAATCTCGTGGTCTTGGCGCTTTAATTCTTGCAGCGAAGGCATGCCCACACGCAATCGATCAAACAATTCAAGCACCGCTTCGCGGCTCCATGGCAAATCCATTTTCATGGTCAACTTTTGGTTGACATAGAAGTCGCGGCACACATTGTGAAATGAATCCGTCATGGATCTCAGTAGTGTACGAAAGCCTTAGCGGCGGTGTTGCAGCAACCAGCGCACAATGGGCTCCACGGGTGAAAGCGATTCGACCACGTGATCGGCCTTGCATTCTCGTAGTTGCGCCGCTGTAAATTGACCGGTGGCCACCGCCAAGCACAAGCAGCCATTGTGGTGCGCGCAATCCACATCATGCGGAGTGTCGCCAATAATGACCACGCGTTCACGCTCAATATCTCGCCCGTGCTTTTCACGGTAACGACGCAAGGCGATGGGCGGAAGATCGCGCCGCGTGGCGCCCTCGCCCGCGAAGGCGTTCACAGTAAAATGATCGTGGCTCAAGCCGGCAAATTCAACTTTCAGTCGACCCGTGGCGGGATAATTTCCGGTCAGCAGGCCAAGTTCAACATTGGGTTCTTGCACCAGGCGATCCACCAATTCAACCACGCCATGAAAGGCTTTGACGGTGTTGTTCTCTTGTAATCGCTTGGCCAAATGGCGCCGGTAGGTTTCGCGAAACACCTCGTGTGATTCAGCGTCATCGGAGACCTCGTGGCGGCGCACCATGTCGTGCCAAATTAGAGTGTCCAAGCGACCCGCAATATCGATGCCGTCAAAGGAAAATGTTTTGCCAATATGCAACTCTTCAAACGCGTCCACCATGGCGTGCATGCCGGCGTGCTGGCTTTGCAGCAGGGTTCCATCAATGTCAAATAGCACAAGCATGGGTTGTCTCCGAAAGATTGCGACGGTGTGAAAGTGTGGTTGGAAAAATCACTTTGTGGCCGCGATAATTTTCATGGCCGCATCCGTAAGATCGCTCGCGGTCTGCATCATTGGAATTTCTTTTTTGGCAGCCTCCAGCAACTTGCGTGCTTCCACCACCTTTGTTCCCTCCAAGCGCACCACCAGCGGCACTTGAAAACCAACGGTTTTTGCCGCGGAAATGATG
>SYAD01000112.1 GCA_005789005.1 Planctomycetia bacterium | reverse complement strand
GGCCAACAAGCGAACGCTCTCTATTGGCAGAAAGCACGCGCCAATTCCAGGCGCCGCCAACGAGCAAACAAATTTCAAATCACGCGCGCTCGCGCGCCAGCGTTCCATCAAGCCGCGCACACCCCACGATTCATCCACCGCCACCAAAGGCCAATCCGCGCCGCACACCAACACCGCGTTGGCGTGGACATGTTCGCACGCCAACAGCGCAGCCTTGGCGGAAAATACTTCGTCGAACACGCAAAGATTGGCGATGCCACCGCGCGAACATGAATCACTCCACGCGCGCGCCGATTGAATGTCCCGATGCCCGGGACCGAACGCTGAATCTGCGGCATGCACAATGTGCAAATGCGAACTTGGCTCAAGTCCATCCAGCGCGGCTCGATGGTCCCAATGCTCGGGCGCCACCAAACACACATGCTCTATCTCGTCGCTTTGCAAAAGTCGATCAACGGTGCGGCGCAACACGGTGCGTCCGCCAAACTCCAATTCAAGCGAGCGTTCAACCCCAGTTCCGCCACGCAGTGGATCGATGGCAATCACCGCCACAACCCTCGGCGCGGTTTGTTCAATGGTGATGTGGCTCAGCGACTTTTGTGTTGACGCCATATTCTGCGCACCCGCGTCGCTGTAAGACGGCGAACTTTCTACAACATCCGCGCTTGGTTGCGCCTTCACACCCTTGCCCTTGGCGCGCTGATTCCATTTCACTTTTGGATTTCGTTTCAACGCGTATGTCGCCAAACATTGCGCCAATGGTTCCACCAACGCATGTCGTTTTGTCACGCCGCCCTCGGTGGCGTCAATCACGCGCAAGCCAAGCGCCACGTCCTGCGCAAACGCCGCCTCAAGCAGCGCTCTCTCTTGGCGTAACGCTTGATTGGTCACCACGCTGCGCTCTTGATCCTCGCTGTTCTCTTTCAGACCGCCCGCGCCAACCTCGCCAACCACACCAGTTTCGTTGGTCTGCTTTTCGCGCTGCAATTGCTTGGAGTTGCCAAATATTCGCTGCGTGTGCCACCAATCCCAACTTCGCACCGTGGAAATTTGCGTGCTCCACTGCAAATCAAGTTCATTGCCCTTGGCATGGGCCACGCCATCGATAAAAGCCAAATCAAATCCAACCAACACCACGGGATCGCAACCCAAATAGCGCAGCAAGATATATCCCACAATCGAATCCGCCACATCCACTGGCGACACAACCATCACGCCAACTTCATCAGCGCGCGCGCCCAAATCGGCCGATTTGTATTTACCCCCACCTTGCACCAAATTTATGGCGCCGCTTCTATTCGCCGCGTCACCCATCGCAAGCGATACATCAATATTCGCGCGCACAGTATTTGTGTTGAACGAACCCAACCACTGCCGCGTCGCCGCGCTTAAGTCGGACGTTGCCGCCACAAGTTGCGGCCGCGAGTCCATCGCGCGCAACGATCCCGCGGCGGCGGCCGTGGCCACAGTCACAAAGCGGTCGGAAAAACCCTTGTCCAACAACACATGCGCGTTCTTGGACAAACTTGGTCCGGCGGAAACCAAAACGCCAGCCTGCCCCTTCATGCTGTCCGCCCACGCGCCCGCCACTGGGTCGGCCAACAATGCGCCGTTCAACGCTTGGCTTGCCAACATGAATTGATTCTTAAAATCTTCCGACACAGCCACAAAGCGTAACGCATCCCATTACGCCCGCAATGATGCGGTTCATACTTTCGCCGCATCCCCTTGCGCGGACCAATTGTGTGGCACACTCAATTTCAACAACTTTTACGGCTCAAACCATCATTTTGCCGATATTTCCATTTATGCGCAGCATCATTCGCATCCTCTCCCTCAGCGTGGCGCTGGCCCTTCTTGTGGGTGGCGGTTGGTTGGCGCTGTCCATCACGCGCACCATTCAATTGCAACGCGAAGTGGCGCGCTTGGAAGTTGAAATTGAAATACAAAAAGAACTTCGCCACGTCATGGCGCAGCGCCTTGGAAACACTCGCCGTCTCGCGCGCATCAATATCCGCTCACAATTTCTCACCAACGATCCAGAAAAAAAACCACTCGCCGCCAGCGATATTTCCAAACTGGATCCAAGCACCATTTCAACATCCATAAACTTCATCGAGCTCAACGAGCAAGGCCGCGAAATTGGCAAGCGTACCTATACCATTCCAGGCGCCACACTTTTTGTGGACGCATGGACCGTGCGCTTTCCGCAAGACGATGTTGTTGGCGGCGATCTTCTACGCGGCCGCTCGCTGGTTCTACTGCGCCGCATTTATTCCGACTCTATGAATCCCAAAGATGGTTTCCCCATTGACACGCCCGGCGGAATTCCCGATGGCTACGCCGCGGGCGACGCGCAAAAATTTGAGCAAGCTATTTGGAAACACTTTTGGCTGCTCGCCACTCAACCCGATGCCGCCGCCAATGAACATGTGCGCGTGGCGCAAGGCGAGGCCGTGTACAAGCCCGTCTCCACTGGCCAAACCTACGAATTACAAGTAGAGAACGCTGGCGGTATCACGCTTACACCAATCATTGACGGCGAAATTACAAGTGTGCCCCTGAACAATCCTGTGAATAAGCCCGCGAACAAATAGAATTTTTTTGTCGGCGTCGCCGGAGCGTCAAACATCGGGCTGCTTGCTTTATTTTTCCGCGCCTCGCCTTGCAAGCCATTGCCTCGTAAAGTGTGTGCGTGAGTTCCAACGCGCAACAACTGATCGCAGACCTTCGCTCCGACACCGTCACGCAACCCACCGACGCCATGTGGCACGCTATGCGCGCCGCGCCGCTCGGGGACGACGTTCTTGGCGACGAACCCACCGTGCAAAAACTAGAGGAACGCGTGGCGCGCATGCTTGGAAAAGAAGCCGCGGTATTCACGCCCAGCGGCACCATGGCCAATCAACTGGCCATCAAGTCGCAGTGCGAAAGCGGCGACGAAATCATCGCGCACCACGACAGCCACATCATTCATTATGAAACTGGCGCGCCAGCCGCTCTTTCCGGTTGCATGATTCAGCCCCTTCATGGTGACGGCGGAATGTTCACGCCCGCCGATGTTTCCGCCGCGCGCCGGCCCAACTCTGTTCACGCTCCGCGATCGCGCATGTTGGTGGTGGAGAACACGCACAACCGTGGTGGCGGAACTTTTTGGAGCGTTGACGCGTTCATTGCCGTCAGCGCGCAAGCCCGCGGCGACGGACTCATTGTGCATGTGGACGGCGCGCGCTTATGGAACGCATGCGTGGCCGGCAATTACGAACCACTCGCATTCACGCAACACGCCGACACCATCAGCGTGTGTTTTTCCAAAGGCCTGGGTTGTCCCGCGGGAAGCGCGCTGTGCGGCCCAACAAAAACTATCGAACGCGCCCGCCGCTTGCGAAAAATGTTTGGCGGCGGAATGCGTCAAAGCGGCTTGCTCGCGGGCGCCGCTTTGTTCGCGCTGGACAACAACATCAAACGCTTGGCGCATGACCACGCGCACGCGCGTCAACTTGCCCAAGGCGTCAGCACCATCGCGGGCCTTCGTCCGCATGCGCAACCAAACGCAATTCCATCCAACATGGTGTTCATTCACATCGATCCCGCACTGGGCACCGCCGCGCAATTTTCCGCGCACCTAGAGCAACGCGGCGTCCGCACCCTGGCGCTTGATCCCACCCGCCTTCGCGCGGTCACGCATCTTGATATCACGTCCGAGCACATTGCCCACGCCATTGAGCAGTTCGAGCACGTCGCCAATCTATTGGCGGCGTCTAAATAACGCGCTGAATCCATAAAAGACTTCAAAACAATCTTTAATTCGCGTCCTATCAATATTAATTTTCCAATTAATTGCTCAAAATAATTTGAAACTTTGGCTCTTTGGGGTACTTTGGATAGGTCCTCAAGATTGTTCAATTTGTTCCCCGAGACTTCACACATGCAATACAACATCGCTTACAGCTGCATCGCAACAGCCACGTGGTGCGCTCTCACTTCCAGCGCGCTTGCCACTCATGGTGCCGTCGCTATTTGGGGCACCGACAACTTCGGCCAAGCCACCGTTGCAATTCAAGCTGGCGAAAATATTGTCGTTAGGGGAGACAACACCTATGGTCAATGCAATGTGGTGAACCACGGCGCGGATCTGCGCATGAGCGCCAACGCCTACGACACAGTCGCCATCCAAAACGATCCATGCGACGCCGATGGCGACGGAACCCCCAACTATTCTGAAGCTGGCGCGGCAACATCCACGTGGCTCTTTCCAAACATCACCAGCACATTTGAAAATCAAAGCAACTGGAGCGCGGGAATTCCGGGTTACGCAACGGCCGCCAAGATTTCTGGAAATCCACAGATCACATTTAATTGCTCCAACTCGGTGAAGACCTTGGAGCTCAGCACTGGTTCCAACAATTGGTATCCAGGCATGTCTCTCAATTTAAATGGCTACAGCCTCACGGTCTACGGCGGTCGCATTGCGTTCGCGCCTGGCGCTGGCTCGTACCAGCCTTACAGCGTGAATATTTCAGGCTACTACAGCAATATTTTTAACGGCGCGCCCAACGACACTCTGCCATTGCTCTTTGAATCCGATCACGCGACATGGAATATCAATTACACATCCATTTATTCAAATCGCATTGAACTTGCCACGCTGGGCTCAAACTCTATCGAACTTGATTTGTCTTCCAGCAGTCTTTACACGCACAGCGTCAAGGCCGCGGACGCAACTGGTGGCATCCACCATATTCAATTGTTCAACAGCAGTATTGTGAATTTTAATGAAGTTGACACGCTTGTCATTGGCTCTGACATCTGGATTTCGCTCAAAGGCAGCATGGATGGAGATCAAGATTATTCCTACAACATGATCGGGAGTTGGAGCGAGAGTGGAACTTTATTTCAACCAAGCTCATTTCTTGATGCGTGGGGCAATCTCACATTCACTGGCTCCGTGAATTTCGGTGGCCAAATTGATCTGCATACTTTTCCCAGCGCATATAACGGGCGCACAAACATTGTGGTGCAAGGCGCAGCATTTACATATGGCGCGAATACCAGCGCCACTCCTTACGCCGTCATGAATGTGTTTGGTAAAAATTTCAACGATCCCACTTGCACGGATCCAACGTGCGGCACACCCGATGTCGCGCTGATCAATCTACAACTGAATGTTGATGGCCTTGCAAGCATTGCTGGTCCGCTCTTTATCTATAGCACAGATGGAACCATTCCCGCCGAAGGCAACGTCTATACGTTGATCTCATTGGATCCAACGTATAGCGGCGCCTTCGATCCCAACAACAACAACAAGTTCTCATCTGTTCGTTGGGTTGGCCAAAACGGCGAAGGGCTTCCAAACGGCCTGACCTTTGAACAAGTATTGACCGAGGACAAATTGCAATTGCATTGCGTGCGCACCACAATCGTGGAGCCAGCGCCGAGCACCACCACAAATCTCGCCAACGTTCCATTGGCATCAGCCAGCGCCGACTTCACCAG
>SYAD01000111.1 GCA_005789005.1 Planctomycetia bacterium | reverse complement strand
GGTGTTTGGGATAAAAATATTGTTTTTTAAGGCGTTAGGGGGGTTTTAAAGGCCTATGTTGGGTTTGTAAGTTGTTGTGCCACAACATGTTGAGTGTTTTTTAAACATGCAAAATTTTGTTTAGCAAATTTATTTTGCTTTTTTTTGCAATTAGTGCAGAAAAAATTCATTTTTGGGCGCTTTTGAATGACGCGCCTAGTTTAACGGCGCGCTGGTTTGGCGCGGCTTTGGCCAGTTGGATTTGGGGTAAGAAGCTCAAATGCCGCAGAAATATGCTCAATTTTGATTATTTCAAGGGACTTAGGAGCTTGGACCTTTTGTAAAGCGGGCACAACTAGGCGGGTTACACCACGTCTTGCGGCCGCGGCAATGCGTTCATGCATTTGAGAAACAGGGCGTAATTGCCCAGAAAGTCCAATTTCACCGATTGCTGCGAAACCATCTGGCACGGCGCGGCCAAGTCTGGCGCCAGCAACGGCAAGGGAAATAGCTAAATCTGCGGCGGGTTCTAGCACTTTTAGGCCGCCTGCCGCTGCGGCGTACACATCTTGATCGCCTAGGCGAAGTCCGCCGTGTTGTTCTAGCACCGCAATCAACATTGCAAGGCGGCTTGCATCAACGCCCGAGGCTTTTCTTTTTGCGGCACCAACTAAACCGGTTGCGGTAAGCGCTTGAACTTCCGCAAGCAAGCATCGAGTGCCGGCCATGGTTGGAACACACACCGAGCCAGGTCGTGGAGCAAGTGACGGGTCCGCGGCGAGCGCGCTTTCATCAACTTGGCGTAGACCAAGCGATGTCATTTCAAACAGGCCAACTTCAAGGGTGCTGCCAAAACGATTTTTTGCGGCGCGCACAACGCGGTGCGCGTAATGACGGTCGCCTTCGAAACTCAGCACCACATCCACTAAATGTTCCAGCAGGCGCGGGCCCGCAAGCATTCCGTCTTTAGTGACGTGGCCCACAATAACCACGATAATTCCCGTTGTTTTTGCAAGTGCGACCAGATCAAGCGCGCATCGGCGCAGTTGCGAAACGCTGCCAGGAACGGCGTCAATATCCACGCGGTGAACAAGTTGAATTGAATCAACAACCAACACGGTTGGATTGAGTTTGCGCGCCTGCTCAATAATGCGCGCAAGATTGCTCTGCGCGTGGATCCATAAATTTTTCTCGCGTGAAATGTTTTGAGTGCGTTTGGTTGTGGCGGGAATTTCTTGCGCCGCGTAATCGCTCTGCGCAAAATCTTTGGGCGCATGTTTTTTGGTGCGTGAAGAAGTAGCAGCATCTTGTTCGTTGGTCGAAGTTGTTTGCGATAGAGAATTTTCAAACGAAGAAGTTGGCGCGTCTGTTTGCGCTTGTGATGCGCCGTGCGCGGTGATTGTTGTGGCGGTCTCAAGACGCTCAGCGCGAAGACGCAATTGATGCGCGCTCTCTTCACTGCTGGCGTACAGCACGGTGCTGCCACTATCGGCTAGAGCCGCAAGAGCTTGCAACAGAAGCGTGCTTTTTCCAATTCCGGGATCGCCACCAAGCAAGACAACGCTACCGGGAACAAATCCGCCGCCAAGTACGCGGTCAAACTCCGCCACGCCACTGGCAATACGGGGAATAAGTGACGCCTGAATTTCACCAAGCGGTTGCGCCTCACTTGAGAGCTCAGTGTCCATGTGAACGCTAACGGGCAACATGCCGGGCGTTGGTTTGGCTTCAACGAATCGCTGCAGCGAATCCCACGTGCCGCAATCCGGGCACTTGCCCAACCACTTTGGATGGTTGGCGCCACAAGCGCCGCATAGATAAGACACGCGTTCTTTTGCCACGCGGCGATTCTACGGCGCGGGCGGATGCGTCGGTGAAATCGGGCGCAAATGCCGCAATATTTATAACTTTTTGTTTGGCAATACAGACAGCGACACCAATCGAGTCGGAGTTTCGATCGGCGTCGCATAGTGACGAGCAATTAGGTGTGCTGTGGTGATGCGCCATCGCATCACCAAGTTTGGCAAGTGCGCAAGCGCTCTTGTTAAGAACAATATAGTGCGTCTTTGACAATTTTCACAGTGATTGTTGGAATTATTTACAAAATTGTTTGAAGCGCCAACAGTGAGTGAGTGATTACGATGAAGGCGTGCTTGCATTCAAACCAACAAACGATGGACGGGTTGGCGTATCAATTGGGAAAACAGTTGATGCGTTGTGGCAACTTGCAAGGCTTGCGGTGTTGTCAAATTTTAAATTACGCGGCGCATATTGGAAGTGGCGCGCCGAAACTGCTTTTGGAACAAATGCGAAGCGCATGCCATCGCGTGCCGCGCGCTTGAGGGCCGTGCTTCAATATGGCGCTTGGGTTGGACAAATGCGAAGGCTTGCTGCGCGCGGGCGATGAATTGAAAGACTGTTTGCGCGCGTAAGAATGTGCACAACATGTGGCGTGCGGGCATAAGTTGTTTTAGCAAAACACTTTGTGTAAAAAATGTTTTGTGGACACCCTTACGGTTGCCGCCGCTGGTGTTGCGGCGTTGATGCGCTGAAATATTCGCAAGTGAATTCCGGGTTGGTGATCAACAGACAGATCTGGTGGATGTTTGCCGAACGACCTAGTGAATACTCAGCGGTCCCTGGCGCGGATCTGGAATTGCCGCATCGCTCATGGCAATTGGATGGCGGCTAACCGAACCAGTGCCATCGACCATTGGGCTAAAACGGCTTCCAACCATGGGAATACGGTGATTTGGAGAGGCTTGGCGCGGCATGAGTGGCGAAACCAAATACAGCACCGCGATGCAACCAATCGAGCCAATCCAAATGTATGAATTCCAACCCATGAACACGAATCCGGCGGTCATGAGCAACACCATCAGCGAAGTTGGAATAAGGCCTTCCCACGCTAGGCGCATGAGTTGATCAAATCGGAAGCGTGGAAGCGTCCAGCGAATAGCCATGGCGAATGCGACCATGAAGATCACCTTTGCCATCATCACGGCGAACTGCGCGCCGATGAGAAGCAGGCTGCCTTCAGCTGGCAAATCGAACCACAAACCAAATGGACTAATGCTCCAGCCGCCAAGGAAAAGCAAACTGAAGAACGCGGCGCCGGTGATCAAGTGGAAATATTCGCCTAGGAAAAACATGGCGAAGCGCATGCTGGAATATTCCGTGTGGTAGCCGCCAACCAATTCACTTTCCGCTTCGGCTAAATCAAATGGCGCGCGGTTGGCTTCGGCAAGCAAGCATGTATAGAAAATGATGGCGGCGACAGGTTGCTGCACAATGTTCCACATGCCGTTGCCGGTTTGAGCCACAACAATTCCGTATGGGTCAAGGTTGCCAGCAGTAAGAATGATGCAAAGCAGCGACAAACCCATGGGAATTTCATATGAAATCATTTGAGCGCTGGCGCGAAGGCCGCCCAAGAAACTGAACTTGCTATTGCTGGCCCAACCACCAAGCGCAACGCCGTATACGCCAAGACTTGCGATGGCCAGCAAATAAATCATGCCAATACTCACCACGGCGCCGCACATTTTCACGCTGATGCCCTCAAGACCAAGCGTTGCGGCAAGACCAAACGGAAGCGTGTCGAAGTTCAGCGTGCCGGCCCACGGAACAATCGTGAATGTGATCATGGCGGGAACCATGAGCAACGCAGGAGCGATCATGAACAACACTTTGTCGGCGCCCGCGGGAACAAATTCTTCCTTCATGAGAAACTTCAAACCGTCGGCGATGGGTTGCAACAAGCCGAATGGGCCGGTGCGATTTGGTCCCACGCGGTCCTGCATCCATGAACTCAGTTTGCGCTCCAGCATGATTGAGTAAGCGCAACCAATCAAGATCACATGCAACATGATCACGATGACGATAAGGCCAACAATGATTTGCATGGTTTGCGGAAGCGCTGGAAGCCATGAAGGCAGATATTGATTCAGGTTGAGCGACATATGGGTTGGCATTCTAGGCAGATGCTAAAAAATGCAAGTGGGGGTTGCGGGCGGCGGGGTGCGGCGGCGTGTTGGTTGTGTTTCGCTGGATTGAAAGCGAATGTGTGGCTCATTGCGGGGTCTTTGATTGCGCGCGGGCACTGCCAGGGCACGCGGCGCACATTAATTGTGAACGGGTGATGGGTGAGTGTCTTTATTATTTGCGTTGTCATTCGCGCGGTTGTGCTCGGGCGCGGGCACTGCCGCCACGGGTTTGAAAGCGGGGCGCGCCAGGTGCGGAAAATAATCTTGAATGGCGAACACATTCCATGGCTCGGCCTGCATGCCGGCAATGGCTTGCACCGCGGCGCGGGCGCCAGAAATAGTGGTGACAATTGGCACGCCGCTGCGCACGGCCTGCGCGCGGATTTTTCCTTCATCGGTTTCGCCGCCTTTGCGCGTGGCGGTGTTTAGAATTAAATGTATTTCGCCGCTGCGAATAAGGTCGAGCACATTGGGACGCGCGCCTTCGGAAATTTTACGCAGCGCGGTGGCGTTAATATTTTGTTTGGAAAGTTCCGCGTGTGTTCCGTGCGACGCGAATAATTTGAAACCCATGCGAATGAGCGAGCGTCCAAGTTCACACACGTGACGCTTATCGCTTTCACGCACCGACACAAAAACATTTCCCTGAACAGGCAACATCACGCCCGCCGCAATTTGCGCTTTCGCAAACGCAACAGGCAGACTGCGGTCGGCGCCCATGACTTCACCGGTGGAGCGCATCTCTGGACCAAGGATCACATCCACGCCCGGAAATTTGGCGAATGGAAAAACACTTTCTTTCACGGCAAAGAAACCCGCGTCGGCAGTTTCATGCACATTCAGTTCATCAAGCGATGCGCCCATCATCACGCGCGCGGCAAGGCGCGCATACGCAACACCTTTCGCTTTGCTAATAAACGGAGTGGTGCGGCTTGCGCGCGGATTCACTTCAAGCACATAAATCACATCGTCCTTCACGGCCATTTGCACATTCATAAGTCCGCGTACGCGAAGTTTTTTGGCCAGCGCCATGGACTGCTCGCGAATGCGGCGCACGATCACTGGCGAAAGTGAATATGGCGGCACGGTGCAGGTGCTGTCGCCCGAATGAATGCCAGCCTCTTCGATGTGCTCCATCACGCCACACACAACCGCGCGTGGGTTTGGGCTTTTTTGTGGGACAAGTTTTGTCTGTGAACTTTCGTCGGGCGAGAAGTCCGCGATCACATCAACATCCACCTCAATTGCGTCGGCGAGAAAGTGGTCCACCAAAATAGGTGTTTCGGCAAGGTCGCTTACTTCGACGGCCTTGGTCATGTAGCGGCGCAAACTTGTTTCATCAAAGCAAGTTTCCATACCGCGACCACCAAGCACATAACTTGGACGCACTAAAACCGGATAGCCAATGCGACCGGCAATTTCCACAGCTTTCTCAAGTCCTCGCGCAATACCAGAAGGTGGTTGCGCAAGACCAAGTTCATCAATGACTTTCTTAAATCGATCGCGGTCCTCGGCG
>SYAD01000110.1 GCA_005789005.1 Planctomycetia bacterium | reverse complement strand
CACCGCCACCGCCGCCGCCATTCATGCGCATTCCATCTTTCATTTCCTCTTCCTTCACTCGATCGCCCTCTTTCAAAGATTCAAGCGAACGATACGGACCAGTCACCACGATCTCACCTTCTTGCAACCCTTTGATAACAATGGTGTCAGTCAAATTGCTGGCGCCGCTGACCACTGGTCGAATTGAAACAATTCCATCTTTGACCACCAACACAATGGGCGTGGTTGATTTAGTTTTCTGAACAAGTTCATCATTTGCGATTGCCTTGGGCAACTCCTCCACCTTGCGATCAATAATCGCCTGGCTTGGAACCACAATTCCGTCGGTGCTGGCCACATTTAAATCAACATTTCCCGACAACCCGCTTGGAATCACTTTGCCCTTTAAATCAAGCGAAACCAGCACCTTAAAAGTGCTTGTACCGTCCTTCTCCAGTGTTCGAGACAGCGCCACCTCCTCCACCTTTCCAGCGAAAGGTTGGTCTTTATACGCGTTAATAAACACCTCGGCGGTTACGCCAGGCGCAATGCGCGCGATATCAGTTTCAGATACGCGAGCATTCAAGCGCATCTCGCCAAGATCCGCCACCGTCATAATGCGCGTACCCGCGTTGTTCATTGTGCCCACCATGACCAGTTCGCCCACTTCGGCCGCAAGCAATGTGACAATGCCATCAATAGGACTGACAATGGTTGTCCTACGCAGCGCCTCACGTGCTTGCTCAATTTGCGCCGCGCTTGAATCAATGGCCTTCTGCAATTGCGATAGCGTTTGCTCAGCCGCGTTTAATTGCGCCTCTAAATCCTTGGTTCTTGTTTGAGCGTCGGACAACGCCTGCTTGCTCACGTCACCGGACGCATACAAATTACTCTGCCGCAGCAATTGCGCCTTGGAGTTGGCAAGATTTTCCCGAGTGCCCATGATTCTAGATCGCTCGGATTCCAAGCGAAACTTTTCGCCGTCGCGCCGCGCCTCAACGCTGGTCAAGGCCGCGTTTAAATCACGGCCATCCAATTTCACCAGCACATCGCCCTTCTTCACCACTGCTCCTTCGCGCAGCGGCAACTCAAGAATGCGCGCGCTAACTTCCGCGCTCACATCCACCTTGCGCTTTGGCTCCACCGTTCCAGGCGCGGAAACAGACTCCACCAAGGTTTGCTGCTTCGCCGTAGTTTGGCGCACAGGAATTGAATTGGCGTCAGAATTAGGCCACATCCAATAGGCAACAGCTGCCACAACCACAATCGAAACACTGGAAATAAGAATTAATTTTCTCATATAAATCCCCTTTCGATTGGGGATCATCAAGAGTAGCCTATTGGTTCCCACCTGTCACTTTAGCCACTTACAACTGCCATATGCAGTTTGTCTCACAGCAGATCCACCGAACGCAGCAAGGTAAAAATGAAATCCCCCCGGTCCAAGACCGGGGGGATTGTTTGCACCTAAATAGCGCGGCTTACAAAGCCGCCATTCATATCACTCGGTCGGACATGGTCCGAAGCTTCCAAGCACGGTTCCCAAATCGGAGCTATCAATGAACAGATCATCATTGAAGTCGCCTGGGGTACCCAAGTCGCATGGGCCGAATGACCCAAGCACACTACCCAAGTCTGAACTGTCAGTGAAAAGGTCACCATTCAAATCCGTTGGGCATGGTGGGGCTGTGTTCAGCGAACCACCCATATTGAATGCACAACCGTAAAGGATTCCTGCAGGCAGATCAGTACGCGATGAGTAAGTTGGACCCAAGGTGTAGAAGCAGAACCGTGGACCAACACCAATACTGCGCCATCCGAATGCCGTGTCAGCGGCAAAGTCACCAAAGAACGCAGGATTAGCAGCTTCATCAGCAGGGATATTCACCGCAGCAGTGGTGACCTGTGGCAATGACTTCTCGCCGTACATCAGCCAAGACACCCACGTTGCTCCACCGTCGGCATCATCGCCGTAGAGAGTGAAGTAGTAACTGCCTGGCTCAAGCACGAATGAGTTGGAGAGAGTCACGAAGTAACGTCCGCAACCACTTGAGCATTGATCACCAATGTCAGAGTAGTCGGCAACATTAAACGCTTCGCTACCTTCAACAAGCACTTGACTCGCATCAAAGTTTCCATCGCCAAACGGACGCGCAGATGCGCCGTACGCACCACCATTGGTGTCGCGAGCGATGATCTTGTATTGAATCAGGTTGGGTTGAACTCCCGTGTCTGGACCACCACCACCTGCAAAGTTGAAGTTGGTGATTGTTCCAGCCGTTGTCATTTCAAAGGGCACAAAGATCCAACGCTTTGGATTTGCTTCGCTTGCAGCACCAGAGATCAGACCAACGTTGCTTCCGCCACCATCAACCACCGCATAGGTCTGTAAACCATTGTCTACAAACACTGGTGAGAAATCAATGGTCATGCTGGCCGCAAAGCCTTCTGGAGACGTGGTGTCTGGATCAACCGTGACTGGTTCGTATTGACCAACAGCGATCAGCACGTAATCACCAGCATCAACGCCTGTGACTTTCACTGACGATGAACCGCCTAGATCCACAGCAGGAAGCCCAGTGTCTGGATCAATTGCACCACTGTCGGTGCAATTATCATCGGAGCAACCGATGTACAGGCTTGGCAAATCTTGAGGATTTGGTACGGTTGAATCAGCACCCAGGTAAAACACGTTGATCACAGAATCGGCGGGGAAATTATCGATTGTTCCGTCGCTGTTGGTGTCTGTGCCAAATGGATTGCCCAAGCCACACATGCTCACTGTGAGTTCTCCATTGGCTGGCACTGGACCAACGACGTACCACAGATCGTGCTTCATTTGTGATGCGCACAATCTTGTGACGTCATTTGGACCGTCTTGCGTAGCGGAAGTGTTGTCAAAGGCGATCGTGGTTGGGAATGCGGTTACTGAAGTTGCACTTCCAACGCAATCGTTGTCAACACTGCTGCTTGGACTGGCGCAACTATAACTAAAGTTTCCGCACAAGTCCACGCCGTTTTGAAGGCAATTTGCATCCCACGCGGTGTCACAGCATGCGGCAAAGCCGCCGTTGCAAACCGTGTCGCAGCATTGACCATCTGAGCAGCCACCATTACTGCTAACGGTGATGCAGTCATTGGTCGCAGCCGTGGAACCACATGTGGCATAGTCGTAACCACTAATTTCAATATTCAAACCCCAGGCCATAGGGCCAACCAAGGTTCGAGTACCGCCATTGAGCTGGCTATCAAATGGAACGTACACCGTGAAAATAAGGTCTCCGGCAGGAACCGAGAAACGCGGTTGATCGTCACCGTTTGGAAGAACATATTTCACCAACTGTGGACATTCAAAGCCAAAGTCGCCATAGAAGAATTCGTTGCCGGCTGAACCGTCGCCAGCAAACTCACCATAAGGATCTGCAATTGGATCAGCCCAACGGTAAAATTGCAGGCCGCCGGTTGTGTTTGTATCAATGCCAACAGGATCGCCGTTTGCATCGCTCATGGACAAAGCAATGTTTAGATAGCAAGCTGTTGTCAACTTGATATGCATGTAATCAAGATCGCGCTTATCCAACTCAAGAGATGGATCGAACGGATCAATTGAACTGAAGTTTCCGGTGAAACCATTCACGCGAAGGGTTTCACCCACGCCGTGGGTTCCCATTTCTGTGAAACGATTTGCGATTTGCTCGCCCGTTGTTCCATCTACGTAGCCGAAACCACCGTTGGTATCGATGCCTGGGGTGACATTTCCGAATCCGTCATCGACATCCAGCGTGTACCACGAGTTGCCATCGGCATCGACGACTTCTGTATAACCACCAACCGAGGTTGGATCGCACACTTGGGCGAATGCTCCACTGGAACAAAGAAAGGCAGCTGAAGCTACGAATCCGTAGGTCAACTTTGAATAAAACTTCGACATTTTTGACATCTCCTATTAGGTGCAAATGTGTTCAAAACGCTTCAAACTTGTCGCGGCGACGCCACCGTGACATGGACAGAGTCCAACTACTAGTACGGATAAACTTAACTCCTGCTTAACCAGAGTCCAATTAAAAATAAAATAGTTTTGAAATTTGTTGAACTTCGGCAATAGGAATCAAATCAATTGCTACCGGTTGCCAAAATAAAATATGGGCACACAAAAAGCCGTTTAGTGAATTTGGCTATAAAACGGGCAAAAATTAGCTTTTTTCAATAGTCGCCGAAAGACCTTTTGAGGTTAATTGGTCGCGGACCAACTCGGCATGTTCGCGGTGCGTTTGAAATACAATGGCGGATCCATTGTTATGGGTCTCTAGCGTTCGCTCTGTGGCGTCTTGGGCGGGCAACCGGACTAATTGAACCAGGGTTGAAACCACGTAGACCATGTCATTCTTGTTGTCATTGTGAAGGCGCACGGCCCATTGAGGCATAGCTTGGCTTGGACGGGCGACTGTTTCCACGGGCAATTCAATAGTTTGGCTCATGGATGCATAGTGACGCACAGGAGCGGAAATTGCAAGCAAAAAATGAAATTTAATTCAGGGGTGAAATGGCGAATGAAGTCGCGCGCCAATTGACATGCGTGTGCGTTAGGCGCGCCAATCAATTAGTACTTTTCCAAATTGATCCCCCGCTTCAAGACGCGCATATGCGGCGCGACCATCTTTGGCGTGATGGGTTGAATCAATCACGGGCTTCAGCGCGCCGCATTTGTACAGCGCCATCACGGCGCGGAACTCGTCCATGGAACCCATTGTTGAACCCAAAATGGAAAGCTGATTCCAGAACACGCGGGCAAGATCCGTGACTGCATCGCTGCCGGTGGTGCAACCGCATGTGACAAAGGCGCCTCCGCGCACCAGGCTTTTAATGCAACTTTGGTGAACAGCTTTGCCAATCGAATCAATCACCACATCAACGCCTCGGCGATTGGTTGCGGCTCGAACTTGCTTTGACCAGTCGGCGCCGTCATCCAGAATGCAATGGGTTGCGCCTAAGGCTTTAGCTTTTTCCAATTTCCAAGCGTGTCGACTTGTGACAATGGTTGTGCAACCAAAGTGCTTTGCAATGGCAAGCGCGGCAACGGCAACTCCGCCGCCAATTCCCGTGATTAGCACTTGCGCGCCGGGCGTTACACGCGCACGCGTGATCAACATTCGGTACGCCGTGAGATGCGTGAGCCCAATAGCGGCGGCTTCGGCGGGATTGTGCTGCTCAATGTCAAGGATGTTGGTTACGGGAGCGGTGAAAAATTCCGCGTGGGTTCCAGGCGAGTGCTCGCCAATCATGTGAATGTCTTCGCCAGAGGGATTGTGATTTGGAGTGTTGGCAGGAGTTTGCAACACAGCGGCCATGAGAATGACGCGTCGACCAAGCCATCCGGGGTCCACGCCAGCACCAAGTTTGACCACTTTGCCCACGCCATCGGAGCCGCCAACCGTTGGCCATTGAGTGTCAATGCCCGGCATGCCGCGACCAACCCAAAGATCCAGGTGATTCAGCGCGGAAACTTCGGTTCGAATTTGAACCTCGCCAGCCAATGGTTGCGGCTCGGCGCGGTTGGTGACAAAGTTCACATTGGGGGCGACGGGGGTTGCCTGTTTGGCAATTTCAAGGGCCTGCATGAACAAAGTGTACCCAGGCTCGTGGGCAGCATTATGCAAGAAGTGAATGTGCGCGGGCAAAATTAAATTTGGAATTGAGTTTGGGACGGACAACTTTGGTAAATATTCACGACATGAATGGGCGGCGGTATTGAATAGAATCCCGCCACGAATGAAATCACAATTGAAATCACAATTGAAAGTCAACATCCATATGAAATTGAAAATGCACACTCTGATACATATTTTGGTGTTGACGGTATTGACCCACGCGCAAGCACGAACAAGTGCGAACACGGTGGCTGCTGAAGAATCTGCGGCGTTCGTGCAATCAACCGTGGTGTTGACGCAGGCTCCCACCACCGCGCAGACGCCCGCGCCTTCGGCCTTAACCAAGCCTGTTGGCAAACCAATGCGCGCGGCCTCGGCGCCAGCCACCAACGCCAAAGTAATCGCCATGCCCGCGGGATTGGATTTTGGAGTTGTGGCGCCGCACACGTTGCTTGAAGGAAATTTTAAACTTGCCAACACATCGGACAAGCCGCTGAAAGTGTTGGGCGCGCAACCATCTTGCCAATGCACCACGATTGAAATCACGGGCAAGGAAATTCCCGCGCAAACTGCTGGCGTTCCAGGCATTCTGGAAGTTCCTGTGACCATGAAAGTGAGCGCCACCGGATTCAAGACGGCGCAAGTGAAAGTGGTGGTTGAAGGCGAGTCGCTGCCAATCACTTTGGAGTTGCGCGCGGAAGTTGCGTATGCGGTGCGCTTGGCCATTATGGACGCCGCTGGAAATGCGCAGCCTTATGTGGACGCCGCGGAAGATGCATCGCGCTTGAAAGGCGTGGCGCAAGTGTTCAGCAGCGATGGAAAACCATTTCGCGTGTTGAGTGTCCAAGGCGCGGCGCCAGTGTTTGTGAATTGGAACGAAAAAACCGACGCGCCCATGGCGAAGTACGAAGTGCAATTTGCGCTTGCGGGCGCGCCGTGCGAACAAGTTCCCAAATATTTGCTGGTGGAAACTGACCGCGCCGACGCACGCATGATTGACGCGCGCGTGCGCCACGCATGCACAAAGATTTCACCCGCGCTTGATATTGCGGAGTTCCGCAGCAATGTGGGAGCACTACCGGCGGGCGGCTCGGGAACATTTGATATTGAAATTAAAAAAATGGGCGCAAATAGAATCGCTTTGGTGAAGGCGGTGGATGCGCAATTTTCCGCGGAATTGATTGGTCAACGCGCAGATGGAAGTTCATTGATGGTGACCATTCGTTTGACGCCGGGCAAAAGTGTCGCGGGCGTGTTCATGACGCCAGTGCATTTGGTGGCGGTCGACTCCAACGGACAACCGTATATGACGCAGCGTCCCGAGCCGGGCGCGCCGGGCCAACCACCCAAGATCAACACACTGCCCGCGGAAGTGGATTTATTGGTGTACGGAAAAGTGCAATAGCACAACGTGATCACCGCATTTGATCGCATGCGGACAGATAGGGTTGTGGAATTTTTGCCGCAATAGGTTTAGAACACAAACGAAAGCCGCATTGTAAAAATCCATGCTCCGGGAATATTCGACGTGGAGACGGAGCTTGGCTGGCTGAGATATTGCATGTCGGGCTGGATTGAAAACCATGGCGTGACTTGGACGTTGTAAAAAGCTTCAAGAATTGCCTCGGAGGAACCAGGCGAAGTGGTGACATTTTCATTGCTACTGAATTGGTTGTAAGCCCACAGCACTCCAACCGTGTCGGACGGGCGCGCATCAATCACACCTTGCCACTGCGAACCAAGCATGAGACCCCAGTGCGAAGGATTTTGATTGGGATCGCTCCAACTGAATTCACCAAACAATTCCAGACCCAATAATTTTCCAGATCCGTCGGGATCAAAAATATGTTGATTGGCGTAGGCGTAGGCTCCAGTTGGTCCGGTGCCAACGCCAGGACCATTCACGCCAAAGGTGGACGTATCGCCAATTTGCTCAAACCAGCCCGCGCGAAACTTTCCTTTGTGCTCAGCAATGGTCCAGTCTGGACCAAGCTCCGCGATCATGAAGTAACTGCCAGGATTTTCCCACAAAAATCCTGCCAAGCCATGAGTACCCGTATTTCTGCCATTCACCCCAGTGCTGGGATTGGCATAGTTGCTCGAGCCATCAAAGAATCCAATGCGCGCGTCGAAATTATCCATGGGCTTGGCCAAAATTTCCAAGCCGCCAGCTTGGCGCGGGTAGGTGGGCATGTCTTTGGCAAGAACGGATGGAAAATAAGCGGCGCTGTGGACAAAATTTAAACCAGTGCAAGGGACGGCGAAGTCAACGTTGGCATCAATTTTTCCAAACTTCACCTTGAGCCGATCGCCAATAATTTCTTGCTGATACCAATACTGAGCAAGTTGTGTGAATTCTCCATATGAATTAATGGCGTCAAAGCCCCAATAGTCGGGAATGATTTCTATCGGCGCACGAGTTTGATTGGCGGTTTGGAAATCCAAAAAGAGGGTTCCGCCCTTGAGACCGAAAAGTTTTTCGGTGTCCCCGGTGGCGTTGATATCGACTAACGAAAGCAAACTGAAACCATTCACAAGACCGCCATTGAGCACGTTCACAAAATCAAGCGTGGCAGTTCCTTGCAGGGTCACACCCGCGTCCTGAAGTTTGGATCGCGCTCCCAAAAAGTCACCCGTCATAGTGTTGGATTCCCATGGCCAAGAGCCGCCTAAATTTAAATCTGCCGCGCCGGCGCT
>SYAD01000109.1 GCA_005789005.1 Planctomycetia bacterium | reverse complement strand
GTGGTGAATAAGCCCGCGTTGTTCAAGGGCCAGTACGAGCGCTACTTGCTCAATCGTCTGCGTGAAACGTTGCCATTTAGCGAAGTGCCGATTCGCCTGCAGTTCAGCGAACGCAAGCGGACGCTGCGACCAGCCCGTAAATAAATTCACATCGCCGCGCACGTTTCAAATACGTCAGCGAAATACGCCCAAGAAATTCCACGCGCATTTTTGAAATTGCGATCGTGTGACGCGCCCGCCGTTGGTTAGCATGGACATTGCGATGTCCATTCTTCCGCTTCCAATGTTTGAACAAGATTCGGACCCCGCGCGTCGCGACGCCATGACCGACGCGGAAATTTACGCGCGCTTGAAACCGCCCACCAGCATTGTTGTGAAGTTTGGCGCCATGCGCCAAGTTGGCGAGTTTCCATACAAGGGCGACGCCAAACCTGGTTGTGGTTCGCGCCTTGTGGTTCAGACGCCGCGCGGCGTGGAGATTGGTGAAATGCTCACCACAACTTGCGCCAATGGAAGTTGCTCCAAAAGCGTGAGTCGCTCTGAAATGTTGAAGTTCATAGAGAACTCCGGCGGCCGTGATTATCCCTTCACGCAAGAAGGCGAAGTGTTGCGCATCGCCACCCCCGACGACATGACGCGATGGAACGCCTATCAATTTGCGGCAAAAGATCGCCGCGACCACGCGCGTGAAATTGTGAACAAGTACAAGTTGGACGTGAAAGTGGTGGAGGTGGAAGTGATTTTGGGCGGTGAAACGGTGACCATGTTGTGGATGGGTCCAGAGGCCAAGCAGAACGAGCCGCCACTGCCGCGCCCCGATATTTCCGGTGTGCTGCGCGAGTTGGAGCAACATTACGGCGCGCGCGTTTTTGATCGCCAAGTTGGCGCGCGCGACGAGGCTCGCTTGACGGCGGATTACGAAAAGTGCGGTCAACATTGTTGCTGCAAAAATTTCTTGAAGGTGCTCAAGCCCGTCAGTATGAAGAGCGCCAAAATTCAAAAAGCCACCATGGACCCGCTTAAAATTAGCGGGCGTTGCGGTCGCCTGATGTGTTGCCTGCGCTACGAGGACAAGACTTACGAGGAACTTTCCAAGCGTCTTCCCAAAAAGAATTCGCGCGTGATGACCACGGATGGCCCAGGCACCGTGATTGATGGAAAAATTCTTGTGCAACTTGTGCTGGTTCGTTTGGACTCCGACAACAAAGAAGTTGCGTTTCCATTTGAGGAACTCTTGCCAGACGTGCCGCCTCCAGCGCCGCCATCCGCGCCACCGCCAAACCGGCGTAATTAATGCGTGTGTTGCGCGCGCAGCCGAAACTTTAAATTGATTGAGCCATGTTCATCGTGCTCAACAACTACGTACGCGCAACGACTTTCTTAGGCACGCCCATGCTTGCAACACAAACACGCGATACATTGCTCCATTCATGAGCGATTCCTCAAGCGAAACTCCCGCACAACAACATCGCTCTGGCGGCGTGGACACAATCCAAGGCTTGATCGTTGCGTTTGCCATGGCAATGGCATTTCGCGGATTTGTGCTTGAAGGTTTTGTCATTCCAACCGGCTCCATGGCGCCAACGTTATTGGGTCAACACATTCGTGTTCGCAGCGACGCCAGTGGCTACGCCTACACCGCGGATGGCGGGTCCGTGTTTGAAAATGGCGCGCCGCCCACCGCTCGCGCGCCGCTTGTTGATCCAATGGTCACGCGACAATTTGCAATGGGCGAAACAGAACTTGGAAATCTTCGCGCGCAAGTTGTTGGCGGCGACCGCGTGCTGGTGCTGAAATATGTGCCGTGGGTTTTTCAGCCCAAGCGATGGGACGTGGTTGTATTTAAAAATCCGCCCGATCCAATTGGCGATTCGCAGAATTACATCAAGCGAATGGTTGGAATGCCGTCGCAGTCTCTGCTGCTTGTTGATGGCGATGTGTTCACCGGCGCGCAAGACGCCGCGCCCGACGCATTGCGCATAGAGCGCAAGCCGGAAATGATTCAGCGCGCCATATGGCAACCCGTGTGGGCGAGTGATTGGGCGCCTGTGGATCTAAAAAAATTACAAGAAACTTGGCGGCGCCCTTGGCCCGGCCCGGCCTTCACGCCCCAGGGTGAAAATAAATCCGCGTGGGTGGCGGGGGACGCGCGCGTGTGGAAGTGGCCAACATCAAACGCCACGCAACTTGCATGGAGCGCGCAACACTTTCCAGTGACGGATTGGAACGCCTACAACGTGTGGCGCCGCTCATCCGAATTTCCCATGAGCGATATTCGCGCCACGGCCGCGCTGGAATTTGATCAACCCGAAAAAGCCACCGCGTCATTTGTGTTGAACACGCGCGGCTTGTGTATCACCGCCGCAGTGAGCAACGCGACGAAGTCCATCGATGTCACCGTGCAAACCGCGGGCGCCGCCACCGAACCCGCGCGCACTCTTGCGCAAGGCCACGCGACGCTTTCGAGCGAGCAAAAGTTTTTTGACATTGAGTTCTGGCATGTCGACCAAGCCGTGTGGTTGTTTGTAAACGGCGCAAAAGAGCTTTGTATTCCCTACGAATTCACCAACGCGGGAACAACACCCGAGATGCGTCTCGTTGCTTCTGGAATTGATCCCGCGCGCTACCGCAACGATCCAGTTTCCACCAAGCCCGCTGGAATTCAATCCATGATGTGGAACTTTTCAGGCTCGCCCGTCACGGTGCGAAACATGAAAATTGACCGCGACTTGTATTACCAACCTGGCGTGCTTCTTCCTGGCAATCAAGTTTCCACAAATGGGTCCATGATTCTAGGCAAAGCCTTCGCCACCGACATTGATGATCCAGCGCGATTTGGTCCAACCGATTACCTCATGCTTGGAGATAATAGTCCCGCCAGTCGCGATGGACGTTTCTGGGGCAGACCGCATCCAATTTTGCAGCGCGTGATTGGATTTGAAAATCCGTTCGTGGTGCCGCAAGAATTAATCGTGGGCAAGGCGTGGTGCGTATATTTTCCCGCCACGTATCCACTTGCCACTGGATTGGAAATGCAGGATCCAAGCGCCAAGAGTCCCAACATTGTTCCCAACTTTGGCTCGCTGCGTTTCATCCGCTAGGCCAAGACCGTGTTGGCGCAACACGCACTATTCTTCACGCATGAGCGAATTCGCACATCAAACATATGTGGTCGCTCGTAAAGTTGTGATCGGGCTCATTGGGGGCACCATCACGCTGATTGGCATCGCCATGATTCTGCTGCCTGGTCCCGCTTTTATTGTGCTTCCTGCGGGACTGGCCATTCTTGCGATTGAATTTGCTTGGGCGCGGCGTTGGTTGAAAAAGGTAAAAAATATGGCGCAAGAAGCGGTGGACAAAATGCATCACAATTCGCCGCAACATTCAACAAATCATGCGTCGCCTCATTCCGCCACTTCAACGGTTACCGAATCCGCGCCCAAGAAATAAACGAACTCATTTGTTCACATGACCAAGAAAACCAAATCTAAAATTGCGACAACGCCCGCCAGTGTTCACAAAAGCACCGGCTTCTGGCTCGCCAAGTCGGAGCCTTCGGTATATGGCATCGCGGATTTAAAGCGTGACAAGCGAACACTGTGGGAAGGCGTGCGCAATTATCAAGCGCGCAATTTCATGCGCGCCATGGAGCAGGGTGATCGCGTGTTGTTGTATCACTCCAACGCGGATCCTTTGGGCGTTGCGGGCGTGGCAACCGTGAGCGCGCTTGCGCAACCAGACCCGTTGCAATTTGACAAGCGCAGTGAATTTTTTGATGCCGCCGCAACCAAAGAGCAACCGCGTTGGGCAGCGGTGGAGCTTGCGTTTGAAACTGAATTCGCGCGCGTGATTACCCTTGAAGAACTGCGCGCGGCAAAGGCGCTCTCCAAATTAATGATTCTTCAGCGCGGCAATCGGCTGTCTGTCACTCCAGTTCAGCCGGCTGAGTTCCGCGCCATTTGTGCTTTGGCCTCATCTCAGGCCTGATCAGGACGCTAAATCCATCTTCAATTGGATCTAGGGCTTCAAAAAAGCCCTGAATTTAGACTTTTATGAGTCAAAAACCAAACTTTTGGTTGCACTGAGTTCATTTTAGGACACATTGAGGTGTTCAATCTAATTGAACGTGTCTATTTATAAGTCTAAATTTTTCACACACAGTCCATTGGAGCCAAGCATGTCCCACACTACCAACGCGTTCGCCACTATTTCTAAAAAACTTTGTGGCGTGGTGTTTGCCGTAAGCGTTGCCATGATTGGCAACAACGCGCTCGCGCAAGTGTTTGAAGAAACTGTTCCAACCAAGCCAACGGCCGCGGCTTTTCAAATGCCAACCATTAAAGAAGTTGAGAAGGTGGATGTGGCCAAGTTGGACATGGCCAACATTGCTAACGAAGATCTCATTCGCGAAGCGCGCGTTGAAGCTCCGCGATACGCCATTCCAAACGCCGTGAACATTTCTCCAACCACCAGCGGCACCTGGGAAAATGTAGTCGATCAAGCCGGCGCGCTTCGCAGCGTGTGGCGCCTTCGTGTTGGTTGCGACAACGCCGTCTCCATGAATCTTGGATTCACTGAATATCACTTGCCACGCGGCGCCGCGCTTTACATTTACACGCCTGACATGGCGCATGTGATTCGTCCATTCACCGAAGCCGACAACGCCGATCACGGACAACTTTGGACGCCGCCACTTCCAGGCAACGAAATCGTGATCGAGCTCACAGTTGAACGCGACCTTGAGCGCGAAGTGCAACTCACTTTGGGCTCCATCAACGCCGGCTATCTCAACTTTTCAGAAATTGTGAATGTGCTTGATAAGTCTGGTTCTTGCAACGTTGACGTGATTTGCAGCCAAGGCGACGGTTGGCGCGATGAAATTTCCACGGTTGCCGCGATTTCAACCGGCGGCTCGCTGTTTTGCACAGGTTTCATGGTGAATAATGTTCGCCAAGATCTTGCGCCATACTTCATGACAGCGTTTCACTGCGGCATCACCGCAAGTAACGCCGCGTCGCTTGTCGCATTTTGGAGTTATGAAAACACAACCTGCCGCACGCCAGGTAGCGCATCAAGCGGTGCCACAGGTAACGGCGTGTTGACCAAGTTTAATACGGGCTCAACATACAAGGCCGGACTCTCCTCCTCTGATTTCGTTCTGGTTCGTCTTACCTCTAGTCCAAACCCCGCGTGGTATGTCAACTTCGCGGGTTGGAACGCCACCGGCGCTGAGGCCACAGCATCATGCGGCATTCATCATCCAAATGTTCAAGAGAAGCGAATTAGTTTCGACAACAATCCATCCACCACAACCAGTTACTCGGGCACAACAAGTCCCGGCGACGGAACGCATGTACGCGTTGGTCAGTGGGAAGTTGGAACAACCGAAGGCGGTTCTTCCGGTTCACCAATCTTCAATCAACTCCATCAAGTGATTGGTCAGTTGCACGGCGGTAGCGCCTCATGCACCAGCGTGACAAGCGATTACTACGGACGCTTCAGTGTGTCGTGGCTTGGTGGCGGAACCCCGGCAACAGGTTTGAAAACATGGCTTGACCCTGACAACACCGGCACCCTGTCCGTGAACACACTTTCAACCAAGGGTCTAACCGTTACGCCAAGCACCGCCGTTACCCACTCGGGTCTTGTTGGTGGCCCATTCTCTTCGTTGCCATACACCTACACGCTTAGCAACAGCACGGCCGCCGCCGTGAATTATCGCGTTGCGCTTACTAACAACATTGGTCTGCTCATCAATGGTGGAACAAGCAATCTCACCGGAAGCGTTCCTGCGGCGGGCAGCGTTATTGTCACCGTAACCGCTGGTTCCGCGCTCACTTCAAGCGCCGCTGGCATTTACGCGGAAGACATTGTCTTCACCGATCTTGGAACCGGCGTAGCCCGCACTGTTCGTCACACCGTTGAAATTGGACAGACTGGTTTCACAGCAACTCCAGCCACTGGTCTTTCAACTGGCGGCGCGGTTGGCGGTCCATTCGCGGGCAGCGTTACGTACACCGTCACCAACAGCAAGTCCGCGCCTGTCACGGTGAATGTTTCAGCCGATGCGTCGTGGATTTCAATCGATGGATCCGCCGCGCCAACCAGTTTCACGCTGGCTACCGCGGGTGAAACACGAAATGTAACCGTGGCAATTGCGGCTGGCGCCAGCAGTCTTGCCGCCGGCATTTACAGCGGCAATGTCACCTTTGCCAAAAGCGATGGCACAACTCCAACCACGCGCAGTGTTGCGCTTGATGTGGGTCGTACCGTGTACTCGGCCACCGATTGTCCAATTACGGTTGGGGACAACACGACCAATTACAGCTACATCACGGTGTACGACAATGTGTGCATTGCGGATGTGGATGTGAATGTAAATATTTCCCACACATACATTGGCGACTTGTACGTTGAGTTGCTCTCGCCAAGTGGAACAACTGTGCTCTTACACAATCGCACCGGTGCTGGCACTGACAATATTGTCGTCACATATGACGATGACGGCGGCGGAACTTTGTCAGCTGGCGCATTGTCCGACTTTGATTACGGTCAGTCCGCCGGCGTGTGGAGACTGCGCGTCTCTGATCAAGCCTCAACGGACACTGGCGTGTTGAACGGTTGGTCCTTGCGCATTGGCGCCGTTGCTGGTTCTTGCCCAACTCAAACGGTTGTGTATTCAGAACCGATGAATAGCAATCCAGGTTGGACCACCACAGGGTTGTGGGCATTTGGAACTCCAGTTGGAACCGCCGTCACTACTGGCGGCGCCGATCCAAAGGCTGGCTTCACCGGAACCAACGTGTACGGTTACAACAATGTTAGTACCGGCGTATATGAAAACAGTTTGGTGGAGCGCAACCTCACCACGACCGCTTTTAATTGCACGGGTCTCACAGGCGTGAAGGTTAGTTTCCAGCGTTGGTTGAATGTTGAAAGTTCAACCTACGACCATGCGTATTTCAAAGTCAGCAATGACGGAACCACATGGACCACTCTGTTCCAGAACTCAGCAACCATATCCTCAAGTTCTTGGAGCAAAGTGTCCTACAACATCTCTGCAATCGCGGATAACCAACCAACGGTGTACTTCCGCTGGGTCATGGGCACAACGGATAGCAGCGTGCAGTACACCGGTTGGAATGTTGACGACTTGGAAGTCAGCGCGGTTGTAACAGAAACACCATGTCCCGCAGATTTGAACGGCGATAGGTTTGTGAATGCCGAAGATTTGGGAAGTATGTTGGGCGGGTTTGGTGCTTGCGCCACTACGCCATGCTTGGGTGATCTCAATGGAGACACCTTTATCAACGCCGAGGATTTGGGCAGCATGTTGGGTCAGTTTGGCGACTGTCCATAAGGTCTGCGGAAATTTGATTGAGTTCACACTGGCGGTCCGTAAGGGCCGCCAGTTTTATTTTTAAGCCGGGTATAGAGTTAATTTGTGATCGCAAAAAATTGAATGTCGTCAACTGCGGTAAGCACCGCCTCGGAATCAAGAGCACAACTCGTTGATCATTCGTCGGCGTGGTTGCGCGCGTGCAACGCGGCCATTTGTTGAACGTAGGGTTTAATTTGCGGATCCGTGCGGGTTTGAAATTCCTTAAATGGTCCATCAAAGAAAACCTTTCCAGCGTGCAGCATGACAATGCGCGGCGCCAATCGCCGTAGCAATTCGGTGTCGTGTGTAACCACAACGCTTGTGCGCGCCACGCCCAACCCAGGCATGGCGCGATGCGTACTGTCAATAAGCGAATGAATGGTTCCACACATTTCTGGATCAAGTCCAGAGGTTGGTTCGTCATAGAACACAAGCACTGGATCCATCACAAGCGCGCGCGCAATGGCCAAGCGTTTCGCCATTCCGCCGGACAGTGATTCGCGGTCGCTGTTCATGATTTGATCCGGGTTCAAACCAACATCCAGCAGGGCCTTGCGCGCCAACGGCATGATTTGCGCGTCGGTCATTTCCTTGATTTCCTTGGGCCAAAACGCCAAATTGAAATACACGCTGCCGCTTAGAAGCGCGTTGCGTTGAAACACAACGGCCCAGTGCACGCGCAATTGATCCAGTTGATCATCGGATAGTTTGGCAACATCGCACAGGGGGGAATTTTGCGCCTCGTGATCGGCAATCATCACACTGCCAGAGTCTGGGCTGAAATGTCCGGTGATTGTTTTTAGCAAAACGGTTTTGCCGCAACCACTGCCGCCAACAATCGCCACTAATTCGCCGCGGCGAATTTTTAAATTCACGCCCGACAAAACTGGATGCGAACCGAATGACTTGTGAAGATCATCAATGATAATTTCAAAGTGGTCTTTGGTATTTGGTATTGAAATTGTCATTGGTTGCGGCGCTAAAAAACTAGCAGAATTTTAAATGTCAAGCAGTGCCAATAATTGCTTCACGGCCTTGGGCACGCTGGTTGCGGCGCTGTCAATGGTGGCTTGCGGCGAGGTCGGTGGTTCATACGGACTTCCAATACCAGAAAGATTAGGTAACTGACCGGCGCGCGCCTTGCGATACAAGCCCTTCACATCGCGCTTCTCGCATTCTTGAAGCGAGGTGCTCACGTGCACTTCAACAAATCGATCGACTCCAATCAGTTCGCGCGCCATCTCACGCTCCGCATTGAAGGGCGAAATGAAACTGGTCAGCACAATCAATCCCGCGTCGCTCATCAGCTTTGCTACTTCGGCGACACGGCGAATATTTTCCACGCGGTCGGCGTCGGTAAAGCCAAGATTTTTGTTCAAGCCTTGGCGAATGTTGTCGCCGTCCAAAATAAATGTGTGTTTGCCGCGCTCATGCAGGGCAATTTCAAGCGCGTTGGCAATAGTGCTTTTACCGCTGCCGGAAAGGCCGGTGAACCACACCACGCGGCCCGGGTGGCCGTTCATGCGCTCGCGGTCTTGGCGCGTGATGGTGAGGGCTTGCTTGTGCACATTCTGTCCGCGGCGCAAACAGTGGCGAATCATTCCCACGGCAACAGTTGCGTGGGTGAATCGATCGATCAAAATAAAACTGCCAAGTTCGCGCGAGCGTTCATATGTGTCAAATGCGATCGGCTTGCTTGTAGAAAGCGTGCATACGCTGATATCGTTCAGCGCCAATGTTGTGCGCGGCTCGTGCGCAAGCGTGTTCACATTCACGCCGTGTTTAATGGCGGTCAATGTTACGGGCGCGTTTTGCGTAGACAACTTCAATATATATCCACGACCAACAAGCCCAGGATCTTGATGCATCCACACAATCGTGGCTTCAAACTGATCGGTGGTTTCAATGGCTTGCGAGCAACTCAGAATGTCGCCGCGGGAAACATCCACTTCGCGGTCAAGGGTTAGCGTGACGGCTTGACCAGCTTCGGCGCGCTTGAGAAGTCCGTCCATAGTGACAATGCTTTTCACGCGCGCGGTTTCGCCACTAGCGGTCACGCGAATGGCGTCGCCTTGCTCGACATGGCCCTCGGCAATTGTGCCAGCGAATCCGCGAAACTTCGCGTCTGGTCGCAGCGCTAGTTGCACCGGAAAACAAAATCGTGAAAGACTTTCATGTTTGGTTTGCACTGTTTCCAGCCAACCCATCAGCGTGGGGCCGCTGTACCAACGCGTGTTGCGCGAACGATCGATGACATTGTCGCCCTTCAGCGCCGACATTGGAATAGCGGTAATGCTTCGCAGTCCAAGCGGCTTGGCGAATGTTTCAAAGTCGCTCACAATTTTTTCAAACGCCGCGCGGTCAAATCCAACCGTGTCCATTTTATTCACAGCCAGCGCGACGTGGCGAATTCCCATCAGCGAAACTAGATACGCATGGCGCCGCGTTTGCACCAACATGCCCGCACGTGCGTCAACCAGCAACACGGCGGCGTCAGCGGTGCTTGCGCCTGTGATCATGTTGCGCGTGTACTGCTCATGGCCTGGCGTGTCAGCCACAATAAACTTGCGCTTGTCAGTGCTGAAGAATCGGTAGGCCACATCAATGGTTATGCCTTGCTCGCGTTCCGCGGCTAGGCCGTCCACCAAAAGCGCGAAGTCAATCTCCTCGCCTTGAGTTCCGTACTTGTGAGATTCTTTTTCTAGCGTCGCAATTTGATCTTCAAACAACAAGTGGCTTTCCCACAACAGGCGGCCAATCAACGTGCTCTTTCCGTCATCCACGCTGCCACAAGTGATAAAGCGCAGCAAGCCAATTTCCCGCTGACGATCTAGAAACTTTTCCAGCGATTGAATAGTTGCGGCGCCACCGCTGGCGGCCGTGCCAACCTTCTTGCTTGTTGATTTGCGCGGCATCAGAAATATCCCTCATGCTTTTTCTTTTCCATGCTTGCCGCGGCATCTGAGTCAATGGCGCGGCCTTGTCGCTCGCTGGTGCGCGCCTGCAATAATTCCACCATGATGTCTTGCAAAGTGGTGGCGCTTGATTCAATTGCGCCACTTAACGGGTAGCAACCAAGCGTTCTAAAGCGAACGCGCTTGCGCATAATTTCCTCGCCAGGCAGCACGCGCATGCGATCATCATCAACCATGATCAGCAAGCCATCGCGCTCCACCACTGGACGAACCTTGGCAAAATAAAGAGGCACCACCGGAATGCCTTCGCGCAAAATATATTCCCACACATCAAGCTCCGTCCAATTGCTTAGCGGGAACACGCGAATACTTTCACCCTTGGCCTTGCCCGCGTTATACAAATTCCACACTTCGGGGCGCTGGTTCTTCGGGTCCCATCGATGCGTGTTGGTGCGGAAAGAAAATATCCGCTCCTTGGCGCGACTCTTCTCCTCGTCGCGGCGCGCGCCACCAAAGGCAAGATCAAATTTGTGCAGATCAAGAGCCTGCTTCAAGCCCTCCGTCTTGGTGATGTGCGTATGCAGTTGCGAGCCGTGGTCAAACGGATTGATGTCGCGCGCAATCGCTTCCGGATTCACATGTACAATCAGGCGCATTCCGCTTTGTTTGGCGATGAACTCGCGCATCAAATACATCTCTTGAAATTTCCAGCGCGTGTCCACGTGCATCAGCGGAAATGGCGGGGGCGCTGGGTAAAAAGCCTTGCGCGCCAAGTGCACCATCACCGAACTGTCCTTGCCAACGGAATACAACATGACCGGATTTTCACTTTCGGCAACGGCCTCGCGAAGAATATGAATGCTCTCAGCCTCCAACCGATCCAGATGGCTTTGTTGAGTGTTCACATTGCGCGCAAGCGGCGTGGGGTGATCAATATTCAACACGGGTTGAAAACAAATCATGTCCATGTGCACTTCATCAATCGGGGCGCACTTGCGCGCCAGCGCAACCAACTTGCCTGAAGGAAATAACGCGATTGGTTTTCCCACATGCGCTTGCAACTTTCTAAGCGCGCCTTCAACGTCCGCACATGTAGGAGCAGTGGTCGCGCCCAACTTTGCATTACTCTTACTTAACGGAGACAATTTATCTTTTGGCGTTGCAATTTGTACAGACCCTGATTTTTTTCCCAAAGTGACGCCATTCGTTGTTGATGCGGCGCTTGTGATGCTTGAAGAAAACGGCACCCAAAAATTGGCGCCACGCGCGTCATGGGCCACCAAGCAACTTGTGCCGGTTGGCAGTGTGTGTAATTGTGCGAACAACACCAATCGCCGCTTGCCGCGCGCCTCATTCAACAACCAATCAAGCAGCACGCGGTTTGGCGCGCTGCCTTGTTCGTCGCGCAACGTATCGGGGCTCAGCGCATCGGGCAGAATGGAAAGTTCCTGCAGACGCCGCTCCGCCGTGCGTTTGGTATCGCAAAGTCCAAGCGCTTTCAAATGCGCAAATGCCGTGTCCGTGTCCCACGCTTTCGGCGCGTCAAGACCGTGTAATTGTGCTTTGGAAGTAGTGGGCATGGAATGCAGTCGGTAAGGAGCTCAAAGCGATCGTGTCGCAATATGCTATTTGTACATAATTATCTGTTAAAAATGTCAGGAAGATTACTTTTTATTAGTAAATATGTTAAATTGCAGTTATGCGACAAGCGGCATTGGACATCAAATTGGCTACTGCCGCTTGTGAAATAGCTCGAAACGCCGGCAAAGCCATTTTGGATGTGTATGCCCATGCCGATACCGTTGCGGGGAAAAATATTCAGCACAAGGCTGATTTCAGTCCACTGACCGAGGCGGATTTGCGCGCGCACCACGTGATTGCGCGGGCACTGCAATCGCTTACGCCCAACATTGCCATTGTGTCCGAAGAGGATGACGCATCCCACGCGCACCGAACCGCGCGCGGCGATTTTTGGATTATCGATCCGCTTGATGGCACAAAAGAATTCATCGCGCGCAATGGACAGTTCACCGTGAACATTGCGCTGGTGCGCCAGGGCGCGCCAGTTCTTGGCGTGGTGTACGCGCCAGTGCTTGACGAATTATTTTGGAGCGAGCCCATTGAAAGTGAGGGCGCACAAGTAGATGTGGGTCCTGCCACACACACAAGCGGAACAACAAATGCAAAGACAAATGCAAGCACAAATGTGACCGCACATACAAATCTAAGTTTCTACCCGCGTTCAACCATGCGAGCCTTGTCCCACATTCACAATCAAACGCGCGTTCTTCATGTTGCCACTCCAGAACAACAGGCGGGCAAGCCAATGCGCGTGTTGGCCAGTCGTAACCATATGAATGAGCAAACGCAGAATTTTATCCACGCCTTGGGCGCGCATGAACTTGTGCAAGCTGGCAGTTCCCTTAAATTTTGCCGCATTGCCCAAGGCCAAGCCGATTGCTATCCACGCCTTGGACCAACTTGCGAGTGGGACACCGCCGCGGCGCAGGCCGTGCTTGAAGCCGCCGGCGGATTTGTTCGCACGCTTGATGGCGCGCGCCTGCTGTACGGAAAATCCGAAGTGCTCAACCCAAGTTTTGTGGCCAGCGCATGGCCCATTGACTTGCCGGGTGTGGCCACATGATTGACGCCCCATTCGCTTTCGCCGGCGCATTCACTGGATTTGTTGTTGGCTTAACAGGCGTAGGCGGCGGCGCGCTGATGACGCCGATTTTATTATTAGTGTTCGGCATCGCTCCGCAAACCGCAATCGCAACCGACCTTTGGTTTGCGGCCATCACCAAAATTGCGGCCATGCAAGTGCACAAGCGCGGCGCGGGCGTTGATTGGCAAGTGGTGCGCAGACTGTGGATGGGCAGTTTGCCCGTGGCCATGGTCGTTGTAGTGCTAGTTGCGTTTGGAAACACCGCGGGCAACATGCAGTGGCTCACCAAATCCGTTGGCGTGGTTGTGCTCATCACCGCGTTTGGTTTATTGCTCTCGCCAAAGTTGCGTTCGCTTGCGCGCAATCGCCGCGTCACGCAACCCGAGCACTTTAAAAAATTTCAACCCGCGTGGACCATTGCCGCAGGCGCACTGCTTGGTTTACTTGTCGCGCTAACTTCCGTTGGCGCGGGCGCGCTAGGCACCGTGCTTCTACTTGTGTTGTATCCACTGCGCATGACCACGCATAAATTGGTGGCCACCGATATCGCGCACGCCATTCCACTGGCGCTGATCGCGGGCACGGGTTATTTATTGGCCGGCATGGTGGACGGTCGCATGCTGATCAGCCTGCTGTGCGGATCCATTCCCGCAACGATTGTTGGAAGTCTTTTGGCCCGCCGATTCTCATCGCGGTGGTTGCAAGCGGCACTGGCAATTGTGTTGTTGGCGGTTGGCATGAAAACGCTTTTGTGATCTGGCAAGACGCGTCAGCATTGTTGTGTGGGTTTAGTAGCGGATTTAGATCTAAGAATGCCCTATTTTACAAACAAAGTCTTATAACAACAAAAGTAGCTCGCCTTAACTATGACTAAATATATCTGCAAATTCCCAAACTAAAATTTGCGCGCGCCATGGCGCGAGATGTTGCGCTGGCTATCGCCCACACGAACGGGTTGGCAAATACAGCAGCAAATGCAACGGCAAACGCAACGGCAAACGCAACTACAAACGCAACGGCTCTCACGCCAATCCCTGCGCAGCCTGGCGCCTCCATCACATCGCTGAATGAGCCTTTCAATTGGAACTCATACGCGCAGCGCCTTGGCAGTAATCCATTTGACACCTACCGCGTCAATCACACGCTTCGCACGTTGTTTGGCATTGGCTTTATGAAAAATAATAATAAGCAAGCCTTTGATCGATATGAAAGCGCGTGCAAAAACTTCGAATCCACATTGTCGCCCAGCATGCTGGAAGCGGCGCGCGAATGGCAAACCAGCAAGCCCCATGCTGGCGGAATGCGGCCATTGACTGGCATGGAAGCGCGTGTGTTGTTACGCGAGAATAAAACTGCGCAGGCGCTTGCGCTCTATCAAATTGCGCAGACGCAAGTTCCCAATTACACATCGTGGAAGTTGGAATACATTTATTTCACCTTGGCGTGTCAGGAACGTTTGGCGCAGCAGCAATTCAAGGACGCCACCGCGCTTGTAAATACGCAGGGCGCTTCCGCCGCCGCGCCTCCAAACACGCAGGCCAATATCAACTCCGCGCCCGTAAACTTTCTTACAGAATCCCAAATGCAGCAAGCCGCTGATGGCATTGCCGAGGGCAACTTTTTATTGCGCCAAGGTTTTTCCGAATCTGGCTTCACCGAGCGCTATGTTGGACGTCTTCACCAACTTCGCGGGGAGTGGTCGCAGGCCATTTCATATTTACTTGCGGCGCGCCCGCGCATGGCCGCGGAGGACTTGGTGGCCTGCGATCAAGCGTTGTTTATGTCGTATATAAAAACTGGCAACACCGCCGCCGCACGGCAACTGGTCAATGAAGGCATAGAAAAAAGCGGTCGATTTGCGCCCGTATATCAACAATTGCGCAGCCAACAATGAATTCAATGTCAATTCATGCGATTTCATGACCGAACATCATGGGTGACGGCGTTTCCAAGGCGAAACTAGTTTTTTAAAATTAAGTAACGCAATCAGGAAGGTGCGAAATTGAGTTGGCAATAATAGATGAACAAAGTATCCTTTATTCTTAATTAATCTATTTTTCAGAAAACTTATTTTTGTAGGAGTCAGAAGAATGTTTCAAATCACATTGTCGGGGTTCCTCTCGGCCTTTGTAATTTCCGCTGCGCCGTTCGGTGGAGTCGTCCCTAGCTCCATACATGAAGATGCAACGACAGCGGCCTTGCGGGCTGAACTTGATCTTCTGCACAAATCACTTGAGCAAGTTCAAGTTGAAAACCAGGCGAATAAACAAGCGTTGACAGTCAACAATCAAGAACTTTCTGAACTCAAATCACAGAATGGCGACAAGTGGCTCACCCAAGAGCGTGCAAATCAAATCCGCGGAGTTGTGCAGGATGTCATGAGCGACGCTCAATCGCGCGCAAGTTTACAGACCACAGGCGCGACATCTGGTTACGACAAGGGATTTTTTATTGCAAGTCCAGATGGCAATTTCAAACTTATGATTGGTGGACAAATGCAAGTGCGTTACGCGCTCAGTCGTTTAAGCAGCAGAAGTTTGAACGATTGGAATGCTCCCAGCACTGGCAAAAATATCCAAATTCAACGCGCCGCGTATGGATTTGAGTTGCGGCGCATGAAGGTTGAATTTTCCGGACACGTGATTGATCCAAGTTGGACCTTCAAGGTGACCACGGTGTATATCAATCAGACCGCAACTCAAAATTCGGCGGGTGTTGGTGGCATTACACCAATCGCAGGGCTTGAGGAAACATGGATCAACAAGGATCTTGGTGGCGGACTTGGTGTGCGTGTTGGACAGTTTAAAAGCCCATTTAATCGGGAAGAATTGGTCACTTCACGTCATCAATTATGTGTTGAACGGTCGCTCGTGAACATGCTGTTCACAACAAAGTTAACCCAAGGCATCATGCTTACGGCCCGGGGTGAAAATTTTTCTGCTGCATTCTCATTCAATGATGGCGGCAACGACGGCAACACGTCGACTGTTGATGGAAACACAAACATATCGTATGGGTACACACAATATGCAATGACCGGACGCGCTCAATATCTTGCGTTTGGAAATTGGAAACAGTTTGACACGCTCACGAGCGCGCGCGGCGATGCACAAGGCTTGTTATTTGGCAGCGCGTTCAATTGGCAACGCGGTGGCGTATCAAATAACACAACGCCAACCAATGGCAACGGGGATGTCGCCATGTTTTCTTGGACCGCCGATGCAAATTGGATGTTGGGTGGTGCGAATATTTTTGGCGCGATCTACGGCAACACCGCAACTAGCGCGGCAGATGGCGGCGTTCCATTGACCAACGTTGGCAGTTCAGTATTTACATATGGTTCCACGTTGCAGGCTGGTTACTACGTAAGCGATGATGTTGAAATGTTTGGGCGTTTCGAGTGGTACGACACTTTGAGCAACGGTTCAAATGGCCAGGCGTATGTTGCCCCTGGCGCCGTTGTGCCCGCAGTCGGCATTGCTTCTATTCCCTCCAATCCGTTTTTTGCGCAGCACAACACCATCTATACGACAGGTTTGAATTGGTATCTCGGTGAAAAATCTCTCAAGGTGACAACTGATTGCGGATATTCGGTGAATGGCGTGATGTTTACAAATGGGTTCTATGGTCAGCCCATATCAAACGCAAATTATCGCCAAGATTCTGGCGTCAATAACGGCGGGCAGTGGGTTTTTCGCTGTCAGTTGCAGTTGCTTTTTTAAGGCATAGAAAGGTGTTTCATTGTGAACGACACAGCATCGCTTCATTGGAAAACTGGCAGTAGCGAACCCGCACATGAGTCCAGTGTCAGCAAAATTCAATCGTCTATTTCAGCGCAAGAAAACATACCCGCTCTTCAATCAAGCGCCTCCGAGTTGGGTTGGAGCAAGTCCTTGCGCCACCGTCCCTATGAAGATGTTCAGGCCCTGATCACTGGCACTCTGTTCTCGGCTTTTGGTGTTGTCATGTTTAGCAACGCAGGGCTAGTCACCGGTGGAACAGCGGGTCTGGTGTTCTTAATTCATTATTCGACAGGATGGAATTTTGGTTTGATATTTTTTCTAATCAACCTTCCTTTTTACGCGCTCGCTTGGAAACGCATGGAAAAAGCGTTCATGTTGAAAACATTTATATCGATTGGATTGGTTTCGATGCTGGTGAATGTTTTACCCGAGTTTGTTCGTTTTAAAGAACTGTCGCCCGTGCTTGCAGCAATTCTGGGTGGTTTATTCATGGGTATGGGCATGCTTATTTTGTTTCGTCATAGGGCCAGTTTGGGTGGATTCAATGTGCTGGTGTTGTATCTACAAGAAAAATATTGGTGGCGTGCTGGTCGCGTTCAAATGTTGTTTGACAGCCTGATTGTGCTGAGTTCAATGGCTTTGGTCAGTTGGCAACAATTTGCTTTGTCGGTATTGGGCGTGGTGATTTTAAACCAAACATTAGCCACCAACTACAGGGCGGGGCGCTATTCAACGTTGTAATTGAAACCAAGCGACACCGTCATGTTTTCTCAATACAAATTCGTATGTGCGCGAAACTGAATGAGGTATTACAATGGTGTTCACGCCACACTTATCAGAAAGGGTAGAACCAATGTCCGTCAAGAAAAAAATTAAATCACCGCACAAATTAAATTCCCGCTCGACCGTCAAAGTAAAGCCATCCAAAGAAGCTTCCGCACTGCCTGAAACTTTCAAGAAATTCGCAGCACGCTTTCCAGAGTTAACCTGTGCCCATGAAAAAATGGGCAAATCAATTTCTGTTGCAGGCTCGCTGTCAAAGCGCGAGCAAACTCTTGTCAAGATTGGATTGTGTGTTGGCGCGGGCATGGAGTCGGCGTTGCGCAGCCATGTTCGACGTGCTTTGCAGGGTGGAATTTCGGTTCGTGAAATAGAGCACGCAGTTGCTCAGGCCATGACCACGCTTGGATTTCCGCGCACGGTTCAGGCATGGAGTTGGGCGCATATTCAAATCGAACGCAGTGCGCGCGGCACTCTTTCATAAGCGCAAGTTCATCCATTTCGCAAAGTCCGAATAATTACATTGATTTTGATCAATTTTATTAGTATTGAGTAAAATAATCAGGATTCCGTCTTGCAAGCAAGTGTTCATCCGCTATAATTAAGAGAATAATATCTTTTTATCTGTATATAAAGAGTCAGAATAAGTTTGCCGTCAATACAACTTTTTGAAAGGTCGCACATGGAACCAATTACTTTAACGCCCGCAAATTCCGTGGGTCAATGGGCTGCTTCTTCGCCGGCCGCTGCCCGCACCTTAGCTGACATTGGTCTTGATATTTGCTGTGGCGGAAAGCGTGCGCTGCTCGATGCGTGTCGTGAAAAAAATATGGATCCATCCGATGTGGTGCAAAAAGTGTGCGCGGCACAAAATGCGCGCCAGGCTGATGGAGAAAGTGATCCAGCTCTCATGCCATTAGCAGAGTTAACACAGCACATTGTGGATACGCATCATGCGTATTTGCGACAAGCGTTGCCTCGTATCGAATATTGGATAGAAAAAATGGTCAAGGCTCATGGCGACAAGAATCCATCTTTCAGCGAATTACTTGATGTGTTTAAGGGTTTGCATATTGAAATGCAAACACACATGGACAAAGAGGAAAATATTTTGTTCCCAATTGCAGCGGCAATGGAATGCGGTATTCGACCCGCGATGAATTTAATGTATGCCGTGGCGTGCATGGAGCAAGATCACCAAGAAGCTGGTTTGGCTCTTGCTCGGATCAAGGAACTCACAAGAAGTTTTTCTGCACCGCCCAACGCGTGCACGACATGGCGAGCAGCCTATTCAGCATTGGCAGAATTAGATGCAGACATGCACCGCCATGTTCATAAAGAAAATAATGTTTTATTTCCACGCATTATTGAAATGCAAAAAATGAATTGAACACTGCTCAAGTTTAAAATTGAAATCAAAACAAGAACGTATATGAACAAGCCTTTACCAATGGTTTCCCGGAGAAACTTTCTAAGCACTCTTGCCGCTGCAAGCATCAGTTCGTTGGCTATCAGTAGGCATGCAATGGCTGCCACTGGCGCATTGACGCCCATGGATGTCGCCAATCCATTAGCCGCATATCCAAACCGTGATTGGGAAAAGGTGTATCGCAATCTGTATAAACATGACTCTTCATTTGTGTTCATGTGCGCGCCCAATGACACGCATAATTGTTTGTTGCGGGGATTTGTCAAGAACGGCGTGGTGACTCGTATTGGTCCAAGTTGGGGCTACAACAAGGCCACCGATCTAGCAGGAAATAAAGCAAGCGCGCGTTGGGATCCGCGATGTTGTCAAAAAGGAATCGCGCTTGCCAGAAGATTTTATGGCGACCGCCGTATTAAAGAACCATTAGTTCGTCAAGGAATGCTTGATTGGCTTCAAGCGGGTAAGCCGCGCGGTACTGATGGAGCCATCGATCAGAAATATTTAAAGCGTGGTCACGATTCATTTGTGCCAGTGACTTGGGAAAAAGCTTTTGAAGCGACCGCTGAAACAATGGTGGACATTGCCAAGACTTACAACGGAAAACAAGGCCAAGAAAAATTACTTGCGCAGGGGTATGACCCGCTCATGGTTGAAACAACAGGCGGCGCGGGCACGCAAGTGATGAAGTTTCGTGGCGGTATGCCGCTCCTTGGATTGACGCGCGTGATGGCGCAGTACCGTCTTGCCAACAGCATGGCGCTTTTGGACAGCACGTTGCGCGGAGTCGGCCCTGACCAAGCGGTTGGTGCGCGCGGCTTTGATAATTATTCATGGCACACGGATCTTCCGCCAGGACACCCAATGGTCACTGGTCAGCAGACCAATGATTTTGATTTGTGCATGGTTGAACACAGCAAAATGGTGATTGTGTGGGGCATGAATTGGATCGCAACCAAAATGCCGGACAGTCATTGGCTGACGGAAGCCAGAATGAAGGGCACGAAAGTTGTTGTGATTGCTTGCGAATATTCCGCCACGGCAAACAAGTCAGACGAGTTGATTGTTGTGCGGCCTGGAACCACGCCCGCGCTTGCGCTTGGATTGGCGCAAGTCATCATGAGTGAAAAACTCTATGACGACGCTTTTGTGCGCCGCCACACGGATCTACCGCTATTGATTCGTTTGGATAACGGAAAAATGTTGCGCGCCGCGGAGGTGTTCCCTGGATATCAAGCGGCGGTATTGACCAATGGAATCACCGTAGTCAAAACAGGTGAAAAACCACCAAGTACGTTGGAGCAATCGGGCGCGTTTGTGTCGCAGGAAAAACGAGCGGAGTGGGGCGACTATATTGCTTATGACGATGTGGCCAAAAAGCCAGTGGCGGTGAATCGCGACCAGGTTGGTGACAAGGCAAACGCGCTTCCCAAAGGGTTGGCGTTGGACATTCGCACAAAAATAAAGTTGGCCGATGGCGGCGAAGTGGAATGCGCCACTGTTTGGAACGCCACCAAGCAAATGCTTGACAACGCGTACACGCCAGATTCCGTGGAGAAATTAACGTGGGCTAAGGCGGAGGCCATTCAAAGCTTGGCGCGACAAATTGCGGTCAACTCTGGCGCCGTTGCTTTCGCATGCGGCATGGGTCCCAATCAGTTCTTCAACAGCGACCTGAAGGACCGCGGCGAGTTTCTTGTTGCCGCGCTCACTGGCAATGTTGGTAAAAAAGGCGGAAATGTAGGCAGTTATGCGGGTAATTATCGCATTGCCTATATGAGCGGATTGCCGCAGTACATCTTAGAAAATCCATTTGATATTGAACTTGATCCCACAAAGCCAGCGCGCTCCAAGCGTTATTGGAAACCAGAAAGCGTTCATTACTTCAATCACGGCGACATGATTTTGCGCAAAGGCAAAGCTGTGTTGACAGGCAAGACGCATTTGCCAACGCCGACAAAGTCAGTGTGTGTTTCCAACTCCAACAGTTTGATTGGAAATGTAAAGGGGCACTATGACTTTGTTATTAACACATTAAAGCGCGTGGAATTGATCGCCATCAATGAGTGGTGGTGGACCGCTTCCTGCGAATATGCGGATGTTGTATTTCCTGTCGATAGCTGGGCGGAGTTTCGCTATCCAGACATGACCATGTCGGTTACGAATCCGTTTGTGCAAGTGTTTCCAACTTCTCCATTGCCGCGCATTCACAACACGCGCGGCGATATTGAAGTGGCGAAGGGCCTTGGCGAAGCCATTGGAAAACTGACAAATGATTCGCGGCATGCGGACTATTGGAAATTCATCAATGAAAAAGATCGCGCGTTGCCTTATTTGCAACGCATGATGGATCAGTCCAACGCCATACGTGGTTACAAAATTGAGGTTTTGGAAAAGAATGCGGAGCTTGGCATTCCGGCGATTCTGAACACGCGCACTTATCCAAAGTATTCAAGCTTTGAGCAAATTGAGGAGTCAAAGCCGTGGTATACAAAAACTGGTCGTTTGGAATTTTATCGCGAAGAAGCTGAATTCCAAGATGCCGGAGAGAACGTGGTCATTCATCGCGAGCCGATTGACTCCACTCCATACGATCCGGCTTCATTGGTGTCGGCGCCACATCCATTGTTGCGGCCCAAGTCACCAGAAGATTACGGAACAAAAACTTCCGATCGCGACGCTGATTCGCGTCAAGCACGGCATGTGATTTACACCACTGATGAGTTGCTTCAAACAGCGCATCCCTTGACCGAGCATGATCCGAATTATCGATTTGTTTTTCACACGCCAAAATATCGCCATGGAGCACACAGCACTCCCGTTGATCTAGACATTATCGCGGTTTGGTTTGGTCCCTTTGGCGACATGCATCGCCGCGACAAACGAATGCCATTTGTGAATGAGGCATACGTTGATATCAATCCCCTCGATGGCAAGTCGCTTGGTGTTGAGGATGGTGATTATGTTTTCATTGACGCCGATCCGCACGATCGACCGTTCAAAGGTTGGCAAAATAATCCAGAGGGATACGCCGTGGCGCGCTTGATTGCGCGCGCCCGTTATTACCCAGGCACGCCGCGTGGAATTACACGCATGTGGCACAACATGTATGGCGCAACATTTAGTTCCGTGGCGGCGGCGAAGGTGCGAGCGGATGGTTTGGCAAAATCCAAGGACACGAATTATCAAGCCAGTTTCCGCTCTGGTTCGCATCAAAGTTGCACGCGTGGTTGGCTCAAACCAACATGGATGACGGATTCATTGGTGGTGAAGGAGTTGCTGAATCAAGGCATTACTCAAGGATTTGTTCCTGATGTGCATTGTCCAGTCGGCGCTCCTCGTGAATCAATGGTGCGCATCACCAAGGCGGAAAATGGCGGACTCGGTGGCGAAGGAATTTGGTCACCAGAGACTCTTGGATATCGCCCCACGTATGAAAGTGACGCGATGAAAAAATTTATTCTTGGAGGATTTGTGACTCGTTCATTCATGGCGAATGTCACAAGCCCGCTTGTTGTTCCAATTACAAAAATTACTTTTCCAATGTAAGAAGCCACCATGCCAAAGATTTTCAATAAACAGATTGATCGTGAAATGGATTATCCGTACGAAGCCTCGCCACCGAAGCGGCAGGTGGCGTACATATTCGACACCAACAAATGTATCGCGTGTCAGACCTGCACCATTGCGTGCAAGACATGTTGGACATCCGGCCGCGGGCAAGAACATATTTTCTACAACAACGTGGAGACCAAACCATACGGAAGTTATCCAATGGGTTGGGATACAAAATTGCAAGAGCAGCGTGTGCAGGTGACGTGGAACAACAAGCGTTTGGAGTCGCCAACTATTTTCGAAGGCAATTCACCCAATTCTCCGCCAGATGGTTGGCGTCCAACAAGTGAGGATTACGCGCATCCAAATCATGGTGAAGATGACATCTCTGGCATCATCGAGAAGACCGCGCACTTTGCTGGTGAGCACCCCATGTGGATGTTTTATTTGGCGCGCATTTGTAATCATTGCACAACTCCCGCGTGTCTGGCGGCTTGTCCACGCAAGGCCATTTACAAGCGCGAAGAAGATGGCATTGTGTTGGTGGATCAGGAACGTTGCCGTGGATATCAAGAATGTGTTCGCGCGTGTCCATATAAGAAAGTTTTTTACAACGCAGTGAGTCGCGCCAGCGAAAAATGCATTGGCTGTTTTCCGCGTGTGGAGCAAGGCTTGCAGGCTTTGTGCGTGGAAGGCTGTATTGGGAAAATCCGCATGCATGGTTTTATTTCAACGCAGACACCTCCGCGTGAGGACAATCCGCTTGACTACATCATTCACATTCGAAAGTTGGCGCTTCCGCTGTATCCACAATTTGGAACTGGTCCAAATGTGTATTACGTGCCGCCGATCCATGTACCGATTGGGTTTTGTGAGCAACTCTTTGGTCCAGGTGTGGAGGAGTCTGTTTCGTTGTATCGCAAACTGAAAGACGATCCAAAATTGCTTGGAGCATTGTTCCTGTTTGGTTCCACCGATCACATCATTGAGCATTTTGAGGTGAAGGACCAAGTTGCAATTGGTTGGAATGCCAAAGGTGATGAAGTTTCTCGCGTTCCATTCACTGAATACACCTATGTGCGCCCACACCATGACAAAGAATTTCAGGTGTACAGGCATAACACAGCTTGATTGCACAGCATGTTTCACTTTTGAAATAAGGAATTCACATGACAGACAAAAATACTTCAAGCAGAAAACGAATGCTTCCGCTGCACGGATTGGCGGGCGCGGTGTTTTTGGTGATTGCGGCGGCGTTTGTTTGGCGCATGCCATCCAATTCCAAAGCCACAGACACCACGAAAGATATTGTGGCGGTCAGTCCATTACATGTGACAAAAATCGCAACCCTTGGTGCGCCGGATCCAACGGCTTCCTATTGGAAATCCGCGACAGTTGCGGTGGTTCCATTGCTTCCGCAAACAATCACCAAGCCCACAATTGAAAAATCGGAAATACATTCAATGGAAGTCCAGGCCGTGAGTGACGGGACAAATATTGCATGGCGACTTGCGTGGGCGGATCCAGAGGCCGACTCCGCGGTGGATTCTGGAAAATTTTCAGATGCGTGCGCCATTCAATTTCCAATTGGAACCAATACAAATTTAATGATGGGTCATGGTGGCGAAGTTGAGATTTTCTTGTGGAAAGCGATTTGGCAGCGAGATGTGAATCTTGGATTTCAAGATATTCGCGACCTGCATCCAAATGCATGGACCGATTTGTATTGGTTTTCCAAAGGTGGACTTGAAACAAATATAAAAGACGCGTTCGCGGATCCGCGAGCCAAGCAATGGATGATTGCGTTGACCGCGGGAAATCCAATGAGTCAAATGGATCGCAAACAACCTTGCGAAGAATGCACGGCGAAAGGCTTCGGAACAATCGCCACACAGGCACAGCAATCATCACAAGCCGTTGGTATCTGGGCTGGCGGGCAATGGGCCGTTGTTTTTCAACGACCCCTTCGCACAGAAGATGTCTCGGATTATCAATTTGGACTTCACGCATCAGAGTTTGCGCTTGCTGTCTGGCAAGGCAGCGCCAAACAAGCTGGCGGTCGTAAGCAATTTTCTGGATGGGTTCCATTTGAATTGCTAAACGGGATTATCAAATGAACGACTCGATCAAATCCTATGCCACGGCCGATCTTTTGATGCTTCTGACAAGCGCGATTGCTGGAAAGCAATCAGAGGATCAAAATCCAAGCCATGATGAACTGCAGGAGTTGGTTCGTTATGCGCAATTGCCAGACGATGTGATAGGCCCAATGCAAGAAGCGCTTCGCGCATTTCATGAAGCGCCTGCGAATGAATTGCATTTGGAACGAGGCAGATTGTATTCGGCGGCGCAAGCGTGTCCGCCATACGAGGCCGCGTATGTGCGCCGCGACAAGGGCGCATTACTAGCGGATATCGCCGGATTTTACCATGCATTTGGTTTGCATTTGGATGAGCATGTCCATGAACGTCCCGACCATATTGTGATGGAATTGGAATTTCTTGCGTTGGCATTTGTCATGCTTGGAAATGCGCAAAAAGATGGAAACAGCGATGGTATGGGGGTGTGTTGGCACTCCATTGCATTGTTTGCCAACGAACATCTTGGTGAGTGGATTGAATCGTTTGCCACAGTGCTCAGCGCGACAAGCACGGATGACGTGCATCCACGTATAGCCCATGCGGTTGGAGTTTTCTGGGAAGCCTTGCGCGAGCGGGAGTGTTGGTCAAAACCAAGTTGCCCTGGAATTGCTCCAGATATTCAGAACAAAAGTGAACATGACAGTCAATGGGATTGCGTTGGCGCCCAAGAAAATGTTTGTGAAAAGGAGATTCAATCATGAGTGAAGAAGATCATCAATTTTCCCAAGCACAGCAGGCAACTCACCCCGCGCGGAAAATTGTCTTTGGCAGCCTGATTAGCTTAAGTGTTTTGCCCATTGCAATGCTGCTTATTGCCGTGCTGTGGAGCGTAAAGCCAATGATTAAACAGTCATCTGCGCAAAATGATGCGGCGCAAGAAAGTGCGGCCACCAATGGACATGCGAAAGGCGCGCTGATTAATTTTGCGACATGCGCAACGTGCCACGGTGTGAATGGTGAAGGAAATGCAAAGATGCATGCCCCGCGAATAGCGGATCTTCCGCCTTGGTATGTGAAAGCCCAACTAGAAAAATTTCAAAACGGTTTACGCGGCGTGAATCCAACTGATGTCTATGGCCAGACCATGCGGCCAATGGCGCTGCAAGTACAGGATGTGGACGCGATGGCGAAGATTGTCTCTGATTTAGAGGGACATCGCGGACGATTTGCGCCTGCGGGACCAGTCATTGCAGGCAATATTGATCATGGTCGAGTTTTATATGCACAGTGCGTGGCTTGTCATGGCGTAAATGGCTTGGGGGAGCGTGGTGTGAAAAGTCCCACTATTGCGGGGCAAGAAAGTTGGTACGTGCAACAACAGTTAATGAATTTCCGAAGTGGTATTCGTGGAATTTCTACTGCGGATCGGGAGGGAAATTTAATGAGAATCATTGTCGCTCCTCTCAGTGATGCAGACATCGCTGACTTGGCGATTTTTGTGAACGCAATGGGGAACAGAAAAACTGTGACACCACAATGAACAAAGTCACTGGCGTGCCACACACATTTCATATACCGGTGATGGGATTGGCCTACACCATTGATACCCCGATCAAGGTCGCGCGATTTGGAATTGGGTCTGTGATTTCGATTATTGAAGATCGACTGGTAGAGATGATGAGAAGTTATTACTACCCCACACTCAACTTGGAATATAAACCCATTTCGGGGAACGAGGACGATTCTCGAGCAAAACGAATCACTGATTATTTAAATCTAGTGAACACGATTGTGCAGAGCCAATTTGAAAAATTAAGAAACGCAACGTTTGAGGCTGGTTCTGAAATCGTAAAATATTTTGAATTGCTTCCGGACGACAGCTCTTTGAAATTGTTGTACCGAAAAATGATTCGATGTAGCGACGAGCTTGAAAAGTTGGAAATGGCGAATTTTTTACGCAAGCACATGCGTCCCGGAAGCATTGATGTGAACATCATGACAAAATTAGATCGGGAAAAGTATGTTAAAAATAGCGATGGGGTTGTGAAAGAAGATGCTTCGGATGCGGTGGCGGCGCTTCGTGGATACGCAAAAAGCGACCTTTCAAATTCATCGGTCGTTTTTTCGGCTGGGATCAATCCAAGACTTTTTAATTACTTGGCCAGCCGCAAGGAATTCGAAATGAACTCGGACGGTGAATTCACAAAGAAAGTTGTTGTAAAGGTGAGTGATTATCGTTCTGCGTTGATACAGGGGAAATATCTAGCCAAGCGCGGTATTTGGGTTAGTGAATTTAGAATTGAATCCGGACTGAATTGTGGCGGGCACGCATTTGCGACCGAGGGTTTTTTGCTTGGACCAATTCTTGAGGAATTTAAAGCCAAGAAGCAAGAACTCATTGACACGTTGTTTCAAACATACGGTATTGCGATTTTGAAAAAGGGCTCCGTGCAATGTGAGCAAGCTCCTCCAATTCGAATTTCGGTGCAAGGCGGAATTGGCACCCGTGATGAGGATCTGTTTTTACACCAGCATTACAAGGTGCAAAGCACCGGATGGGGAACGCCATTTTTACTGGTGCCCGAAGCGACAACGGTTGACGAAGCAACCTTGAAACTATTAAGCGCCGCGCAAGAAAAAGATATCGTGTTGAGCCATAACTCACCATTGGGGGTTCGTTTTTACTCGCTCAAGGGAACGACGGCCGACGCGGAAAAATCATTTCGTATTTGCACTGGAAAACCAGGAAGTCCCTGCACCGAAAAACATTTGGCATTCAACACGGAATTCACAAATGAACCTATTTGCACGGCTTCTCAAAAATATCAAAAACTTAAAATCGAGCAGTTACACACATTTCAATTGCCTCAACTCGAACATCAATCCCGTTTGAATTCCATATTAGGTAAGGAATGTCTGTGTGTTGGACTGAGCAATTCCGCGGCAATTACTTACAACAAGGTGTTCATAAAAAAATTAAACGCCGTCACGATTTGCCCGGGTCCAAACATCGTTCATTTTTCCAAAGTGGTATCGCTGCGAACCATGGTTAATCATATTTACGGAAGAGGCAAAAGTTTGGTTTCTCCAAGCAGGCCGCACATGTTTATTGCGGAATTACGTTTATACGTCGCGTATCTGAAGGAGCAATTCCAAGGTGGCATTCGTGTTGAAGATCACGTTCAACATAAAAAATACCTGGCGTCTTTTTATAGCAATCTGAAGAGCGGTATTTCGTATTACAAAAATTTGCCTGGCGTCTCGAAACCTTGTGGAGATCCTTTTCACAGGGATCTGGCGCGTGCTGAAATGGAATTGGATTCTTTGAACCTGCAATATGCAACGCCTTTGAATGCGTGATCCTTGAAAGACAAATCTAATTCTCATATTGTGAACGCCTTGACGCACTTGATTTCATGCGGCGATATACCTAATGATCCGCCACAGAATCCCATGGATTTATTTCAGGAATGGTTTACGAATGCGGAGGATTGCGGTCAATATGTAAACCCAAATGCGATGACTGTTGCAACAAGCACATTGGATGGCGCGCCTTCGGCCCGAATTGTTCTATGCAAGTGCTTAGAAACGCAGCCTCCAGCGTTGGTGTTTTTCACAAGTTATGAAAGTAGAAAGGGTAGGGAAATAGAAGCAAATCCCAGGGCTGCGGCGGTGTTTCATTGGCCGCACGCCAAGCGGCAGGCGCGCGTGGAAGGAGTTGTGGAGCGCGTCTCGTCGCAAGAAAGTGACCAGTATTTTAGTTCGCGACCACTCATCTCACGCATCGGTAGTTCGGTTAGCCCACAAAGTCAGGTGATTTCTTCAAGAGCAAGCTTGGTTGCATCGGCGATTAAGTTAGCGGGTCAAGCCACTCTTGCGGGAAAGCTTCCGCGTCCAGCGAATTGGGGTGGGTACAGAATTCATATTCGTGTTGTAGAACTTTGGTCGGCGCGTGAGGGCCGACTGAATGATCGCGTACGGTGGATACACGATGACTCAGATTCCACCACAAGTTGGAAAGTGACGCGGCTTGGATCTTGAACTGTATTTGTGAGCCGACGACTTCTCTATTGTTTGGTGACGTTGGAGCAATCACAGTATTCATAGATTGCTCATGATTACGCGTGCAAAATTATTTACTTTTTTGGCAGTCAGATTTTGTATGGATTAATGGCGCATCGTCTAGGAGCATGCGAATTGCTGGCGTATTCAGATCCTCATATTGATCGTTGTGGGCCGCCCACATAAATGCCAGCACGGCTGCTGCGGCTATGAAAAGTGCCACTGGAATGGCAATATAAATCAGAATCATGCGTGCACCTTGATTGGAGATGTGTTGATTGCCAAGGAATTCTTCGCTGCAATTGGTGTCGTTGATCTTGCCGCAGACGAATTTGTTTTTTTCGTGTGAGATTGAATAATCGTCGCTGCGTTTTGAATTTCAAATCGTGGCATGCGCAACGCTACAGCCGTTACGGTCAGACCACTGAGCGGCATCAGCACCGCAGCGATGAGTGGATTGATGACTCCCGTTGCGGCAAGGGCGCCGCCGACAATGTTGTATGCAAGACTGATCGCAAAATTAACATGTATTGTTTTCATGGTTCGTCGTGCGCCATCAAGCAGTGAAACAACTTGGCCAAGTCCGCCGCCTGTCAGCGCCACATCCGCATGTTCAAGAGTGACTCGCGCGCCTTGGCGCACCGCAATGCCAACATCCGCAGCAGCCATTGCGGGTAAATCATTCACACCGTCGCCAATCATGACAATCGGACCAACGTGGTGGCTTGCCCGGCATGCTGCAACAATTTCAACCTTGCGCTCGGGTGTGCATGCGCCCCACACTTGTTGATTAGGAATCTTTAACTGACAACCAATATTCAACGCAATTTCTGTGACGTCGCCCGAGGCCATCCACATATTCCAACCACGATTCGCTAGGTTGTGAACCAGTTCAAGTGCGTCGCTTCGAAGGGGATCACCCACGCCAATCACGGCGCATGTGACATGATCAATTGTCACGAAAACTGGTGAAAACCCTTCGCGAATCATGTCGTGTCCGTGTGCAATCACAACGGCGTTGCTGATGTCATCGTGAATAGATGAAAATTTTTGGTTGCCAACTTTCACTTCACGACCATTCACGATTCCAGAAATTCCGCCGCCAATAGTTTCGTGAACATCGGTCACGATTGCGCCCAGTTGATAATGTTGTGCAATCGCTTTCGCAATTGGATGCGTGCTTCGCGCCTCAAGAGCCGCCGCAAAATTCAAATCGGTTGATTCACCACATTCACGCAAGACGCGCATGCTGCCCTCGGTCACCGTGCCGGTTTTGTCCAGAATGATTGTTCCGCTACGCGCCAGGCGCTCAAATACATCACCACCGCGAATTAAAATTCCAATGCGCGCGGCTTTTCCAAGCGCCGCCACCATGGTGAGTGGGGTCGCAAGACCGAGAGCGCACGGACACGTGACCACCAACATTGCGATCACAATAGAGAGGGCTCGTGTTGGATCAATAAACCACCACGCACACCCTGTGATTGTGGTGACAATGATGACTGCAAGTAAAAACCAACCTGCGATTCGGTTTGCAAATTCAACCACGCGCGGTCGTTCACCCGCCGCATTTTCCACCATGCGCGCAATGGCGGCCGCACGCGTGTCCACGCCGGAGGTTGTCACAAGAACACGGACTGGATGTTGCTCTAACAATCGAACGCCCGCGAAAATAGTTTCGCCACATTGCACCATCACTGGTCGTGATTCACCAGTGAGTAGTTGCATGTCAAAATTGGCGGCGCTATTCACAAGTGTTCCGTCGGCGCACGCGGATTCACCCGCGGAAATTTCAACTATGTCACCAGGGCGCAAAGCCTCTGTTGGAATTTCTTCTATCGATTCTGTTTTTGATTTTGGGCGTGTTTCGGTTGCCGTATCAATTGACTTCAAATTGTTGTTCATCACGCGCCGAGCGGTTTGTGGAACCAGCGCGCAAATCAATTCAAGATCATGCCGTGCCGATCGTTGTTGACGAAACTGCACAAATCGTCCAACAAGAAGCAAAAATACCAGCATGGAGACGCTTTCAAAATAAACACCCGGACGATTTGCCGCCGTCATTGCGACGCCACCTAAAAGACCCGCCAGCAACGCAAGAGCAATAGGTAAGTCCATGTGCGGACTACGCGCGCGGATTGCGTTGAAGGCATTGGTCAGGAAAAGTTTTCCAGGCCAAAACACCGCCACCGTAGCCAACGCCACGCTTGTCCACTGCAGAAATTGACGCGTTGAATCATCCATCCAAGAAAATTGCGCGCCATACAACGCGAAGGCAATCGCCATGACATTGCCACTGATGGCCCCGGCCACCGCGATATGAACCAACCACTCGCGATCCTGTCTACGCCACTCACTGCGCGAAGCGAGCGTTCCAATTGGTCGTACTTCATATCCCAGCGAAGCGATGCGCGTGGCAATTGCGGACAAAGTTGTTTCGGTTGCTAGCCATTCCAGTGCGATAACGGAACGGCCAAGATCAACACGCGCGCTAAGAAGCCCTTGTTGCAAACGCGGAAGTGATTCCAGCAACCAAAGACATGCGCCGCATTTCAAACCATCAAGACGAAGTTCCGCGCGCAGTCGGCCGTTACCCAGTTGTTGAACGTGTCTTTGCTGAAAATCCGCGTGGTCCAAATACAACAAAGAACCCTTTATTTGCGGTCTATTCGGCAAAAATCCATTGTCTTGTTGAAGCTTGTAATAGCCTTCCAACCCGCATTGGTGAAGCATGTGCCACACGGCTTCGCATCCTGTGCAACAAAATAATTCAGTCCTTGTTTGTGTGTTGGCTTGTGTATGCAAAGTTTCAGAAAACCGCAGGTTGTTGGTTGTTACAGCATTCGTCTTGCCAGAATTTATTTGATGGTCGCTGAAAGCGTTAGAAACAGGTAACCCGCAATGCGCGCAAGAATTGGTGTTGTTCACAAATGTCATTGCTCACTCATTTCTTTACAACATGCGTGCGGACCGTTTGCGATGTTTGAAAGGGTCGAATTTTTTAACTCATCACCAACGGCCCCCGCGCGAATGTCTTGTGAGTGATTGTTGTTATTTTTTTCAGACAATCGTGTTGCCACAACTTCAGCAAGCGGTGCGCGAACGCCAGCGGTGTACACGCCAACGGCAATCATGAAAGCGCCAGCAATTGCCGCTAAAATTCTTCGCTTTTGCCCGCCAAGCGAGGCAATGCCCGCGCCAACAAGCGCCAGAATTGGAACAGTTCCCAACCAAAATGCGGCCATGACCAACGCGCCCTCGACGACACGCCCAGTGCCCGCAGCCACCGCTGCAAATGCCCAAAGCCATCCACAGGGAAGCAGCGGTGTGGCCAATCCAATCACCAATGCGCGTGGAGTTGGCTGCATTGTTGCGGCCACTTTGTGTATTGCGCCAAGCGAGCGCTTCATCCAAAGTGGTAAAGGCACACGACCTGAATCAATTCCCGCGGATTGAAGCAGCATGCCAACTCCAACAAGTGCCACCGCAATACCAGCTGCAATCGCGGCGATGTGTTGCACACCAACAAGCCCGCCGCCAGAATTCAGAATTACTCCGCATGCGCCGGCGAGAGCGCCAACAAAAATATAGGAGGCAAATCGTGAGACGTGATAAACGCAACTCGCTATGGAACTTGCACGGCCGGTGCACTGACCAACTCCGCCACAGAATGCGGCGATTCCGCCACACATGCCCGCGCAGTGCGCGCTGCCCACCAGGCTGGCAAATAAAACACTCGCCAACAACGCAATCATGGCGTGGCTCCTTCTTGTTTTGCAACCTGCTCTTTCATTTCAGAGTTGTCTTGCATCACAACAGGTTCAGCCGGACGTGGCTTTCCAAATGAAAGATGCCGGCGAAAGCGATCGCAATAGATGTGATTTTTTGCTTCAACCGTGGCGCGAATTTCCCACACGCCGTTTACGCGCAGTGGGACATCCGCGGCGTAATGACCAGCAGAAATTTCTTGAAGTGCCGTCGATATACGGGAATTGGCCGCAAGAATAGGAATACATTCCACGCGTACCCGTGCATGTTCAATGTTTACGCCGTACTTGTCTGCGACGGTCAGTTCCAATCGCGCTAGTGTTGGATCATTTTGTCCCGCGACAAATGTTGACGTGACAACCCAACCAAGCACTCCATTCTCAGCGAGTTGCTTGCGATAGTCGTCCCACGCAAGAGCCTTTCGGTAGTAGTCGGGTTCAACGGCGGTCACATTTGAATCCGAGAAAGCAAATGTAAGAATGACAATTGCCGCTGTGATGGTGAATGACAGCATGAGTACCGGAACCAAAGCCCAACGATTTTGTATGAGGCGAGAAAACATTATTCACCTTTCTTTATTTTGTTCGCATTGCCAATTGCATTGTGAGCGATGAAAGGACCCGCGATGGATATTGACACCGATTGAGAAAAGTGGTCAGGTCCGTTTATAAAAAGAACCCCCGATCGACTTCCGCGCCCAAATGTGTCTGGTGCGCACACAACGGTCAGATCAATCGTGGCCGCGTCTAATGCCGGCACCAACAGTGTGGTCTCTTTTTCTAATCGCACATTATTTGTCCCTGTAATGGCGAATGTGCGGGCGTCCTCTGTGTAATTTTCAATCATGAGGCGAATGGGTGTGTGAATTCCATCAACGGCAGTGGTGAAATTGCCGCCAATAATTCTCACCTGTTCAATAGACGCGGGTTGACGGCGCAGCAGCAACACAACCACCACGGACACAAGAATCAGCATAATCAAAGGGTAAATCAGCAGTCTGTAACGCAATCCAACCGATTTATTTTGGACAAGTTGATTCTGTCTTGCGTAGCGAATCAACCCCTCGGGTTTGCCAACTTTTATCATCACATCGTTGCATGCGTCAATGCACTGAGTGCAATTGACGCACTCCAATTGCAGGCCGTCTCGAATATCAATTCCTGTCGGGCACACCTGCACACACATGGAGCAAGACACGCAATCGCCCGCATGTTTCTGCTGCGCATCCAACGCACGGCGTTGCGAACTGTTCGCCCTTGGTTCGCCACGCGCAATGTCATAGCCAATGATCAACGAATTATTGTCAAGAAGGGCGCTTTGAAATCGCCCGTATGGACAAACAATGGTGCACATTTGCTCCCTAAACAAAACAAAGTCGAACATCATCAACGCAGTCGTGAGCGCGAACACCACGAAAGCGGCGGGGTGTTCGTCGGGCGAAGCGAGTGTCCAATGGATTAATCGATCTGTTCCCACAAAGTAGGCAAGAAATGTATTCGCTAAGTGCGCGCTCAAGATCAGGAAAACCGCGTACATCAACAATCTACGCCAGCCAGCCACCGCAGAATTTTTTTTGCCGTAAGCCTTTCCCAAAAACAATCGTTCAAGTGGGCGATATACAAATTCCAAATAAATTGTTTGCGGGCAGGCCCATCCACACCAAACGCGTCCCCACAATGCGGTGACCAAAAATATTCCCACAAATAAAGTAAGCATGATCAGCGCCAACAACAACGTTTCGGTTGGTCGAAATGTTGTTCCAAAGAATGTGAACTGTTGCAGCGCGACATCAAGTAAAATGGGAGGTTTTCCTGCTATTCGCATCCATGGCAACGCAGTGAATATGGCGATTAGTACCCACGCCACAATAAAGCGCGCTTTCCACAGTCGGCCCCGCACTTCGCGTGGAGTTATCCAACGACGCGAACCATCTGCGTTGAGCGTTGAAAGCACTCGGCCATCCAACTGTGGCAGTGCAAAACTTTGGCCTACTTCGTTATCCATGGCGGAATTGAAACTCCCTGTGGCGCCTTTGGCGCGGCAGGTGTTGTGCCACGCAGGTGCGCCACATACGACGTCAACAAAACAAGTTGAGGCTCACTGAAGCGATTGCTCCATTGAGGCATTCCTTTGGAAACAATTCCGACCGAGACAACTTTGAAAATGTCTTCAACATTTTTCACGTTGATATATTCATTGTCACACAAGTTTGGACCAGTTAATCCGCCGCCATCTGCCGCATGACAGACTACGCAATTCGCGCTATAGAGACCCTGAGCCGCCTTCATCATTTTTGGATCGCTTGACAGTTTTAAAATGGTTGCCGGGATTGGCTTCAGTTCACCTAGCTTCCCAAATTGCTCCTGGTAAAAAACACCAAGGTCAACTTGATATTCACGTTGAACACTGGCGCCAACGCCAATCACAAAATAAGTGAAGTACACGTAGGCGAATCCAATCGTCAGCCAAAAAATAGCCGACCACCAAAATGGCATTGGGTTGTCGAATTCTTGAATGCCATCTGATTCGTGCTCAAGAATTTTTCCTTGATGAAATTTTGGATCTTGATTGTGAAATGTGTCAGCCATGATTGTTCTCCTTTTCAGACTTAGTTTGTTGAGGCTTTTCCAGTGGAAGTTGAGCGTCTGTTTGCCACGCTGATTTTGGAATAATGAACACATATGCCACAATTCCAGCGAAAATCACTAGGAAAATGATTAACGCCAAAGTAGGCATGAATCCACTTTCAGCCAGCAACAAACAACGCGTCTGCATCTGTATGTGTGTCATGGCGCGCTCCTTGAAGTGGTTTGCAGCGGCGCCGTTTTAGGTTCTGGCATCACTGGTGCCGCGGGCGCAACATCAATCGGTTTGTTTAAGTCCGTGCCAAGCCTTTGCATGTACGCAATGACCGCCAACACTTTCATGTCCTTTACGCCTTCCACGCCGGAGGCCGTTCCATTTTCTGTAACCAACTGCGCAAACACTTTGTCCGATTGCGTATGCGCCAATTTCTCGGCATCCGCAATTGTTTGCGGGTTGTAAGGCACGCCAACTTTTGAAAGCGTTGTCACCGCGCGGATGGCTTGCGACCAGTCAATTGGTTGATCAACTAAATGCGCAAATGGCGGCATGATGGAACCTGGACTGGTATCCACGGGATTGTTGAAGTGACGAAGGTGCCACAGCGCGCTTGGATTACGAACTCCTTCGCGCGCAAGGTCTGGACCAATGCGTCGGCTACCCCAAAGAAATGGATGATCAAACACGCTCTCGCCTGGCTTTGAATATTCACCATAACGCTCCGTCTCGGCCACCAGAGGACGAATCATTTGCGAATGGCAATTCACACAGCCTTCGCTCACATAAATATCGCGGCCAATACATTCCAGCGGTGTGAACGGTTCCACGCTTGCAATTCGTGGAATGTCGCTGCGAATCGTGAACATGGGAATAATCTCAAACAGGCTGGCTACAACCACCGCAATCACCACCCAAATAGTGAACGTCAGGGGCAAGCCTTCGAGCCCGCGGTGCCAACGCAGTCCGGCGAAGCGATCCAAGGAACGGCCCATTTCAAGCACATTTCCGCTGGGAAGTGATGATTGCGGCGCAACCTCCGGCTTCCAAGATTTGGACAGCGCGGCGGCTTCATACACCGGAACTTCATAATGGGTGGGGCGCTTGAGCCAGGTCAAGATTAAATTCACACACCCAATGATCAGCGCCGCGAGATACAGCGTTCCGCCAATCGTGCGGAGCCAATACATCGGAATTAAGCGAGTGACGGTGGAAAGAAAATCGTATTCCAAAATTCCATCCGAGTTGAATGTGCGCCACATCAATCCTTGCATCAACCCGGCCGTGTAAATAGGAATGATGTACAAAATAATTCCAATGGTGGCTAGCCAGAAATGCAGATTCACCCACGATGGTTTGGCGATGGACGTTTGATACAGCCGCGGCGCAAGCCAATACACCATTCCAAAAACCATGAAGCCAACCCAACCCAGGGTTCCTGCGTGTACGTGCGCTATGGTCCAGTCGGTGTAG
>SYAD01000008.1 GCA_005789005.1 Planctomycetia bacterium | reverse complement strand
GGCAAAAGAAATCTGAAAGTAATGGAGCGCTACCCCGCGGCAAGCGCCGAGCGCCTAGCACTGGAGGAACACGCCAAACTTCCCACACTCTGGTCGGGCTTCATTCAATGCCTGGCAAAAATGGGGGAAATTGTGCCTGCTTCCGCCCTACAGCGCGAGGCAACCGCCGCGACAATTTCAGATCCAGAACTGCAAGAACTGCTGCTGCGCGTGTACCACAAGCCCGGTCCGCTTCGTGGAATGTGCGAAATGTTGGTTGACTTTGACGAGGGAATTCAAGAGTGGCGCTATCGACATGTGAAGATGGTTGAGCGAACCATTGGCACAAAAACTGGAACGGGCGGATCTTCCGGCGTGGACTATTTACGCGCCACACTTTTTCAGCCAAGCTTTCCCGACCTTTGGGAAATTCGCTCGCAACTTTAACGGAATGAACTTCCCGCGGCGTTGGTCACGCGCACGCGGCCATTGTCTAAATCCCACACCGCGGCCTCGGCTTTGATGGGCGAACCCTTGCCTTTTTGCATGATGGTGATGGTTCGACCCGCCCGCGCCGAAAGCGTCGCCACTTTAGTTCGTAAGTCGTAATCAAACGCGTCGCACTCCACATCCACATCCGGCGTCCTTACAAATACCCTTCCAAGCGCCCGAATTCGCAACAATTTCACCGGCGCCCCGAAATCAACCGGCGTCGCCTCTGTGGCGTCCGCTTTCACTGGCGCGGCCTCCGAACGCTCCACGGTATTTTCCAATTGATCCGCCGTTAGTGTCAATGTGTCTTGCGCGCGCAATCCAGCGTGTATCAATTCAACACCTCCATCAAGCGTGATGCGGTAGCGCGAGTTGCCTTCCCGCTTCATCACCAGGGAAGTTTCCCAAAGAAATCGCGTCGAACCGCGCGCGTCAAACAATGATGGCGCGGCGGCCTTGGCTCCATCATCGTCGCGGTCAAATATCAACATGGTGCCGCCCGTTGGAACATTCGACTCGCCAGTGATCACATTGTGGATCACCTCGCTGGACATCAAGCGAAACAAGCGCGGCTCATCGGTGCGATCGTCGCGGCCCCAACCGCGGCTTTCTATTCGAACTTCGCCAAGTCCATGAATTTCTTGCAGCGAAGAAGTTTCAGAACTCAGTCCACTGCGTTTGGCGGCGTCGCCCGCTTGCTCCAAAGCATTGGTGTCGCGGCCCAAAGTTAAAATGGCTTGATTTGCCGTGAATTGATCCAGTTCACGCACGGTGCGATCCGCGGATGCGCGAACATTGCCGCGCACATCAAGTGTGGCGCGGCCAACTTTATCTTTCTCATACTTGAATCCCTCATTCCATAACGCCTCCATTTGCGGCTTCTCTGGAATCACGGGACGATCAACTGGGTGCGCCGCGGAATCAGAAATGGCCTTGGGCCAATATCGAAAACGGCCAACGCCAGGCGCGATGGCCGTGCCGGAATCCTCGTCCACCGTGAGTTCATTCATCACATCGGCGACAACATTTCCGCGCACCAACAATAAATCTGGTCCGCGCAACGCGACACGCTTGGCGGGAATATCCGCGTCCATTGTGGTGGCCCACAAACGCGCGTCCTCGGCCAGCAACGCTTGCACCGCGCCCTTGGATTGCACAACCGACAACTCCATATTTTCAGTTGCGGAATCTTTTCCAACCACGGGACGGAAAGAGCAATCCAGCGAGTCGGTCCATAGTCGCTGCCCCTTGTCTTGCGCCTCCACTCCTCCAGTGGCCAGCAATCGCTTGGCCTTGGAACTTCCATTTTCAGTTTGCTCCATGGATAGATCGATCGTCTTGGCCGACAAACTTGAACCTTCCGGCTGGCGAATCGCCATCGCGCCGCCGTCGGCAAAAATGCGTTCCACGGCCGATCCCTTGCCGGTTTTGAAACAATTCACCAACAGTCTCTGGGCCACCATGCGAACCTCCTCGGCGTCGGCGTTCACGTCGCCATTAAAATCCGCCTTGTACAGCTTGTTGGAATTTTCTCCCGGCTCAAATTCCAAATCAACCGACTTGGTCCATTGAATGCGAACCGTGCGCGCGCTTGCCCCCAAATCTGGCGGCCCCACGATTGCATTTGACGGATCACCACTTTGAATCGCCTGACGCGCGGCGTTTGGTGCGGAGGCCATGGCGCCCACCGCGGCATCACCGCTTCCAATACGCATTCGCCCAGCGCCTTGCAAATGTCCCTGACCGGACTTGCGCGCAAGATCAAACGCTTGGCCCTCAAGATCCAGGCGCGGGCTGACAAGTAAAAATGGTTTGTTGGCGTAGCCGCGCAACGACACCATCTCAGTTCCCGTTTGATAACGCATGCTCCCGCAATCAATGCGCGCCTGGCTTTTTTCATCGTACAACTTGGCCGGCATTCCCTCTATGTCAAGTCTGACATCGTCGGAATTGGGCAACTTGTCCGCCGCATCCGTCACCACCGTCATGACCAAACGTCCGCGATACTGAATTTGAATGTGATCAGGCTGAACCTCCGCAGCGGACATTGCGAATATCAAAGGCGACACGCGCCAGTCCACGCTTGATGTCATGAACTCGTCCGGAGCCTGCCCTGATGGCATTGGAAATGCGCGCGTGAGATTCTGCCCCACGGCGTCGCTTTCCATGCTGAAAATGATCGCAAGTCGATCGCCATCAATTCGGGTGTTGCCCTCGGTTGAGGTTCGAAACACGCGCACGTCGTTCTCCAAAATTAATTTATAAAAACGCTTGGACGCCGCGGGATCAACCTTGGACGCAGAATCGATCTGGGCAACTTTGGCGGGAGTTTTTTTGGCCACCTCGGCCGTGCTTGCAATTTCCGTAGGCGTTGACGCGGCCATTGGTTTGGCAGGCTGCTCCGCAGATTTTGGCGTGGAGATTGACTGAGTTGCAGAGGTTGCGGAGGACGATTGCGCTGGTGTTGACACCGGCTTGAAGTCCGATGTTTTGGCTGGCGCGGCGGCCACAACCCGCTCAATTTCAATCGGAGAAAGCGGCCTCTCCACCGTGAGGCGCTCAATTCCCTTTCCATCCTCGGTCAACAACATGGTCAAGCCCTCGCCCTCAAAGCGGAGCGCTTCGGTGACCACTTTCACCGACTTGTCGCAACGAACTTCGCCAAGCACGCTGTCAAAGCTGGCCTCGGGGGCGATGATTTTAATTGTGGGTTGATCTTTTGCAAGATCAATCTCGCGGCCATTGACCGGCTTGTACACCTGAATCACAACATGTCCTTCAAGCTGACCGCTTTCCAAGGCGCGCTTGGGAACACGCATGCGCCCGCGATCGGCGCTCATGGTGACAACGCGACCGCCCGAAGGAAACATGACCGCTTGTGGTGATTGCATGCGCAACCACTTGTCAGGCTCCGGATCAATTCGAGTGGCGTGATATTGCTGCTCCAGGCGACCCTTGTCATCCGCCACTTGCACCCACGCGCCTGACTGCAAAGAAATTTGATCCGCCTGTAAAACTTTCGTTGTGCTTTGCGATTCATCGCTGGTGAGCGCTTCGGGCTTGGGAATATCTTTGGCGTCCACAATGCGCGGCGTTCGCTTGGCGGAGGATGGAGCGTCGCCAACTTGCGAAGCGACCACAATCACCACCAAGCCAATCATCAATCCAACCGCCGCCGCGATCCAAGGCAGCAGTCGGTTTCGCCGCTTGGACATCAGCCCCAACCCTCCACGGCTTTGTCCCATTCTCCCGATGATTTCAGCAAAAATTCCACGGCTTCCCGCACGGCTCCATGCCCGCCATTTTTGGTGGAGTGCCACTTGGCCGCCGCCTTGATTTCCGGCGTCGCGTCGGCAACCGCCATTGGAAATCCAACCATCTTCAACATTGGTAGATCGGGCAGATCATCGCCCATCACCGCCGTATGTTGCGCCGCAATTCCAAGTTGTTGCAGAAGATCCTCAAGAACTTTTTTCTTGGGACCACTTGCGGAAATTAAATTTTTCACGCCCAGTCCATTCAATCGATGGCGCAACGCCATTCCTCCGCGGCCGGTGATCACGGCGATTTCTTTGCGCGCCGCAAGCCAGGCGCGAATGGCGAATCCGTCGCGCACATTGAAACGCTTGGTTTCGTTTCCCTGATCGTCGACAAAAATTCCACCGTCAGTGAGCACGCCGTCGGCGTCCAGAATTAAAAGTTGAACATTCAACGCGGAAGTTTGCTCGACCATGCGGCAAGAGTAACGCAATCAGAGATGGAATTGGAAACAGCTTTCACCCTTGCCACAAACGCCGCCAACCAACTTGAAAATTGATTTGAATTAAGCCTGAATGAACGCGTCTGCGCAAGCAACCATACAATCAGATTGTTCATCAACCCACAAAAAGTAACGCGGTGGCGTCGTATGCGGCGTGTGTGCCAGCGACAACGCCAAACCCACGCAGTTGAAATACAACTCCAAACCAAATTCCAGCCAGCATTAAAAATATCACCTGGCCCCATTGCAGCGCGCCAGTTGTGTCGCGACTGGGGTGGTACACCGTGAATAAAATCGAACTCACGAGCAATCCGATCACCCACGCGTGCCGATTGTTTATTTTGGCCACGTCAAAGAGCAGCATGTGCAATCCGCCCAACAGCGCCATGCGGAAAAGTAATTCCTCATAAATTCCAGCGCCCACGGCCATGGAGGCCTTGGCCACAATATCAAGCGAACGAATGGACGCGTCGCCCACTTGATTGTCCGCGAATAAAAAATGCGTTCGACCAATCACCATCGCCACCACAAGCAATGGCGCCGACAGCGCGAAACTTTCCAACCACATCAACGGAATCGTGCGCCAACGAATTCGCCACGGAAACCGGGCGACGATCTGCCAAATCAACAAAGTTAAAATCAGCGCTATGGATGGCAACGACATCGCCGAAACATGAAGATTCTCAGCGCGCACTCCAAAGAGCCGAAAAAAATTCACCATGCCACTGTGCGCCTTGTTGTCTAAAACAAGTTGGTCATTGCGCAACCAAAAAATAAGACCGAGTTCATAGAAGGCAACAAGCGGGCCCAAAAATGCGAGCATTTCCAAAGGACGATTTGAGTCCTGCGCATAATTCACCCGCGTCGCGGTGGCGACGGCGCGAACCGATTTTCGTCTCAAGCGGATTTGCTGGCTTTAGACTTGCTTGGCTTGGTCGTTGGCGCGGCGGCTTTGGGCGAACGCAGCGCATTCAAACGACGAGCGAGCAGGCTCTTGCGCCGTGCCGCCGTGTTTGGATGAATGGTTCGCTTGCCGGCGACACGGTCCAAGATCGCGGTCGCACCGCGCAATTCTTGTTCGGCCTTGGCAAGATCGCCTGCTTGCACCGCGGCCATGAACTGGCGCGTGCTTTCCTTGATCAACCGCTTGCGGTGATTGTTGACGGCGTTTTGCTTCTTATTTTGACGGACTCTTTTTTCAGCTGATTTACTATTTGGCAATGTGTTCTCCGATGGGTCGGAAAGTATCGCCTTTTTCTCCAAGAAAGGCAAGTGGCAATTCCAATTTCCCCTTGACGAGATGCGACTGAAGCATCACACTGCCATTTCGGGCACTTTCGCCCCGGAGACCCCTTCGAATGGCCACTCGACCCGCCGGATCTGGCGTACTTGTAACGCTCGTCACATTTGTTCTTGCAACCGTCGCATTTTTAGTGCTGGCGGTTGTGTTCTATTCACAAATGATGTCCGCAACGGAAATGTCAATCAAATCCAAGACCGACATTAAAAATTTAAGAACAGAACTTGAAGCCGCCAAGAAACCCAATGATGAAGCGCTTGCCTTGCACAAGCAAACCGCTTCGGAGCGCGATACTTTGAAGGTGACGGTATCGCAACAAGAAAACGCGATTCAAGGAACCGCCAAGACAATCGACGAGCTCAATGCGCAACTGGCTGGCGTTCGAAAGTCGCTCGCTGATGCGACCACCGAGCGTCAAGCCGCGATTGAAGCCGCCAAAAAAGATATCGCTCCTCTCACAAGCGCGACCACCGACTACAGCAAGAGCATCGAGGAAGTGCAAAAAATCACGCACGATTCCAAGGATGATGTCGAGCGCAACTATCGAGCCCGCATTGATGAAATGCAATTGAACATTGATGGTCTTGGAAAAGAGCGCGACACATTGCGAAGCCGTTTGGAGCAAGCGGAAAAAAAACTCTCCGAGTTTGAAGTGAAGCCAGAGGATCCTTCGAGCCTGGTGGATGGTCATGTGATTGAAATTGGCGGGCCAGACGCCACGGTGTATTTGGATATTGGCCGCAAGCACCGCGTTGTTCCAGGAATGACCTTTGAAGTTTTCACCACCGCGGATCAAGTTCAAAACAACAAAGAAGGAAAGCTTCGCGGCAAGGCCAGCGTGCAAGTATTGCGCGTGACGGAGGACACATCCACCGCCCGCGTGACACGTAGTTCCGCCAATCAGCCAATCAACCGAAACGATGTTCTGATCAACGCGGTCTACAGTCCCACTTACACATATCGAATGATGGTGTACGGAAAATTCGACGTGAACAATGATGGCAAGACATCCACCGGCGAGGCTTCAGTGATTCGCAATCGAATTCAAGAATGGGGCGGCAAAGTGATTGACAGCGAGAAAGTCACGGGCGATCTTGACTTTGTCGTGATTGGAAATCCTCCACCCGAACCGCTTCCACTTTCATCCAGCGCCGGTGACATAGAGGTTCAGGCATACACGCAAGCCAAGAACGACTACGACACCTACAACCGCATCATGAAAGAAGCCACTGAGGCCAAGATTCCGGTTTTAAACTGGAATCGTTTCCAAGTTTTGACTGGTCAAGGCAATTAACTCATGAGCGCCGCAACCAAGCGGCTGATCCACTTATCCCAGTACGCGCTTGGCCGCGGATTCGCTGCGTTGTTTCATCTCTTTGAAGCGGAGCAAAATATGCGCACCGCGGGAGCGTTGGGAACAATGTTCGCCCGCTTTGGCGCGGAGAGACTTTTGCGGGCCGGCGTGAATGTCAAGCGCGCGTTTCCGGAAATGTCGCAAGCGGATGCAAACCAACTTGCCGAGCGCAGCATCGCCAGCATGTTTCAACTGTTCATGGTGGAAAGCATGCTCACGCCGCAACGCTTGCACGCGCTGAATTGGACAAAGACCATCAAGCTAGGCACGGTTGGACCACACATGGATTTTTTACTTTCCAACCAGCCCGCGATCTTCGTGACGGGGCACTGCGGCAATTGGGAATTGCTGGGATTCGCGCTGGCGGTGCTTGATTTTCATCTCACGGCGTTGGCGCGGCCGCTGGACAATCCATACTTTGACGAGTGGTTGCTGGGCATGCGGCGTCGCCGCGGATTGAGCGTGCTTTCAAAATGGAACGCCACTCAAGAATTGCAAAATATAATTCTTGAAGGCGGACGGATTGGATTTATCGCGGATCAAAATGCTGGCGATGACGGCCTCTTTGTTCCATTCTTTGGACAGATGGCCAGCAGTTACAAAAGCATCGGGCTTCTGGCCATGCGCTACCGCATTCCGATTTTTGTGGGAACAGCGGTTCGGGAGACCGACCGCCTGAAATATCGCCTTGAAATTGTGGATCGAATCAATCCCGAGGATTGGGATGCATTTGAAGACCCGCTGTTCTATATCACCGCCAGATTCAACCGCGGAATAGAGGACTCCATTCGCCTGGCGCCGGAACAATATTTATGGGTGCACCGACGCTGGAAAAGCCGTCCGCAATGGGAGCGCGATGGCAAGCCCATGCCCGAGCGGATCGTGAAGAAACTCAGCGCTCTGCCGTGGCTTTCCCCCAAGGAGTTGGACCGTTTGATCCGCCCACCAAAGCTCGAAAAATCTCCCGCGGCGTAATCCACGTCCGCCGCGCCGCTCGCATTGAAGCGTATTTGCTTTCCTGCGGTTACGATTTCCGATTCATTATGTCCAAAGATCTATACGTCATCTTGTCGCGCGCCAATAAAAAAGATGGCGCCCCCGCGCCCATCGGAAGCCGCGCGGATATTGTCAAATCACTTTCGCTTCGCAACACCGCGGCCGAAGTGGAAGGCGGCGACATGTTGTACGGACCTGGCATTGAAATTGAACTTCCGCAAAATGAGGATCCCGTTTCACAAATGCTCTTGACCATCTCCGATGATGACATCGCATGGGTGGTGATCATGAAGTTGGCCAAAGAGTTGCAATGGAAAATTTTCGATCCAGCTTCGGGTCGAGAACTCTCGCCATAAAATATAATTTGCGCCGCCGAAATTAATCCAGGGGTTCGCTCTCAATACCGGCCGCTTCACCCTTCAACTTCTTTTCCGCGTAGCGACGCATCCAATTTTCCCAAGTCTTGCCGGCGGCCGCGTCCTTGCCAGTGAAGCTCAGCGACTGAATTGTGGATTGGGCAACCGTCATGCGCGACCTTCCATCCTTTGGAAGAATGCGCACAGCGTGGTGGGCCGGGTCCGCTCGCTTGAGATCAAAGACATATCCCTCAATGGAAGAACCATCCTTGAAATGCAACGTGACATCGCCTCGATACCCGCACGCCGCCTCAAGCGCCGCCTGAAATTCGGCAGTATTGTCGCAATGCACGCTTGTGGATTCCAATTCGTTTTGGGCGTTCATCATGCCTGAACCTGCTCCTGAACGTTGTTCAAAGATTCCGTAACCAATACATCATCAAGCTTGCGAATAAGCGCTTCCACTTCAGCCATGGCCTTCTCAAGGGAGTTGCACCCTTGCGCCACAGTCATCGGATCTTGATTTCCCTTGACATGGGCGCGAGCAATCAACGCCTGGGAATCATCATTTAAAGCCTCTGCCAAAGCACAAGCTTCTCGCAAGGCGTTCAGCCTTGGATCATTTTCCCCAACCCCTCTCAGGGCGGTGGTTTGCGAAATTTTAAAGGAAGGTTTCGGCTCCGCCGATGTCTTCACTTCTGTAATGCGGGTAGCCACTAAAGGCTTCCCAAGTAGGATTCCATCCATAAAGAGTATCCTCTCAAGTTGAGTCGAATTCGGCAAGTGCCTTATTTCCCTCAAATTACGGTTCTGAACCCTTCTTACATTCACTTGGAGCAACTTTCATGAAGATCACTGTCACCGGCGCCGCTGGATACATCGGCTCACACGCATGTTTAAAGTTGCTCGATGATGGCCACCAAGTGCATGGCTTGGATAATTTCTCCAGGAGTTTTGCGCGCACAGTTGATGCGCTGCAAAAAGCGGGTGGAGATCGCTTTCATTTCAGCCAAATTCACTTGACCGATCAGGCCGCCACCGTGGCCGCGTTGCAATTGCATCCACCCGAAATTGTGATGCACTTCGCGGCTTTCGCCGTGGTGCCAGAAAGCGTGAAATTTCCGCTGATCTACTGGCACAACAACGTGGGCGCCACGGTTTCTTTACTCCAAGCTATGGACGCGGTGGCCGCTAGAAAAATAATTTTTTCCAGCACCTGCGCCACCTACGGCGAGCCCGAGGCGGCGCGCATTCCAATTGGAGAAGATTGTCCGCAGCGGCCAACGCACGCGTACGGTGAAAGCAAACTCGCGTGCGAGCACATGATGAAAGCGTGGGTGCAATCACACGCGCTCGCGGATCGCGATCGCGGCGTTGTGTTTCTTCGCTACTTCAATGTCGCGGGTGGCGATCACTTGGACCGCATTGGCGAGGATCACGATCCTGAAACTCATCTGGTGCCAATATGTTTGCGAGCCGCCACGGGTCGACACCCAGAGTTGGTTGTGCATGGGAATGATTATCCAACTCCAGATGGGACATGCATCCGCGACTACGTTCACGTTGAGGATTTGGTCGCCGCGCACATAGAGGCGATCAAGGTGATTCCGCGGCGCGAAACATTGGCCATGAATGTTGGCACGGGTGTTGGCGCAAGCGTGCTTGAAGTGCTACGCGCGTGCTCGGCGGCGGCGGGACGAAAAGTTCCATTTGCATTTGGTCCGCGCCGAGATGGCGATCCACCGCGGCTTGTTTCAAATCCAGAGAAAATTTTTCGATTGACCAATTGGCGGCCCGCGCGTTCATCTCTTGAATCAATCACGCAAAGCGCTTGGCGTTGGTTTGCCAAGGAAACAAAGTAAGCGTGATGCTTTGCGCGCTAAAATGGAAGTGAAAGACCGGCGTACAACTGAACGCTGTTGCGACCGTCATTGTTGTCGGCCACGTTGGCATTGGAAATATGCGCCCAGCGAAATCCAGTGAGAATGCGGGCGTTTGGGGCCACTTCAAATGACGCGCCCACGCCGATTCGTGGCGTGAGATTGACCGAAGAGCCCGCAGAAGGCACGTTGGATCCCGTGAACATCAGGCCCACTCCCGCGTCGGCGTAGATGCTCCAAGTTTCGCGCGCCAAAAAGTGCCAGCGAAACATAAACGCCGGACCCGCTCCCCATGTGTTGCCGCCACCTTGCGAGAACCACGCCACTTCAGGACCAAAATCAAAGCTGAAATTATCAATCAGAAAGTAACTCGCATACCACGCGCCTTGCAGTTGATTGTCGCTGTCAAAGTCATCCATCCAACTGCCTTCAAGTTCCCATCGCCAAGAACCCTTGGCTCCAAATCGCGCCGATGCATTTTCCTTGGGCACCACGGCTTTCGCGGAGCTTTGAACTGGCGTCGGCGTGTCCTGCGCGCTTGGCGAAATCATGCAAATCATTGGCGCGCTATCGCTTAAAGTTGAATTCACAAATGTGGCTGATTCCATTGGCGCGGTTGGCGCAATGCTGGATATGTTTGCGATTGCGGTAAGCGCGGTCACTGCGGATGAAATTGGCACACTTGAATGCTAACACTCTTGCGCGCAAGGTTCCGAGGTCAGACTCGGCCGCGTTGACGAATTGCCCGACATATTCAACTCTCATTTTGTTTCTGCGATCCAACAGTCAGTTGTTCCAACAACATCGCTTTTATGCTCGCGAGCCACGCGCAAAAAAAACACCGCCGTCTGGTCGCTCCGACACGCACAGACGGCGGCTCCCGCAACCCAATTGGATTGCGCTGATGTTGAATTCCCGAATGACCCATTATCTATCCAAATTGGCCATAATCAATGGCAGAAGCCAAACTTCCACGCTTTCTTTGTAAATATATTTATGGATTACAAGTCCTTTGCACGCAAGTGCTTATAAAACTGGATTGATAAAAACCCAAATTTCAGTACATGCCATGCGGCAATGCCTCCTGGCGGCACCATAACGCCACCAAGGCGCTTTTTGGGATCAGTTTCAGCGGGCAGCACCCCCGTTTTTCCCATGGATTGAACCACCTGAATCGGAAAAGTTTCAGTCCTTTGGCTCAAGAAACCTGCGAAATGGGAAGTCCCGTCCATGACCGCTGAATGAATGCGGGTTCATCTCAAACCACAGGAGCAATGCCCGCGCACCCAAATTGCGACACCACATTGAAACTGAAGCCACGTATTCACGAGACGCTTCGCGCCGCATTCGTGTTGCACATTCGCAAACAATCCAGGCGCGCGGAATGCAAAGTCTTGAACTCAATTAGTTTTGTGGGCGTTCGCTCGCTGGCAACACGGAACTAGGAACAGGCAT
>SYAD01000108.1 GCA_005789005.1 Planctomycetia bacterium | reverse complement strand
TTGGCCACACTGACAGAGTGGGATGTTTGTGAAACGTTTCCAAACCTTAGGGACAATCTTCAAGCAAACAAAGCCGGTTGGTACGTTGCAGACATGCTGAACAGAATGTTGCCGGCGCTTGATCCACACCCAGTTCTATATGAAATCACACTGAATCTTTTAAGGGCGCTTCAGTCTGGAACAACCCCAACACTTTCGCTTTTAAGATTTCAGTGGGCGCTTTTGGAGGAAACGGGATGGCGACCAGAACTCAATGATCCTGATCCCCAGACCGCAACATTGGCATTTGATCCGATTGGTGGAAAATTTACAGTTGATGTTGGAGATCCAAATCATTGGAGAATTCGAAGGGGAACAATACGCGCCCTGGAGTCGCTTGCTGGAAACACTGAGCCATCAAATGATGAAGAAAGTTTAAACAGAGCCAATCGATTGTTGGCGGCGCATTTAAGAAATGTGTTGGCGGAAGAACCAATGACAATGGCGGCGGTTTTTGGAGCGCTTCCAACGAGCTCTCAAAAACCAACGCGAACTCGTTCGGCTTCACAGTGATTTAAAAAAATCGTATTCCCGCCTCATAGTGTTTCAAATAACCAGTTTCATTTCGAACCGCTTTGCACCACGCCACCATGGAAGTGCGATCGATTCGAATACCAGTGGGGCGGTGCATAAGAGCCAAGCCAGTCAAGCCTTCCTGAAGAAAGCAGTCGGCACAAATCCGCGCGCCATTTTCACTTATATCCAAAGTTAAATAAGATTGGAGTTGGTCGGGTTCGTGGTGCCAGGCGATAAGAATTTCACCAGAACCAGTGGCGCGCTGTTGAATGCGGCGATTTTCTAGTGATACAAACTTGCCGCCATCATCGGGCGTGCCTGCACCAGTTGAGTCAATTTTGAAATCCATACAGGGATATTCGTATTCGCAGGAAGTAAGAGAGGTAAAAATGCTTGAAAACCAAGTGATTTAGTGTGTTTTTAAGCAATCAAACACCCGATAATCATGGCGGACCTTCAAGTCTTGGAGCAACTAGAATCGCCTCATGACATTTGTTTATAAAGAAGCGCGGCTTTCAAACGGAATGATGCTGGTTGGGGAAGTGGATCAAAGCACACACACAGCGGCGGCTGGATTTTTTGTTCGCACCGGAGCCAGGGATGAACCATCAGCCATTATGGGAGTGAGTCATTTTCTTGAGCACATGATGTTCAAGGGATCCGCGCAAAGAAGCGCCCTAGATGTGAACAACGACTTTGATCAAATCGGAGCAAGCCACAATGCTTTCACCAGTGGAGAGATGACTGCGTTCCACGCCCATGTTTTACCCGAACATCTTTCGGCGGCAATTGAGATTTTATCCGACATTCTTCGTCCAGCTTTGCGCAAAGAAGATTTTGAAGAGGAGCGCGGAGTGATTTTGGAGGAGATTGCCATGTATGAGGACAATCCATTCATGGGTTTGTATGAGCAAATGATGGAGGCGTATTACAAGGAACACCCACTGGCGCACAGGGTGTTGGGCACAAAGAAAACGGTTGGCGAACTGCCGTTGGCGAATATGACGGAGTACTTTCATAATCGCTATGCCGCGGACAATTTAAATTTGGCCGTTGCTGGACAGCTTGATTTTGAAAAAATCACAAATCAGGTTGAAAAACTTTGCGGCAGTTGGCCTTGTGGAAAGCCAGGCAGGGAACAGCCCGCATTTACCGCAACGCCAAAGGAATTTACAAAGGTCATGTCAAAAACAAACCGGGCGTATTTAGGCATGATGATGCCCGCGCCCGCGCTTGGAGATATGCGCCGTTATGCCAGCAGTTTGATAAGCCAGATTATTGGAGACCGCGAGGGCAGCAAGTTTTATTGGAGTGTTGTGGAAACAGGTCTCGCGGAGGAGGCGTCGTGTTCATTTGAGGGACGTGATGGCTTGGGAGAGTATTTAGTGTTCGCGGCGTGTGAGATGAAAAACGTCGCGGAGGTTGAGAAACGTCTGCGTGATGAAATGTCTAGCCTGGGTGAAAATCTTAAACAAGAAGAATTGGATCGCGCCCGCGCGCGTATTGCAACGGGCATTGCGTTGGCAAGCGAACGCCCATCAGGACGCATGCATCGGTTGGGTTCACAGTGGGCCTATGGCTTGCCACCAATACCAATTGAGCAAGAAATGGATCGCATAGAAAAGTTAACCTTGAAAGATCTGCGGGACTGCTTGAAGGAATTTCCGCTCAATCCAATTGTTGTCGGCAGATTGTTGCCATCAAAAGATGATTGAAGTTGAGCTGGAACGCTCAATAATTAAACGTCGGCAAGAAGAGCAGCTTGTTCGTCGGCGCGGTAACTGCTTCGAACCAAAGGACCGCTTTCGCAAACCCTAAATCCACGCGAAAGCGCCTGTGATTTGAATTCAACAAACTGACCAGGAGTAACCCAGCGATCAATTGGAAGATGATTGCGAGTGGGCTGTAGGTATTGACCAATAGTTAAAATGTCTGCCTTGGATTCGGCGCGCACATCATCCATAAGTTGTAAAACCTCATCATCGCGCTCACCAATTCCAACCATAATTCCAGTTTTTGTAAGAAGGCCACTTGCCTTGAATTGTTTCAACACATTGAGAGAGCGTTCGTAGCGCGCCTGGGGACGCACCGCCGAATGCATGCGCCGAACGGTTTCCATGTTGTGGCTAATGATCCGGGGTCGCGCATCACAAACAGTTTGAATTGCTTTTTCATCGCCACAAAAATCACCAACAAGAACTTCAATACTCATGTTGGGACAGGCCGCCCGAGTGAGGTGAATTGTTTCGGCCCACAATTGGGCGCCACCATCAGGCAACTCATCTCGGTTGACACTGGTGATGACCACGTGTTTAAGATTCATTAATCGCAAACTTTCCGCGACGCGCGCGGGCTCATTCAGATCAAGGGTGGCGGGACGGCCTGTTTTTACATTGCAAAAACCACAACTGCGGGTGCAGGTGTCGCCAAGAATCATAATCGTGGCGGAGCCGCGGCTCCAACACTCGCCCATGTTCGGGCAACTGGCTTCTTGGCACACAGTATGAAGTTTATGTTCGTCCATGATCGCCTTCAGGCGCAGGTACTCCTCGCCACCAGGCACGCGGGCTCGAAGCCAATCTGGTTTTTTCCCAATTCTTAAACTTTGGCGGGCTTCATCTCCGTTGTTCAATATGAATTCAGAAAGACTGACCGTTGGTAAGGGAAGATTTCTGGCCGTATCGCCACCAAGTGGCTTTGGATGCCGAGCAAGGGTTCGATCGTTTGCGGATTTTGGCGTGGTCACGGATCAATAGCGTAGCCCCAACAAGCCATGTAATTCAAGCCAAAATGATGCATAATTGAAACATGTTGAATATGACATATTCAAGAACATGCGGCACGCGCAAACTGAAAGCACGTTTGGCGGCCCAACTATTTGGGGTATTGGTAGTGATTGGTTGTGTCAACGTGCCTGATGCGCCCAATGCGTCACAGACAATGAAAGACGAAGCGCCTTTAAAGACCAAATCCCAAGAGATTCAAGCAAGCAAACCGGAAAAACCAAGCACGAAGAACAACATCGAGCCGCCACACATTCTTGTGTTTACAAAAACAAAAGCGTATCGGCACAAGAATATTTCAGACGGAGTTCGAGCGTTGCGTGAAATTGGAATAGGAAAATATGTGGTGGAACAAACAGAGGACGCTGGCGCATTTACAACAAAAAATCTAAATAGATTCGCGGCCGTTGTATTTTTAAGCACCACTGGAGATGTGTTAAATACAGAGCAACAAAATGCGTTTGAGCAATACATACACGCGGGTGGTGGATATGTTGGAATTCACGCCGCCGCCGATACTGAATATGAATGGCCTTGGTATGGACAACTTATTGGAGCTTGGTTTCTGGATCACACCAAAGTTATTTTGGCCACCGTGCGCCGCGAAGACAAGACGCATATCAGCACAATTGAATTTCCAGATTCATGGAAACGAGAAGACGAGTGGTACAGATTCAGAACCAACCCAAGAAAAAACGTCCATGTATTGGTGTGCGTGAACGATCAGGATTTAGGGGAGGTGACAATGAATGGCGATCACCCAATTTCTTGGATGCATGAATTTGAGGGCGGGCGGGCGTGGTACACCGCGATGGGACACACGTCTGAATCTTTTTTGGAACCCGAATTTCAAAAGCATGTTCTAGGCGGAATTGTGTGGGCCATGCGCCAAACACAGCAACCGAATTCGGCGGGGTCTGATCAGCGACCATAAAAAATTGGTCCGTCACGATCAATTTTCAACACAAATTTTTTACTCTCCAAGATCCCACGCGGCGGCATATCGGCCTGTTTCAAGCTTTAGAATTTGCCGCAAAATATCGTTGGCAAGCGAGCTGGCGCCAAAGCGGAACAGGTTTGGAGTTAGCCAATCGTCGCCCAATGTTTCTTTGACCATGACGAGATAGTGAAGCGCTTGTTTCGCCGTGCGAATTCCACCCGCGGGTTTCATACCAATCCTTGGACCGCCAGCAAGGTGGGTATCTCGAATTGCCTCAAGCATGACAAGCGTGACGGGCATGGTTGCCGCTGGTTGAACTTTTCCAGTGCTGGTTTTAATAAAAACTTCCCCATCCACGATTGGTTTAGCGCCAGGTCGACTTAAGATTGCGTCAATCGCCAAATCACTGGCGCGCCGAACATTATCTAGGGTTTCAAGCTCTCCGGTTTCAAGAATAATTTTTAAGTGGGCGGGGCCGCACGCGGCTTTTATTTCAACAATTTCCTCCCGAACCGCTTGGAATTGACCCGACAGAAAAAGTCCCCGACTTACAACCATGTCAATCTCATCGGCTCCGGCAGCGACAGCGGCGCGAACATCTTGAAGACGAATATCAAGCGGGTATTGACCGCTTGGAAAACCAGTCGCAACAGCGGCAATTTTGATTGAGTGTCCAGCAAGAGCTTCTTTGGCAACGCGAACCAACATTGGGTAAACACAAATCGCCGCGACTGACGGAACAGGATCTTTGAGGGGCGTGCTGGAGATATGCGGAGAGATCGCCTTGGCACAAAGTGCGCGAACTTTTTCGGGACTGTCCTTTCCTTCCAGTGTTGTAAGGTCCAACATGGACATTGCCAACCGAAGGCCAGATGCTTTGGTGGAAGCCTTAATACTTCGGGTGGTAAATGATGCGGCGCGCCGCTTCGCCATAACTGCGTCAACAGCGGCGCCCGGTTTGAATAAATGTGGAATGGTTGATGAATCTTTCATTGCGAGTTTCACCCCATCACGAACCCGAAACTAATTTCCGCGGGCTTGTTTAAAAATCTCCGAGAGATTCTTTGTGGTTCTTAAATCAAGAACCTTGTTGTAAACATCTCCATAGAAAATCATGAGTGTTTCACTGCGATCATCGACCAACCAAAGAAGATCGTAGGTTTCGGAACCAGTCTGGTTACCAACCGTGATGGTGGACATGCAAAACCCATTCGATGTCACCACGGAATCCGCGTTGGCGGTTTGAATTTTTCCGGCCTGGGTGAGAATAAGTCCACCAAGAAAGAACGCGCTCGCCCAAAGGGCGACGGTGTTCATTTGAAAATTGTTTGATTGCTTTTTCATGGTTTTTAAAATTTCTATCAACGACTCTTTTGAGTTTGCTCCACCACTTTTGGAATATTTTTATAGCCAATACCAAACAAACTCTTTGATGAGTCATTCCAAGACAAAGAAATGAGTTCTTGATTGGATTGATCCAAGATGTAGGCAACGCCCGCTTGGTTCATGACATATTTTCCGCCAACCATGAGGTACTGACCCCGAGAACGACCGCTTTGCGCGCCGGCGCTTGGTCCAAGCGAGACAAACGCAAGCACGGCCAGCAGGATTACGTTCAGGACAATGAGGGCATTTTTAGGTTTAATATTTTTGCTGTTTCGCATGATTTCTTTCTCAGTTTTTCTCGGCTTGTTTCATCAATCAATATTCGCGCGCTTGGATGTGAAAAGACTCACATACACCGCGCCACCCACCAACACGAATGCCAATCCGTAACCAATAAGTGGCCACCCACTTGGGTTGGCCAACTCCGGCATTGGTGGTGCGTCAGCAAACGCGAGCGCGGTTGTCGCGGGTGTTAAAAAAATGACCAACTTGAAAAACATCTTCATTGGCACAGTCTAACCAATCATTGACAATAGATAAATTCCCCCGTGCCAAAAAATGCGTGGATTATGAAGCCAACAACCTGTCTGGGTTTTCCAAGAACCCAAGCACCGTGTTTAAAAATCTCGCGCCCTCGGCTCCATCCACAATGCGGTGATCACACGAAAGACTGAGCGGCAAAACAAGTCCCGCGTAGAACGCGCCGTCTTTGGTTAAAACCTGCTCTTTTGCGCGGCCAATAGCAAGGATTGCCACCTCTGGATAATTGATGATTGGAGTGGCAAATGTGCCACCATAACTACCAACATTGCTCATAGTGAATGTTCCGCCAACAAGATTTTCACGCGCAACAGTGCGCTGCTTGCAGGATTCGGCGAGTTCTTTCACAAGCGTCGCCAACTCACCAACATTGTTCTGGTGGGCGTTGCGAAGAACCGGAACCATGAGACCGTGATCAGTATCTACCGCGCAACCAAGATGGATTGGATCCTTGATCAAAATTTCCTCGTTGGCGTCATCCACGTTGGCGTTCAGTGTTGGATGTTTACGCAACGCCTTACACACGGCAAGCATGACAAACGGCAACATGCTGAGTTTTGTTCCCAGGGCGGCGGCGTATTCCTTGCGCTTGCGATCAAGCTTGGTCACATCCGCGCTATCAACCACGGTGAAATGCACGGCGGTCTTCACGGAAAGATCCAGCGCCTGGGCAATCTTTCGGCGGATACCACGGAATGGAATGCACTCTTTTACTCCGTCGCGATTCACAGTTGGATACGCGACAGAAAGCGATGCCGCGGTTGTGGTGACAGTATTGTCACTTGTGTTTGAGTGTGTGATTGGTTGGGCGATGACAACGCGTGATGCCGTTGTTTCGCGGGCAACATCAACCGCCCCTTGGCTTACCGCCTGAAGATCGCTCGCGGTAACTCGACCGCCACGACCGGTTCCGCGAACTTGTTGAATATTCACGCCCAACTCCCTGGCGATCCTGCGAACAGCGGGCGTGGCCAGCGATTTATTGGCGCCAGAAGAAACACTTTCGTGCTCTGGTTGGCGGGCGAATCGGCTTGGAACACCAAGCGAACCGCTTACATTTCCAACAACGGTTCCGGCATCTTCGGTGGCGTCGCTTTTTGCCTCGGTTTTGGCGGTGGCAACCGGAGTGGGAGCGGCGTGTTGTTTGGCGACCACAGAAACGGTTTTTGTTGGCGCAACAACACCAGCATTCTTGGCCGCATAGCGAACCAAAACGCTTCCAACCAAAATGGTGTCACCAGCTTTTCCGCACAACTCGCCAATCACGCCATTCCAAGGACTTGGAACCTCAACAAGCGCCTTGTCTGTTTCCATCTCCGCCATTGTTTGGTGTTCCTTCACGGTATCACCAACCTGCACGCGCCATTTAATAAGTTCGGCTTCGTGAACGCCCTCACCAAGATCAGGAAGAATGAAATGACTTTTGTCGTCAGGTTGTTTTACGCCAGCCATGTGAAGTTCTCCAAGAGTGAATGAAAGTGTGAGTTTGGTGGTGATGAGGGAGCACAAACTAGTACGCGGCGGTTTCCTCTATTGCTCGCGCGATCCGATCCGCATCCGGCATGTAATCAAGTTCAAGTTTGTAATAAGGCATGATGGTGTCAAATCCAGCCACGCGTTGCACTGGAGATTCCAAATACAAGAAGCATCGCTCCATAATGCGCGCGGCAATTTCGGCGCCAAACCCGCATGTTTTAGGGGCTTCATGAACAATGACACAGCGGCCTGTTTTCTTAACGCTGGCTTCGACCGCGTCCATATCAAATGGATAGAGCGTGCGAAGATCGATCAGTTCGATAGAGCGACCACCACGCTCAATGGCTTGCATGCATTGAACAACACTGGCTCCCCAGCTCACCATCGTCATTTCATTTCCCTCACACACCACGCGGGCCTTGCCAAGCGGAAGGGTGTATTCATCTTCAGGAACCTCCTCACGGAAGGCGCGGTAAATGCGCTTGGGTTCAAAGAACATGACTGGATCTGGATCACGGATTGCGGAGATCAACAAACCCTTTGCGTCATATGGACTACTTGGCATGACCACCTTGATGCCGGGTTGATGAATGTAAATACTTTCTGGACTATCGGAGTGAAGTTCGGGCGCGTGAATTCCGCCGCCAACAGGAATACGAATAGTGAGAGGCACAGTCATGGCTCCACGAGTGCGCGTGCGCATGCGAGCGGCGTGACTACAAATCTGGTCGTACGCGGGACCAAGAAATCCCTCGAATTGAATTTCTGGAACAGGGCGCAAGCCTGCCATGGCAAGACCAATGCTTGCTCCAATGATTCCGCTCTCAGCAAGAGGCGTATCAACCACGCGCTTGCCACCAAATCTTTTATGAAGGCCCTCGGTGACGCGGAACACGCCGCCGTTTAAGCCAACATCTTCGCCAAGAATCAGCACGCGTTCATCGCGCTCCATTTCTTGAATGAGCGCCAAATTGATTGCTTGCACCAGTGTTAGGTTTGCCATGGTGTTGTTCCTTTAGTGTGAAGTTTTTGCGGGCAGCTCAATCACTGCGCCATCAATTTGTGATGGGTCCTGACCAATGCCGTGTGTTTGCATGGTGTCGCGCTGCAGCGCAAGGTCGGGTGGAATTGTTGCATACATGTTGTTGAAGAAGTCGTCGCGGTTTGGCGGAGCGATTGATTCCGCTCGCTCAACGGCCGCGGCCACATCGCGTTCGGCGCGCTCGGCAAGCGCGGCCTCTTTTGTGTCATCCCAAAATCCACGCGTGGTAAGGAATTTACGGATGCGAAGAATTGGATCACGGGTTTTCCACGCGTCAACTTCAGCCTGGTCGCGGTAGCGACGGGCGTCATCAGCGGTTGTGTGATCACCCAAACGATATGTCACCGCCTCGATAAAGAATGGTCGTCCCTTTTCGCGGGCAAGTGCGGCGGCTTTTCGCACGCAATACACCACGGAGAAAATATCATTTCCGTCGCATTGAATGGTGTCCATTCCATACGCCACGGCGCGTTGCGCAACGGTTGGCGCGGAGCACTGAATTTTACCAGGCACGCTGATGGCCCAGAAATTATTTTGGCAGAAGAAGATCACAGGAATATCCAGATTTGCGGCAAAATTCATGGCTTCGTGAAAGTCGCCTTCGCTTGTTGCGCCATCACCAAAGAAGGTGCATGCCAAACGTTTTTCGCCGCGATATTTAGCGGCCCAAGCCAGGCCCGTGGCGTGCAACATTTGCGTGCCAATTGGAATTGCAAGCGGCATGCAATACAACTCGCGCGGAATTGCGTTGCCACGCTCATCACCCATCCAGTGCAACAAAATCATTTCCATCGAAAGACCGCGCCAGAACAGGCCGGCATTTTCGCGGTAACACGGAACCAACCAATCGGTTTTATCCAGCGCATACGCCGCGCCCATGCTTGTGGCTTCTTGACCCATGTTCTGCGGAAATGTTCCCATGCGGCCAGAGCGCTGAAGTTTGAAAGCAACCTCGTCTAGGTGGCGACATATGCACATGTGCTCATACAGGCGAACAAGATCGGCGTCTGGAATCAAACCCGCGCCCAACTTTTCATCAAAGTTGGCGTTCACATCCAGAATGGAGACGTGGTCAATCGTGGTGGTAAAAGCGCTCTTGATTGGCATGGTGATTTCCTAGGACAAATAACTTGTTTCAACAAATAAAGCAGACTTTGTATCGAGTGCAAAAGTGTACCGAACGATTTCGGTATTTCATCAGGCGGTGGTGGCGACTCGCTTGGGATTTACATTGCCGCTTGTGCGACCGTGTTCAATTCGACGCTTGGCATAAGCGACAGCCGCCTCGTGCGTGCTGTGGGCGCTGTTTGCTTCCTTCAATACGGAAGTTGTCGTGTGTTCGATTTGATCGATCTTTTGGTTGATCTGCCCCTCGGTCATTCCCAAATACAAACCAGCCAAACGAATAAGACCACCGGCGTTCACAACAAAATCTGGTCCATACAAAACGCCACACTTTTTCAGGCGCGCGCCATCATCAATCGCGTGCAGCAGTTGATTGTTGGCGGTGCCACACACAATTTCACACTTCAGATTGGTGATGGTTCGGTCATCTAGAACGCCACCCAGCGCGCACGGAGCAAGAATGTCCATCTTGGTGGTGAAAATATTTTCATTGTCGCCCACCGCCGTGATTCCAAGCTCCTTCACGGCCTTCTCAAGCGCGCCGCGATTCACATCGCTCGCAATCACTTTTGCGCCAGCTTCTTTGCACAACTTGGCAACACGGTAACTCGTTGCGCCAACGCCTTGCACGCCAATTGTCATTCCGGAAAAATCAACCTTGCGTCCAAAGTGTTTCAAGCACGCCTTCATTGCGTTAAAGCAACCGGTCGCGGTGAACGGACTTGGGTCGCCACCATGACTGACGGTTTCACCACCCATGACATGTTGGGTTTCCTCAGCCATCCAATCGCAGAATTGCGGCGTCACACCAACATCTTCCGCGGCGATATACGCGCCATTCATAGTGTCAACAAAGCGACCCATCGCGCGGCCCTCCGCCTCTGTTGCCGCCTGGCCAGGCTTGATCAAGATCACGCTTTTTGCGCCGCCCATTGCAAGATCAGCGGCGGCGGATTTGTAGGTCATGCCTTCTGATAAACGAAGCACATCGCGGATTGCCTCGGCTTCATCGGTGTAGGCCCAACGGCGCGTGCCGCCAAGCGCGTTGCCAAGCACAGTGCTGTGAATAGCAATGATGGATCGAAGACCCGTGGTTGTGTCGTGGTGAAAACAAAGTCGTTCGTGACCATGATCCGCGAGTGTTTCAAAAAGCTTCATGAATGCAACCTTCCGTATGAATGAATGACTGAACCGACAACACCAAACTATTTTCCAACCTTGACTCCATCAAACACACTTCCGGTACCGAATTGCGGAATAGGTGATTGATTTATTTTTTGGCCAGACCCACGCGCCTTCAAATCCATCGTGCGCTCTGGAATGGTGTAGGCGGAATTTGGCAGTAGATCTGAACGCAACATGGCCGCCGCCGCGGCGCGCTTCATTGTGGAATCCGTGTTGTTGTGCAAAGATCGGATTTCCGCCTGGATTTCAAGATTTGCCATTGCAACAAGATGTTCAACCATGGCCATGTCGTGTTCAAGCGCGTTGCCCTCAAGACCATTTCGCAGCGCGCGGTCAAGTTTGGAAATCGAGCACACCATGGCGTGAATCCAAAGAGCGCACATGGAGAGGCGCGCTTGCACGGTTTGGTTAGTGATAAGTTTTTCCTCGTGCTCTTTGAAAGCCATCTTCACTTGGTGGCTGTGTTCACGAATATGCATCATGGTTGAAAGACCAAACCGCCTGAGGCGCGGATGCAGCATTTCGGATTTTGGAAGACCACCACGGATACCCAGGAAAAGTTCGCTGCCAATTTTCACAGCGCTACTCATAGCCTTTAGAGGATTGGCGCGAACCGAAAGCATCCACTCGCCGAGTTGTTTGGAGCCGTAAGCGAATATGAAACTGTGCATGACTTCATTTGCGCCCTCAACAATAATGTTGATGCGCGAGTCGCGCCAAATTCGCTCGATGCCATTCTCGGTCATGTAACTTTCGCCGCCCATGATTTGCATGGTGTCATCCACCACGCGATAACCCATTTCACTGCAGAACACCTTGCACATCGCGGTTTCCAACATGATGTCTTCGTCGTGTCGATCAAGGAAGCCGGTGGTCATATAAAGAATGGCGTCCATGGCGTACAGGCGCGCGCCCATACGCGCGATTTTTTCTTGGATGAGATCAAATTCCGCGATGGGCCGATCAAATTGATAGCGGTATTTGGCCCATTTACATGCTTGTTCATAGGCGTATGTCGCGCCACCCAACATGCCGGCACTGAGAGTGCAGCGACCGTAATTTAAACATGTCAGCGCGACATTTAAACCGCGACCTTCTTTGTGAAGAAGATTTTCCTTTGGCACCTTGACGTTGGTGAGTTTGATTCGCGCTTGCCATGTTCCACGAATGCCGCACTTGGATCGATTGCGGCTGTAAATTTCAACACCCTCCATGTCGGGCGTGCAAATAAGCGCGCTGACCGCGTCCTTTTCTTTTCCCGTCTTGGGGTCCTTTAGTTTTTGTTTCGCCATGACCGTGAAGAAACCAGCGAGTGCGGCGCTTGTGGCCCATTTCTTTTCACCATTGAGGATGTAGAAATTTCCACACGGACTAATTTCACAACGCGTTTCTTGACCACCCGCGTCGCAACCAACATTTGGTTCGCTTAGGCAAAATGCGGAGAGTGAATCTTTCGCCATTCTTGTTAAAAAACGGCTCTTTTGTTCGTTATTTCCAAAAAGCATAAGCGCCTTGCAACCAATGCTTTGATGCGCGCTGACAAGCACCGCGGTGCTGCCGCAATAGCGGCCAATGAGCTCGAGTGAGCGGTTGTAGCTGGTGATGCCAAAATTGCCGCCGCCATATTCCTTTGGAATGGTCATGCCAAGCGCGCCCAAATCAAAGAGACGCTTCACAACCCAATCTGGAATTTCTTGTTTCTGATCAATTTCAATGGCGGGATGTTCTGTCTTGAGATATTGCTCAAGCGCGGCAAGAAGTTGATCGCAGCGCGCGGTTTCTTCCGCGGAACTTTCTGGATAAGGAAAGGCGACCGATTCACGGAAGTTGCCCCAGAAATAATTCTTTACCAAACCCATTTTTTCTGGATCTGGTCCAAGCATCTCTTGAGCTTGCTCGATTTGTTTGCGATCTTTTTCAGAAACGTTTTTTAAATCAGTGGCAAGATTTGTGGCGGCCATGGTGAACTCCTAAAGATTGTCGGGGCAATGATGTCTATTCAACGCTGATAAGAGCGTTGAATCAACCCCTAAATCAAATCCAATGTAAGAAAAATAAAAATATACATACAGCCAGAGCGACCGCGATGTTTATCGCTTTAAAAATGCGTCAAGGCGCGCCCGAGCTTCGGGAGTATGTCGCAAATCAATAAGGTGTTTTTGTTCGCATAACACTCCGGCTTGAAATCCGTGCTGTAAACCTGCCTTGATAGCGTCAATCACGGCGCGCGCCGCCGCGGTTTTTGGCAGTTGTTTTTCAAGTTGCGCCAGCGCGGCGAATGTCGCTTGATGAAATTGCGGGTCCGCGATTGAAAGCGGTGAGCGAAGTGTTTGGACTTTTGGATTGGCGTGAATCCAGGCGGCGGCAACCTCGACGTGTGATTCGCCGGCGGAAATATTTTTTGAAAATAGGCCGGCGGGAATTTCAGCCGCATCAAATGGCGCGCCCGCGCATGTGGCCAAGATGGCTTTGGAAATATCCATGCGCGCGGCAAGCATCATGGTGCCGCCCCAACCGGGACAAATTCCAAGACCGCATTCAGGCAGTCCAACCTTCCAACTTTTTTCACCAGGCGCAGGAGTGGCGCCAACAAGCGCGTCGCAGTGCATCGCAAGTTCAAGTCCGCCGCCAAGCGCGGCTTTGTGAATAATCGCAACACTGGTGAATGGAAGTTTTGTGATGCGGCCGTAAGCCACGCTTCCCGCGCGCAAATACACATCAAGATCCGCGTCGCTGAGCGCGTCAATTTCCGCCAGATCCGCGCCCGCAACAAACACACGATCGCTGGCGCTTTGAAGAATGAGTCCTGACAGATTTTTTTGCGCGAGCGCGATCAGGGAGCAATCCAAGGAGTTGATCAACCAACGATCAAGCACAACAACGCCGCCACGGGGTTTGGATGGATTTGGAATCAGTGAAAGAACCGCGATATTGTCGGCGCGAATTTCAAATGGGAGCGGGGTTTCACTCATGGTTCACTTTTCATGAGTTTCAAATCGCGCGCGCAGGCGTTCTTGCGCTTCAGCACCAGCGATTATTTTTGCGGAAAGATCGGCGGCATTTGATAAAACAGACTCGTTGATCAATCCATCAAGTTCATGCAATAAACGCTTGGTGGTGGCTATGGCAAGCTGTCCGCCAGTGGATAATTTTTGAGCGAAGTCCATTGTGGCGGAGTCCAATTCAGCAACTGAAACCAAGTGCGTTGCCAAACCAATTCGCACAGCTTCTTCACCACCAACAAGTCCACCCGCAAGAAGAAGCGCGCGCGCGCGGCCCGCGCCAATTTTAGAAATAAGAAACGGAGCGACAACCGCGGGACACACGCCAAGATCAACTTCGGGGTAACCCAACTTTGCTTGCTCGTGGGTAAAGGCAAAATCACACGCGACCACCAGGCCGCATCCACCACCAATCGCCGCGCCTTGAACCTTTGCAATGACCGGAATTGAAAGTCTGCGTAAAGCCAAACCAACACGCGCGAGACCTTGCAACATCAGTCCCATCTTATTTGCGTCGTTTAAAACACCGCGAAGATCCATGCCAGAGCAAAATGATTTTCCATTGCCCGAAAGAACAAGAACACGGGCGGCGGGATTTGAAGCAACCGTGGCCACGGCGTGTTCAAGTTGCTCGATCAATTCAAAATGAAGAGCGTTGCGCGCATCGGGGCGATTGAGTGAAATTTCAACAACACCGGCGGCGGCGTGTGTGGAAGAATTGATGTGAACCAACTCGTTCATACTTTGAAGGGTAGCGAACTAAAAGCGTTGCTTCCAAACAGCCGCAACACGATCAACGCTCTCTGTGCCGCCAACACCTGAACTACT
>SYAD01000107.1 GCA_005789005.1 Planctomycetia bacterium | reverse complement strand
CGCCAAGCCCGCCGCGATGCGCAAGCCCGTGACAATGTTTGGCGTGGCGCTGGGCAATTCCAACTTCCACCAACGCGTGAAACGATTGGCGTTGTAAATGTGGAACAGCTCGCGCAGCGCGGGATCAGTGGAGCGAAGTCCATCAAGCGTGTTGGCCAACACCGGAAAAACCGCCACAATCGCGGCGCTGGCCACAGTCGCGCTGAGTCCATAGCCAAACCAAATCACCAACAACGGCGCTATGGCAACCAGCGGAACCATTTGAAAGAGCGACGCCAGCGGATAGAGACCGCGCTGTAAAAATTTGCTTTGACTCAACACGCTTGCGCATGTCATTCCCACCACCGCCGCGATGACAAACCCAAGCCCGGCGCTGATCGCGGTTGAAAGCGTGGCCTGTAGCAATTGGCGTGAATCAACATTGGCGGCGCGCAGAATCATGAGTGGCGACGGCAGCAGATACGCCGCGGGCTTGAACGCCATCACCGCAATTTCCCACGCCACAAGTAGCGCGATGGCCGTGAATATTGGCGGCAACGCCACGCGCAGAATATTTTTCATCGCGTTGCCCCAATGTTCTTTGTGTCATACCACTGACCCGCGACAGATTGGCGTGATGCCAAATAAATTTTCGATTGGCGCGGCGTATTTAAAAAGTTCATCGCGTCACTTTCACTACTTCATTTGTTGGCAAAGTCATCTGTTGATACACACGTTCACACAGCGCGACAAATGGCATGCTTGTTCGGTGCGCCGCGTCCTTGGGCACATCAATCACAATGGCTGGCAATGTGCGCCCGGGTTTGCCCCGCATCACCACAACTTGCTGCGCAAGCGATACCGCCTCTTGAATGGAGTGCGTCACAAGAATTGCCGTGGTGCCCGTTTGTTGCCAAAGTTGGCGCAACTCCTCATCAAGGGCAAGCCGCGTGACTTCATCCAGCGCGCCAAATGGCTCGTCCAACAATAAAAGTTTGGGCCGCGTCACCAATGCGCGGGCCATGGCCACTCGCATTCGCATGCCGCCCGAAAGCTGCGCCGGCATTTTGCTCTCGCTATCCGACAACTGCATCTTGGCCAACATTTCACGCGCCGCCGCGTGCCTTTCTTGCGCCGATACACCATTGAGTTCCAGTGGCAGCGCCACATTTTGCAGAACGTTTCGCCAAGGAAGCAAGCGACCCTCTTGAAAACAAAAACTAATAGCGTTGGCTTGCGCCGCGGCGAGCGCTGATTGCCCGCGCAGGGCATGATCGCTTTGGGAATCACTTTCACTACCCGCCGTGAACACAATCTCACCGCCGGAAGGAGCGATCAACCCGCCGATCAAACGCAACAATGTTGTTTTGCCGCCACCGGAATCGCCAACGATCGCCAAGAATCCACCAGGCTTTACTTGCACATCCGCATGGTCAATCACATTCGCGCCAGCAAATTTGTGGCTGACTCCGCGAACATGTACGCCAATAGCATCGCGCATTGTTTGTCCCGTCATTGCGAAACACTTTCAACACGCGGCAACTGCGGCCCGAGCGAGGATCTCACTCGACCTCAATTTCCACTTCGGACGCGCTTGACGATTTTGGCAACTTGGCCGCCAACTGCGCCTCTAGTTCCTTTGGATCCATTCCACTTGGAATGAAGACCAACGCAATCACTTGGCGCTTTTCGACAAGAATGGACGAGCTCTTTACTCGGCAATGCAACAGCTTAAGCGCGTCAACGGCGGCCTTGTAGGTGTCTTGCACATTGCCCTTTTCGCCCACGCGAATTTTCACGCGCGCGCTGAGGTGCATTTCCAAATACAGAATCAGCAACCACGCAAATATGGTCACAAATACGGCGGTGGCCCATTGACCAAGTCCACAGGCCAAGCCAAGCAGCACGCACAAAATCGCCTTGCCCGTGATCTTTGGATTGTCCAGCACTGTTCGGAAACGAATCAAGCCGCCAATGCCGAAGATGACCAACGCCATGGATGAATTCACTTGCACAAGCTCAGCGACAACGGCGCCAACAACCGCGAGCACAACCAACGACTTGCGCTCCTCATGGTCCGACAACGGATTCAGCCTGGTGCTGCGGCGCGGATGTTGCGCGATCAAAGTGGCCAGCAACACGCTGAGCAACAAGCCTGAGAACAATTTGATGATGAACCATGTGTGAATAAATCGCTCGAAGGACTGGGTGATCTCATTGAACGCGCCGCCATTGGATTGCGTTGTGGTTGTAGCCGCCTTGGTCAGCAACTCGCCAAGATCCTTTTCCGCGAAGGCGAATTGGGAGACAAATAAAATTGAAATCAGGATAAATATACTTTGAATGCGTTTCATAGTTGGTGACCTCTTACTGTATAGAGTATCTTTTCTAGGTCTACCTTGCTGATTTCAATTTCCTAGGAGTTGTCATGACCAGTATCGCAAAAATGTTCAAGCTTCATTTCTTCTCCAACGTACTTGGCGACCATAAAAAAACTGCGTGTGCCGCGGTGTTGCTTGCCATGTTGGCTCCATCAATTGCCGCGTGCCAAGAAGATCCAAACGCGCCGGCCGCCGCCCCTGACACCAAGCATCACAAAGATAAAGATAAGGACAAAGATAAAGACAAAGATAAGGACAAAGACGCTAATAAAGACAAATCCGGTGTGCCAGGTAAAGCCGCGCATGACCATGAAGCCTCGCCCAATGAAGTTTCTTGGCTGATCACCATG
>SYAD01000106.1 GCA_005789005.1 Planctomycetia bacterium | reverse complement strand
TTCGCCCCGCAGTGGTTGCGCATTTGTGATTTCAATCACGGCCACCGCGCCCTTGGCAAAATCAATCGCGCGCTCGCTGGCGCCCATCAAGCGCGAAATAAGTTCGCTGAGCACTGGCTCGTGGCCCACCAGCGCCACGCATTTTTCATTCTGATATTTGGACAGCAATTGCAGAAGTACTTCCACCGCGGCAAACCCACCTCCCGTTTCAAGCGCTTCACAGCGCTTGGCGGCTGGCCATTTGGATTGCGAATGAAGAATGTCGGCGGTATCCCAAGCCCGCGTCCAACCACTCGCCAACACAAGCGACGGCGCCTCTAGCCAACGGGGAATGCGCCGCGCGAACTTCACAAATTCACGGCGGCCGTTGGCGCTCAGTGGCCGCTGAGAGTCGTCTGGAAATCTTTTGGCGTCCTGTTCCTTGGCTTTGGCGTGGCGCACAACGATCAGTTTCATGCCGAGCATGTTACTTCAACGGGCACTACCTTTGCCACAATGGGAATGCTTTCAATCATCAACGCGCGTGTGATCACCATGAATACGCGCGCGCATGGCGCCACGAATGATGCGCAACTTGGCGCGCGCCACGGCGCCGCAATGAGCGATCTTGGCGTGATTGAGAATGGTCATGTGTGCGCGAGCGACGGCGTGATCACTTCTGTCGCGCCTGGCCAGCCCGCTTCGCTTGTTGGTGAAGTGATTGACGCGGGTGGTCGCGTGTGCATGCCCGCACTGATTGATTGCCACACGCACTTATGTTTTGCCGGCAATCGCTGGAGTGAATGGGAGCAATTGCGCGCGGGCGAAAATTATGAATCTATTTTGGCGGCGGGCGGCGGAATTATGTCAACGGTGCGCGCAACCAAGCAAGCCACAGTGGCTGCGTTGGCGCAGGAGCTTGGCGATCGCTTGCGCGCGTTGGCAAATTTGGGCGTGGGCAGCGTTGAAGTGAAGAGCGGCTACGGACTTGATTGGCAGAGCGAAATGAAAATACTCAACGCAATTGGCGAAGCCGCAAAAAGTACTCCGCAACTTGTTGTGGCCACTTGTTTGGGTGGCCACGCAATTCCCGCGGACAACGCGGCGTGGCCCGAACAATTGGCGGCGCATATCGCGGAGTTGGCGCGGAAATTTCCTGGCGTGGCGGTGGACGCATTTTGTGAACGCAGCGCGCTGAGCGTGCAGCAATGCCGCGAGATTTTTGCGCAGGCGAAAAAATTCAATGTGCCACGGCGCCTGCATACAGATCAGTTCAATTCAATGGGCGGCGTTGCCATGGCGATTGAATGCGGCGCGACCACCGTTGATCATTTGGAAGCCGCCGATGAGAAATCAATCACGGCGCTGGCACAATCAAAGACAATCGCGGTGCTGTTGCCGTGCTCCGTGTACGCGCTTGGCGGCGCCTACGCGCGCGGCCGATCCATGATTGATCAAGGCGCGGCCGTGGCGGTTGCCAGCAACGCAAATCCTGGCAGCGCCCCCACCATTGACATGCGATTTGCAATGCACTTGGCGGTGCGCCACTGCGGCCTAAGCACCAACGAGGCGCTTACGGCCGCGACTTGGAACGCCGCGTGCGCGCTTAGCATTGAAACAAAAGTTGGAAGCCTGCAAGTTGGCAAGCGCGCCGACGCCATTGTTCTAGAAGAGCGTGATGAACGCGCATTAACGCATGGTTTCGCTGGTCCGCCGCCGCGCCATGTTGTGCTGGCGGGCAAGCTGATCAGCTATCGTCATTAGCGTGTTGCGGCTTGCGTAATACGCGGCGTGTATTTGCCCCAAATTCAAGAATCTGAATTTGCACTTTTCAAGTGCGTCAAGTCGCGCTTCAATGTGAGTAAGCGCCCCGCTTGAATATGTATGGGCGCTAGTATCTTGCGCTTCATGGTTGCATCTTCTCCACGAGATATTTCTGACGCGCGCGCAGCGGCGCAATGTGTGGTTGAAACACACCGACGACTTGCGCAGTGGCTGCGCGTTGGCTTGACCCTTGCGGAGGTGGATTCTTTTTGCGTGGAAGTGTTCAAAGAGTTGAAATGCGAAAGCGCTTTCAAGGGCTACAAAGTGCGCGGGCATCCGCCATTTAAAAGCCACACATGTCTGAGCTTGAATGACATGGTGGTTCACGGCGAGCACGATTCCATTGTGGAACCGCTGAAAGAAGGCGATTTGTTGGCGCTAGATATTGGCGTGAAGCACCGCGGATTTATTGGCGACGCCGCGTGGACCTACTCCATTGGCTCCGCCACCGAAATGGGTTTGCGATTACAAAAGTGTGGCCGCGAAAGTTTGCGCCGCGGTATCGCCGCCATTCGACCGGGTCGCCCGTTGATTGAATGGGCCAAGGCTGTGCAGGGATATGTGGAAAAAGAAAGTGGATTTTATTTAGTGCGCGGTCTTGGCGGCCACGGCATTGGTCGCTCGCTGCATGAATCGCCCTACATTTCAAACACCGCGCCAACGTATCCCGGCGAGTGGAATGAAGCGTGGAAGACATTCGAGCCCGGCATGTTGCTGGCGGTTGAGCCCATGATTTCTCTTGGCACCAATGAAGTTCGCTCCAATGGAAGCGCGTGGCCAATTTATACCGCCGACGGAAGTTTAAGCGTGCACTATGAGGCCGATGTCATGGTGACCGCGAATGGATGCGAAGATTTAACCGCGGGCATGAGCGACTTGCCCGATGTGGTGGGATGCAAAAATTGAAACACGCGAGTGAAACAACCAAGCCACGCGTGGCACTGTTTGAAGCGGTTCACCCAGTGGCGGCGACCATTTTGCAAGAGCATGGTTTCACAGTGGACTCCATGAATCACAGCCCTAGCGCGCAGGAATTGGCGGATCTTGCCAAAACATCCACGCTGATTGGCGTGCGCAGTAAAACAAAACTCTCGGCGCAATTACTGCGCGCCTCACCTGAACTGACGGCCATTGGGTGTTTCTGCATTGGAACGGACCAAGTGGACGCCTCCGCGGCGGCATTGGGAATTCCAATCTTCAACGCGCCATTTTCCAACACGCGCAGCGTGGCTGAAATGACATTGGCGGAAATTATTTGTCTTTCGCGCGCGCTGTTTCAGAAAAGTTCGCAATTGCATGTTGGGCGCTGGGACAAAAGTTCCAAAAATTCGCGCGAGGTGCGCGGGCGCACGCTTGGAATTATTGGATACGGACACATTGGAAGCCAACTCAGCGTGCTTGCGGAATCATTGGGAATGCGTGTTGTTTATTTCGACACCGCGCGCAAGTTGGCGCTGGGCAACGCTCAATCGCTGCCAACACTGGACGCGGTGTTGGCGACCGCTGATTTTGTTTCGCTTCATGTGCCCGACATTGCCTCCACGCGCGGTTTAATTGGCGCGGCGCAATTGAAACAAATGAAGCCGGGCGCCATGTTGGTGAACAACAGTCGCGGCAAAGTGGTTGACCTTGTGGCGTTGGCTGCGGCCCTGAAAAGTGGCCATGTTGGCGGCGCGGCGGTTGATGTTTTTCCAGAGGAACCCGCAGAAAATGGCGCGGGTTTCTCCACGCCTCTCGCGGGCTTACCCAATGTGATTCTTACGCCGCACATTGGCGGCAGCACCGAGGAGGCGCAAGAGGCGATCGCGGTGGATGTGGCTGAAAAACTGGCTCGCTTCTGGACGCAAGGCGGCACAGCGGCCAGCGTGAATTTTCCACAGGTTGATCTTCCCAATATGCGAAGCGGACAAGTTCGCATTTTGCATGTGCATCAAAATGTGCCCGGCGTGTTAAGTAAAATGCACACGCTTCTTGCCCATGCCGGCGTGAACATTAACGCCGAGCATTTGCAAAGCGACCAAAATACTTCGTATGTGATTTTGGATGTGGATGCTTTTCAAGACACCAACATTATGAACTCGTTGCGAACGCTTCCTGAAACAATTCGCATGCGCGTGGCGGGTTAAGAAACTTTAAACTGAATTTTCCGCGCGGCCCCGCAAGCATTTTCACAACACATTTACGCGGTTTTTTAAACGATTTAAACATTCGCCCCGCGGGCGCGCAACACCTCACTATCATTGGCGCATGCTCACAACCATTGCAATTCAACTCGTTGGCCAACTTATTTCCACGCACATATTTCTAAGCACACTGGCGTTTGCCCCGCCAGTTGAGCAAGCGCAACCATCCATCATGGCGCCGGTTGTGGAAACCGTGCAAGGTGAGCAATTCACCGATGAAAACCGCTGGTTGGAGTCGCTTGAAAAAGATTCGCCCGCGGTGCGCGACTGGACCACATTGCAACTTGATCGCACACGCGCCGCGCTTGACGCCCTGCCCTGCCGCGCCGCAATCGCCGCGCAACTTGAGCCGCTTATGAAATTGCCCGGAATGGGAACGCCCGTGATGGCTGGCTCGAACATTTTCTATGGCCAGCGCAGCGGCGATCAAAATCAAAGCGTGCTCATGACGCGCGCCTCCGCCACTGCAACGCCACGCGTGTTGCTTGATCCAAACAAGATGAATGAAAAAGGTTTGCTGTCGCTTGATTGGTGGCGGCCAACTCAGGATGGAAAATTGTTGGCCTATGGCAGCAGCATGTCTGGCAGCGAGATGAGCGAACTGCGCGTGATTGATGTGGCCACTGGCGTGGCGTTGCCTGATGTGATCACTGGCAAAGTAAGTTTTGAATCCTGGACCCCCAAGGGCGATGGCATTCTGTATTCGTCGTTGCGCGACGCGAAAGATCCGTACAGCCGCGAAGTGCGCTTTCACACTTTGGGTCAACCCGTTGAAAGCGACGCGCTGTTGTTGAAGCAGACCACGCCAAGTGATGTGCCATTTGGTGGTCTCAGCCGCGACGGCAAGTGGTTGATGCTGGGATACAGCCATGGTTGGCAAGCCAACGATTTGTCCGTTGCGAATTTTCAAAACTGGATGCAAAGCGGCAAAAAAGACCTGAAAATTGTCCCCGTGGCAGTTGGCCTTGCGGCTAAATTTTCGCCCGTGGAAGTGCGCGGCGACATTATGTTCATGCAAACCACCCTCAACGCATCCAACGCAACATTGATGGCGGTGAACCTGAACCACACGGAGCAAGCCAATTGGAAAGTCATCATTCCAGAGCGCAAGGATGAAGTTCTTGAGGGCGTCAGTTTTTCACTGGACGAAATGATTGGCAGTTACACCAAGCATGTGTGCTCGCGACTTGAGCGATTTGATTTCACTGGCAAGTCGCTGGGTGAAATCCCGCTGCCTGGTTTGGGCAGCGCCAGCATAAGCACCGATGAGGAACACACCGACGCGTACATGAGCTACACCAGCTACGACGAACCGCGCACCATTTATAGAATTGAAAATCTTTCAAAGCCAACACTTTCCGTGTGGTGGAAGCCCAACATTCCGGTTGATCTTTCCAAGTTCATGGTGGAGCGTGTGCGCGTGGCAAGCAAAGATGGAACCATGATTCCGCTGTTCATGGTGCGCAAGAAAAGTCTTTCCCCCATGGGCGCATGTCCCACACTTTTGTACGGATATGGCGGCTTTAACGTGAGTTTGGAACCGGGCTTCAACCCCACGATTATCCCTTGGATTGAAGCGGGCGGCATCTATGCCGTGGCCAACTTGCGCGGCGGCGGCGAGTACGGCGAAAGTTGGCACGAGGCCGGCATGCTTGGCAATAAGCAAAATGTTTTTGACGACTTCTACGCCTGCGCCGAATGGTTGATTGGGAATAAATGGACCGACTCTTCGCACCTTGCAATTCAAGGCGGAAGCAACGGTGGATTGCTTACGGGCGTGGCAATTACGCAACGACCCGAATTGTTCGCCGCGGCCATTAGCGCGGTGCCGTTGCTTGACATGTTGCGCTATCAACAATTCTTGCTGGCCAAATATTGGGTGCCTGAATATGGCTCAAGCGAGGACGCCAAACAATTCGCGTGGTTGCGCGCGTACTCGCCGTACCAGAACGTGAAGGCCAACACCAAGTACCCCGCGGTCATGTTCACCGCCGGTGAAAATGACAGCCGCGTGCATCCACTTCACGCGCGCAAGATGACGGCGCGCATGCAAGCCATGAGCGCCAATCAAAAAGATGCCAAGCCGATTTATCTTTGGGTGGACCGCGATGCGGGACACGGCCAAGGAAAGCCACTTGCTAGCCGCATACGGGAAAGCGTGGATATTTGGTCGTTTTTGATGTCTCAAACAGGTCTTTGCAATCCCATTTCAACGGGCGCATCGGCGGCGGTGGCCCCAGCTGGAACAAGCAAAAATTAATTTCGGACGACGCAGTTAGCCAACAACTTGTAGCCGCGCGAATTCAAGCACCAGGGATTTCACGCCCACCTTTTGAAACTTCACGCGCACCATGGTGCTGCTGCCGCGCGGCGACAATGTTTCAATAACGCCCAGACCAAACAGCGGATGTTGCACGCGCATGCCGGCCTTCATACCGCTTCCACCAGTCGGCGCGTCAACGCCATCATCGGTGGATTCACCTTGATCGGCGTCCATTTCATTTTCATCCCAGCGCTGCCCGCGGGCGCGGTCGTCGCGCTCCACGCTGTCGGGCAGTTCGCGTATGAAACCACTTTCAATGCACGACATGGGCGTGCCGCGCTGAGTCCGCACCGCCGCCGCGGTGATTAAAAGTTTTTTCTCCGCGCGCGTCATGCCCACAAATAACAAGCGCCGCTCCTCCTCCATTTCCTCGGCGCTTTCAAAACTGCGCACGTGGGGCAAACTTCCTTGCTCCACGCCAATGATGCAAACAAAGGGAAATTCAAGCCCTTTTGAAGCATGCAGCGTCATCAGCGTCACGGCGCCAAGCTCCGGATCAAACGCGTCGGAGTCCGCCACCAACGACACTTGCTCCAGGTACGCGCGCAACGCGTCAAGCAATGTGTTCATGGGAGATACGGCTTCATCCATGTCGCCGCCGCTTTCGCGCTTGAGCCTGTCCACAACAAAATCAGCGGACGCGCTGACCACCTGCGCCAGATTTTCGGTTCGCGATTCATCAGCTTCCGTGTCGGTTCGATCGGCCAACAAGTAGTAGGACTCCAATCCGCTCTCCTTGAGAATGCGCGCGGTGAAATCTCCCAGCTCGTCTGGCAATCCATTTTCTGCGGCGTGCCGCCACGACGCGATGCGCGTGGCCAACTCCATGGCGCTGCCCGCGGCGCGCTTGGTGGCGCCGGAACTTTCCGCATGACGCAAACCCTCGAGCAGCGTCACGCCATTTTTGGCTGCCCACAATTCAATCTTGTCGAAACTGGTGGAGCCCAAGCCGCGCGTGGGTGTGTTGGCAATTCGACCCAGCGCCAAGTCGTCGCTTGGATTGGCCGCAAGGCGCAAATATGCCAGTAAATCCTTCACTTCCCGACGGTCATAGAACGCGGTTCCCCGCACCACTTGATAGGGAATCGAACGCCGCCGCAGCGCCTCCTCCATCACCCGGCTCAGCGAATTCATGCGATACAAAACCGCCATGCCGCGCCAAGTAATTCCTTGATCAGTGGCCTGCGCGATGCGGTCAGCGACCAACGCGGCCTCCGCATGTTCATCAGCGCAGCGCACATATTTTGGCGCCTCGCCATCGCCCTTCATGGACTTTAATTCTTTGTGCCTGCGTTGGCGATTTCTGGAAATCAAACTGGCGGCCGCGTCGACGATGGGTTTGGTGGAGCGAAAATTTTCACCAAGCGGAATCACTTTGGCGCCAGGAAAATGCTCCTCGAAGTTGAGAATATTTCCAATGTCGGCGCCACGCCAACCGTAGATGCTTTGATCGGGATCGCCCACCACGCACAAGTTGCGATGCGATTTTGCAATCTCCAACACAATTGAGAATTGCGCGAAGTTGGTGTCTTGATATTCATCCACCGACACATATTGAAAGCGGCGCTGAAGCGTCTCGCGAACGGATTGATTGCTCTGCAATAAAATCGCCAATTTGCCCAATAAATCATCAAAATCAAGACTGGCGTTGCGCGCCATCACTTTTTGATACGCGTCAAAAATTCGCGCCACAACTTTGCTGCGCCAATCGGTCGCGGATGAAATGGCTTGGCTTGGAGTGATCAATTTATTTTTTAAATTTGAAATTTCACTCAGCACGCTCGCGGGCGTGAATCGACTATCACTTTCGCCGGCATGTTTGATGGCGGCTTTGCACGCGGCGCGTTGATCATCCACATCAAGCACATTGAAATTTGGATCTAGATTCGCCTCCATCGCGAAGCGACGCAACACGCGCACGCCAAAGGAGTGGAATGTTCCCGCGAAAACTCGTCCACGATCTGGAAGATCTTGCGGCAACAACAACTCAACGCGTCTGCGCATTTCGCCCGCCGCCTTGTTGGTGAATGTCAAAGACAAAATGCTCCACGGCGGAATCCCTTGCGACACCAAATGCGCGATGCGGTGCACGATGACTCGAGTTTTTCCAGAGCCCGGTCCAGCCAACACAAGCAACGGCCCATCGGTATGCAAAACGGCTTGGCGTTGTGGTTGTGTTAATCCTTCGAGCAATTGATTTTGAAGCACTTGAAGAGTCTAGTGACAAAAAAATTCATGTTTTGCAGTGAAAATGAATTACAAACACCATTTGTGGTGTTACAAGCCCCTAACGACAAGATTTACACACAAAATATGGTGATGTTTAAAATAATTAACCGATACGCAAAGGCTGTTTGAATATGAACTTGTATATTAAATTTACGAAATCACAATATTGTGTGTCCCTGCTACTTGCCGCCCCCAACGGATAGGGGTACGATTGAGATGAATCGTGGTTTTTGGGGTAATTTCCAATGCTTCGACTCAAAAAAGTGTTTATTTGTGGGTTGATTTAAATTTAATTTTTAAGCTTAAAACTTTACTTGGATTTTCTTTAAAGAAATAAGACAAATGAGTCAAAATTTGAATCTCAAACAGTTCACACTTCAAACGCCACGCACTCTCTAAATAGTCCACGCCCTCTGCTTTCTTCCAATATTTTCGCCACCTCGTTAAAGGATTGCACAACATGAAGATCACGCCACGATTCACCCGTCCAGGACAAGACGTCTTCAGCACCGTTGAGTGGAGCACGCGAACCAGTCGCATAAGTAATAGCGACGGGTCGACGGTGTTTGAAATGAATGACGCTGAAATCCCGGCGTCGTGGAGCCAATTGGCGACGGACATTGTGGTGAGCAAATATTTCCGCAAGGCGGGCGTGCCGCAAGTGGACGCGGCCGGCAAGACCAAAGTGGATGCCTCTGGAAAATCCGTTCTTGGTCCAGAGCGATCCGTGAAACAAGTGGTGCATCGGCTCGCTGGCTGCTGGAAACACTGGGGCGAAAAGTTTGGCTACTTCTCCACCCCGCAGGATGCGCAAGCGTTCTACAACGAAATTTCTTGGATGTTGCTCAATCAAGTCGCGGCGCCAAATAGTCCGCAATGGTTCAACACTGGCTTGCATTGGGCTTACGGAATTAATGGTCCCGCGCAGGGACATTGGATCGCGGAACACGACACCGGCGCAGTTTCACTGGCCACCGATGCGTACAGCCATCCGCAACCGCACGCGTGCTTTATTCAAAGTGTGCGCGACGATCTTGTGGGCGATGGCGGCATCATGGATTTGTGGACACGCGAGGCGCGCCTGTTTAAATATGGATCTGGCACAGGAACCAATTTCAGCCAACTTCGTGGCGACAATGAGCCGCTTTCAGGTGGCGGTAAAAGTTCCGGCCTGATGAGTTTCTTGAAAATTGGCGATCGCGCCGCGGGTGCGATCAAGAGTGGTGGAACAACTCGCCGCGCCGCCAAGATGGTGTGCTTGGACGTGAATCATCCCGACATTGAGGCCTTTGTGAATTGGAAAGTTCGCGAGGAACTCAAAGTGGCGGCCCTTGTTGAAGGCGCCAAAAAGTTCACTCCAGAGCAAGCGGAAATTGCCAAACGTCTGAAGTTGAAACTGGATTTTGATTTCAATGGCGAGTGCTATCAAACAGTGAGCGGTCAAAATTCCAACAACTCAATCCGCCTTTTGGACGAGTTCATGAACGCCGTTGACACCAACGCGCAGTGGGATTTAATTCAGCGCACCGATGGAAAAATCTCAAAGACACTTCCAGCGCGCGACCTGTGGC
>SYAD01000007.1 GCA_005789005.1 Planctomycetia bacterium | reverse complement strand
ATTCGCATTGGACTTGACGCGGCCATCGCGGAAGCGGAGGCTGGTTGGGAACAAGGTGGTATTCCCATTGGCAGTGCGTTGCTTGATGATCAAGCGCGCGTGGTTGCAAGTGGCCACAACCTGCGCGTTCAATCTGGCGATCCAACCGCGCACGCCGAGGTGAGTTGCATTCGCAACGCGGGTCGTCGCCGCGACTGGCGCACGCTTACATTGGTCAGCACGCTGAGTCCATGCGCTATGTGTTCCGGCACCAGCATTCTGTTTAAAATTCCGCGCGTTGTGATTGGCGAGAATCGCACATTCATGGGCGCCGAAGAGTGGATGCGCAAGGAAGGCATTGAACTTCATGTGGTCGACGACGCGCGTTGCATTGCGCTGATGGAGCGCTTGCAACGCGAGAAGCCAGACTTGTGGGCTGAAGATATTGGGGAGTGATTTGTGCGCAGTAACGGGGGCGTTTCAACGTCGCCTGGATACGAATTACAACGGTCAAATGTTGATCCGTGTTATTCAGGAATCACCCTGCACCTTGGCGGATTCCGCTCGGATATCAATCGCATTCGAAGTCCGTTCAGTTTGTGATGCGCTCGCATGAAAACAATTTCTTTGGCACAAGCCTCTCAGCACATGAAGATCCGCTTCATTCATTTTGTAAAATGATTTGCGCAGATGTGTATTTGGCAACTTGATCGGCTCGATCATTATTCTTTAAGTTGGCGGCCAGATCAGCCAGTTTCACCAAGCGCGCCAATGGATTTTGTTTCACCTGATCCCGCACATACTCCAGATAATTGGCGCCATCGGGTTTGGTCATGGCTTCAACAGCCCGCACAATGCGATCTGGAAATCCAAGGGCGCGTAGTGATGCGGCGGTAACGCTTGTGTCCTCTAGCGTGTCGTGAAGTATGCCCACGGTCTTCAGGTCCCAGCCTTGCAAACTGTCCGCCACTTCCTTCACATGATCAAAGTACGGCGTGACGCCATCGCGCCGCGTTTGCTGAGCGTGCGCTTTGCGCGCAATAGCTTCTGCTTGCGCGTACATCTGTTCGCCGTCTAATGGTGTAGCCGCGTTGTTCATTGGCATACTTTATCCGTCGTGCGCGGCACCAGTATTCTGTTTAAAATTCCGTACGTTGTCATTGGCGCGTGAGCGGGGGTAAAGCCTTTGCTCACTTGCAAATAGAACTTTTGCCGCAGATGTTGTTTCCGCCGTCTCAGCGGGGCTACCCTTTGTTCAAGCAAACACCACCTTGTGGCGCGCTCGTCGAGCGCCGCAAGAACCTGACCACAGCAAATCATGAACGCATTTCTTCTGGTACTTGAAATTCTGGCCGTGATCGCCGCACTGATCTTGTTGGCGCTGGCGCTGATCGCGCTTGGTACGAAGCTGGTCTGTCGCCCGAGTAAAGTTGGCAAGGTTGAAATTGGAGCGCTTCAAGATTCAACACAGACTGATCAGCGCGGCGCCGTGCGCTCGGTTCAGTCAGCCGACTTGCAGATCAGCTCGCACACACTTGAGGCGATCTGGACGCCGATGCATCTGGAACGACTCGCGCATACCTACTGGCGATTTCTCACGCGCTGCACGCTTGGTCTGGTTCAAATCAAATTCACCGAGCAGGAGCGCTTTATTGTTTTGATTTGCAGGCCATTCGTGCTGCTGTCTTTTCGCAAGCCCGAGTACCAAATGGACCAGAATCGCGGCATTGTGCGCTGGCGAATTGAGCGCGGACTTTTGGTGGCCGCGCCAGGCGTGAACAGCGATGGATATCTTGAGATTGATGTTGCGCGCCGACCTGGCGCGAAGCCTGGAATGAGCACGCTTCATGTTGATGTTGAGATCGACAACTATTTTCCGTCGATCGCGGCGTGGATTGCGCAGTGGGTGTACGCGGCGACGCAGTCAAAGGCGCACGTGCTTGTTTGCTGCGCATATCTGCGCTCAATTGCACACGGCGATCTTGCTGAAGCAAAGTCGGTGCACTTTGTGCCGATCGATCAATTACCAACGCCAAGCGGTCCGCGACCACGCGATCGCGGCAGCGCAGGGGAAGACGGCGCACCCGCGCAAAGCACTTCGTGATTTAACTTGCATTAGAAGGCGACACATGAAAAGTGAATCCATATCAATTGCGATCGCCTGTTTCGTCAGACCAACGAATATAGTTGTTGACATTCAAATGAAGGTATTGCAATTTCCTATTTACCCCAATTCAGTGACACCAATATGACCGTCAGCGAGAAATCAATTCTGCATGCTCTTGAGAACAGCATGTTCATGTTCCCCGAGATGCCTGGACACTGGGATCTACCAACCTTCCCGGGTCTTCAAGCTCACGCCACACCAGAAGTGTCACATCCGTTCGGCAACCTTGTTGGCGTATCAACTCTGACGCAAGAGAATGCGGACTCCGTCATTGCGCAGGTACAGGAATTTTTCGCCAAGCGCAGTCACGTGGTCGGCTGGTGGTTGAATCCATCATCAACGCCGTTCGATTTGGTTTCCAAATTAGAGACCGCCGGATT
>SYAD01000105.1 GCA_005789005.1 Planctomycetia bacterium | reverse complement strand
GCTGGCGCGAACATTGTTGATCATGGCAGAATTGTGATCCGACGTGCGCATTTGGGACATTTCATTTCCTAATTTGTGTTGATGTGCGTTGCGATCCAACTTGGCCACCAAAGTGGTGGCCACATGGACTCAAAGAATAGCAATGTTGGCAAGTGGTTTTATCAATAAAAACAGCGGAATCTTTGGCATTTGGCGTGAGCGCGGCAATTTGCGGGATTGTATGCGCCGAGTTGAATGGGCTTACCCCAAAATGCTGCGGCGGCGATTGACGTAGTCCCACACCACGAATCGGTCCAGGTCCTCGCCGCCGGCGAACATCACGCGGCCGCCGGTGGTTTGCGCCATGCGTTGCGCGAAGGAGACATCCTCTTCTGTTTGGCTCCATGAAGGCAGCAAAATAATATTGATGGTGATTCCCTCGCGCTGGCACAGCATGGCTTCACGCATTGTGGCTTTCTCCGTGCGTGGGTCTGGCGGATAGAGAAGGAACAATGTGCTGCCTTCAAAGTGCGCGGTTGGAAGTCCATCAGTGATGAGAATGATTTGCTTGTTGGGCGTGGCTTGCGCGCTGAGAAATTGGCGACCCAATTGCATGGCGCGCTGAATGTTTGTGAAGTGAAGCGGAAGATCCGATTCCGTCACCCGGGGATCGGATAGATCGGCCTTAAGCCTGACCACTGAACTATTGATTGAGACAACCTTTGGCATGAGCGCGGGCACATCGGAAATGGCAACCGCTTTGGCAAGCGAATACATCTCTATGAGTTGCAGAAAGTCCCCGGGATATTCGCTGCGGATGAGGCCGTCCAAAGCCAGCGCCATTTTCTTACAAGCCACGTATTGCCCGCCATAACGCATGGATCCTGACATATCCATCAACACGGCGGTCGCGGCCTTGGGAGCGCGGCGAGTGCGATGCACTTCAATGTCTTCGCTGCGAATACGCAGCGGCCCGGGCTCACGCGGACCAGTTTGATTGGAGCGCTCACGCAGCAGAGCGTTGATGAACGTTTGCGGCACATCCATTGCGGCGGGGGAGTCGCCAAATTCATAGGCGCGAGTGGATGGAAGCTCAACCGCGCCATCATTGGTCAGCACACCTTCGTGCCGTCCCGAGCGCGCGGCTTGCAGTGAAGAAAAAATTGTTTTCAACAGGCGGCTTTGATAGATGCGCATGGCTTTGGGAGAAAGTTTGAAGCCTTTGCCATCTTGTTCCAAGCCTTGTTGCTCGGCGAGCAATTTGGCTTGCTCTTGAATACGTTTGGCAATTTCGCGCAAATCGCTCACGTCTTGTTCTTGCGCGAAACGACTCAGAGCCTCCATGTCTATCTTGGCCACCTTGGCGTTCTTCATGGCCTCTTCAATTTGCGCCAGCAAGCGATCGATGGTCTCCAACTCCTCCTTTACGGCGAGAGCTTTCTCCACATTCATTTTGGTCGCGCCCGTGAACGCGTACTTGGAGGCCAGGGATTCCACCTGGTAGCGCTCTCCAAGACGTTCGATAAGTTGCAGTAAACGCCGCGCAAACAAGCTCTTTTCTTCAACGCGGTACCACAGTTTTTCCAGGTCGCGCAGTTGCTCTTCTTTTACGAGTGAGCGAAATTTCGTTTCAAGTTCATCGGGTGGTTGAATTTTCGCGGCAAGATCTTGAAAAATTTGCGCCGCATCTTCGCGCACGGATTCCGTCTGATAGGTGGCCAGGATTTTTTCTTTGCGCTCTTGAAGCATGCGCCGCAGCGATTCCAAACTTGGGCCAAGACCGTTGATGCTTGCGGGATCAATTTCGATCGCGTCGGCGAGTTCCTCAGGCGTAAAGCGACGCATGGATCCGTACATCATCATGTGATTGAACGCCGCGCCTACGGCATCGGGCGCTTCTGATCGCGGCGGAGGAAATTGAATCGGATCAAACTTTAAATAGGTGTGCAGCACGCCGCCAAGAGGTTTGACCGGGTCCACGTCTTTGCCGCCAACTTCATTGGGAAACTTTTGGGTGGGCTTTTTGGCGGGCACGTTTATTTTACCTCGTATGAAGTCCGCCCATGTTTTTGTGAACGCGAAATTCGATCGGTGGCGTGCAGGCCCGCAAGCACAAACTCAACGCAACTCGCTCGCACCGCCGGGTCCTTGGAGGCGTTCACTTCAAATGCTTTGTCCCACGCCGGCGGCACGCGTTGCAGGCGCTCGGCGTAGGTGGCGCTTGGAATTAAATCGCCCACCTCAATCTTCACGCCTTTAGCGAAAATCTCGGCGATTTCCCCTAATCCGTGCTCGTCGACATATTCCTGAAAAACAACCCCAACCGCCTCGGCAATGATGGAGTCGAGCACTTGCTTCTCGTTCATTTGGTGGCTGCCCATGAGATCAAGTTCAAGTTTGCCCGCTGAACTTGCATAGAGATGCGCAAGGTCGCTGATGCGCGGGACCGCGGGCATTTCACTCAGTTGAATAGCGCGCCGACGCGCGTTGGCAACCATGGTGCGCCAATTGCTGCTGGAGAATCGCGCGCTCACTCCGCTGGAAGAGTCAATGAAACGACTGGCCCTGGCTTGAATGGAAATTTGCTCGATGATTTCATCCATGAATGGCGGCACAACCACTGGATACGCGCCGCCCAAATCAATGTCCGCCTCTTGACGCGTGATTTGAATTCCAAGCGCTCGCTCACGCGGATAGTGAGTCTGAATCACGCTTCCAATTCTGTCCTTCAATTGCGGAATCACTTTTCCCGAGCGGTTGTATGTGCTTGGATTGGCGGAGAACAACACCAAGACATCCAGATCAAATCGAATTGGGTATCCGCGAATTTGCACGTCGCGCTCTTCAAGCACATTGAATAAACCAACTTGCACCAATTCATCCAAGTCAGGCAATTCGTTCATGGCAAAAATACCGCGATGGGTACGGGGAATCAAGCCAAAATGAAGCGCATCTTCGCTGCCCATGCCCGCGCCAAACGCCATCTTGGCGGGATCAATTTCACCCACCACGTCGGCGAACTTTGTTCCCGGAGCCAAGCGCTCGGCGTAGCGGTCCTCACGTTTCCACCAGGCACTTGGAATCATTTCCGGGGGCGTGTTGGCCAACCTCGCGCGGCCCATTTGCGTGATGGGTTTGGTGGGATCCTCGTGGACGGGGCAACCTGGAATATCCATGTAAGGAAGTTCCGCGTCAAGAAATCGAATCAATGATCGCATGAGTCGGCTCTTGCCTTGACCCTTCTCGCCAAGAAACAGCATGTCGTGGCCGGCGATCATGGCGTTGACAATTTCCGGCAGCACGGTGTCTTCATAGCCCACGATGCCTGGAAAAAGATTTTCTTTGGCCGCCAACATGCGCGTCATGTTCTCGCGCAATTCCTCCTTCACTGTGCGACTGCGCCAGCCGGATTTCAACAAGGCTGAAAGTGTTCGGGGAAGATCTTTTGCGGGGACTGTGGCGACGGTGGTGGCGGGTGTCATTGGTGGTGTGCTTTGGTTGATGTTCGAAAGATAAAATTCAACGCGTGAACGGGCGAAGTGATTTTTATCCTAGGCGCATATATCGGTCGGAGGTTGTGCAAAATATACAGGGAAACAGCGTGTTATTTGCGTTTTCGCTTATGCCCTTGAAACTGGTTGCCCAGCCATCCGCGGCGCCAAAAAATAAACAAGAATGTCGCCGCCACCGTCAACATCAATCCCAAGGCGAATGGATATCCATAGGTCCATTTCAGTTCGGGCATGTTCCATGCGCTCTTTTCCATGTCGAAGTTCATTCCATAAATACTGGCTATTGCTCCCACAGGAATAAAAATAGTCGCGACCACGGTGAGGAATTTGTTGACTTCGCCAAGTCGATTGCTGGCGGAATTGAGATACAACTCCATCAAGTCGCCGGCCATCATGCGGTCGGTCTCGATTAAATCCATCAAGCGAGCGACATGATCCGTGGCGTCGCGCAAGTAGGGACGAAGATCGGCGCCCCATACTTGATCCATGTTTGTCATGTTCAGAATCGCATCGCGCATGGGCCATACGGCGCGGCGCACGCGCATTAAATTTACTTTCACCGCGCGTATGTCAAATATCTGGGAGCTCTTGGATTCATCCATGATGCGCGCCTCCAAGGCATCTAGCGAATCACCCATGGTGCTGACAATTGGAAAGAATGCGTCAATGACCGTGTCCACCAACGCGTACGCCAAATACGCGGCGTTGCTGGTGCGCACACGGCCCTTTTTGTGGCGGATTCTCTCGCGAATCACCTCAAGGCAATCCCCGGGCGCGGTCTGTTGAAAACTGACCACGAAGTGTTCGCCCAAATACAAGCACAATTGCTCGGTGGTGAATTCGTGTTCGTGTTCGACAGGGTGCGGCATGGGCACAACAATAAATGTCGCGCGGTTGTCGTATTGTTCAACCTTGGCTCGTTGCGATGTGTCGGCAATATCTTCCAGCGCCAGTGGATGAATATTAAAAATTTCGCCGATTGATCGAAGCGTCGCCTCGTCGCCAAGACCGTCCACATTCAGCCAGATCAGTGGCCACTTCTTCATGGACTCTTTCACCTCATCGGGGTGAGAAAGTGTTCGTTCCTCAAAGCTGTCAGGCGAGTAGCCAAAGACTGTCAATACGGGCTTGGGGGATTCGGGATCAATAATCAATGTGCCCGGAGGAAGATTTAGACTTGGCCGCGCCAATTTGTTGTCACTTCTTTTGGAGAAGGTCTTCATGTGATTAGGCTAACTGCGCAGATGAAATCACTCAATCACTTGCGAGGTGTTTTTCCAAAACAAATACACCATGCCCAAAGCCACCGCGGCGCGCGCGCTCCAGGCAAGCGTGCGGATCCAATTGGTGGACACAAGTTGCGCGTGCGTTTGCGCATCAAATCCCTGTGAAAGACGCGTGTGGCAGGGCACTTGTAGCAAAAACGTGCTCAGCCAAATCACCACCACGAAGGCCAGTCCGCACCAAGTGAGCCAGGAGGGAATAGACGGCGGACGATTCATCACCAAAAGAATGGAACACGCGAGTTCGATCAGCATGGGGAGCGCCACAATGGGCGTGATCCAGCGCGCATGCAGCGTCTCATACTGCGTGAATGCTTCGCGACCCACATGACCCATGAGCGGATAGTGCACAATTTGAATCAGCCAGATCAGGCCCATGAGATAGAGCGACGCGGCGGCTTGAACAAGAAGAAGCGGCATGGATATGGAGTTCGTCAAATGATGCGCCTTCGATTGAAGTGAATTTGAAAGCAATTCATGGTCTAGACAAATTAGTTCACTCTTGATCGTGTTCGCCGCAACAACCAGTGACACGTAAAATCCTACTCACGCAACCTTGCGCGCGCAATGTCCTCACGTCACCACCAAGAATTGCAATTGATCGCTGTTGGTGTCCAGCAGCGCAACCGTGAACTCGCTGGCGCGGTGAAGCGCGCCTGGATTGATGATGCGCGTGGCGCCATGGCGCTCGTCGCGGCAAACATGCGTGTGTCCATGTAGCAAATAATTCACGCCCTCATCTAGCGCCGCTGTTACGCAATCCAAATCATGGCCATGTGTCATGGCAAATGTGCGTCCGCCACATTCAAAGCGCGCCAGTGGATGCTGCGCAATCACGCCCAACCCAAGCGCGTAACGGCTTAAAACGCGCCAATCTGGATCGCAATTGCCAAACACCAAATGTGTTTTGATTCCCACAAGTTGATCAATCACCTGCTCTGTTTCAATGTCGCCGCAGTGGGCCAACTCAACTGCGCCATTGGCCAGCAGCAATTGCACAGCTTTGTGTGTGCGCTCGTGTCGCCCATGACTGTCTGAAAGAATGCCAAGTTTCACGCATGCATGGTGGCGTGAAAACGGGCGCGTGGCAAGTTGGTTAGGATTTGCAAATGACTCATACGCCTTCGCTTCGAACACGTTTCGCGCCCAGTCCCAGCGGCCATCTTCATGTGGGAGGCGCGCGTACCGCGCTTTTTAATTGGGCCTACGCGCGTGGTCGAGAAGGAAAATTTATCCTTCGCATAGAGGACACGGATCAGAAGCGATCAAGCGACGCTGCAAGTGTTGGGTTTCTCAAGGACTTGAAGTGGCTAGGCATTGATTGGAACGAAGGCCCCGAATTTGAAGGCTGCGGCGGCGGAGACTTTGGTTCCTACTTTCAAAGCGAGCGGCTGGATATGTACAACAAATTTTTGGAGCAACTTGTCCAGCAAGGGAAGGCGTATTACGCCTTCGATACGTCTGCGGAGCTTGACATTGCGCGCAAGGAATCCAAGTCGCGCAATGAGGCGTATCGCTATGACCGAAGTCGCGCGGATGCTATTTCATCCGAGCAAGTTCACGCGTGGCTCAAAGAAGGCAAACCAGCTGTGATTCGCTTTAAAACGCCTGCGGGAGCCATCACCATTCATGATGAAATTTTGGGCGACGCCACTTTGCCCGCGGGCGAGGTTGACGACTTTGTTATTCGTAAGGCCGATGGATTTCCAACCTATCACTTTGCCGTTGTGGTGGATGATGAATTGATGGGCGTGACCACTGTGTTGCGCGCGCAGGAACATTTCAATAACACGGCCAAGCACATCGTGTTGCAAGACGCGCTTGGATTTCGTCGGCCAACGTATGGGCATTTGCCGTTGATCTTCAATCCTGATGGAAGCAAAATGAGCAAGCGTGACAAGGACAAGTTGCTGCGTAAGACCGCGCAAGATAAAAAATTGACCGCTCCGCCCGCCAACACCGTGGATGCCACGCGTTTCAGCGCGTGGCTGGGCGACAAGAATTCGCAACTTGATTTCGCCGAAGCAACCGCCATGGCCACGGCGTTGAACATTGAGTTGCCGGAAATTAATGTGGATGATTTCCGCCGCTCCGGCTATTTACCGCAAGTCATGTGCAATTTCCTTGCATTGAACGGTTGGGGACCAGGCAACGATTTAGAAAAGTTTGACAACGCGTTCTTGTGCGCCAACTTTGCTTTAGACCGCGTGCAGAAAACCGCCGCCAAGTTTGACCGCGTCAAACTTCTGGCCTTCAATCTAGACGCCATTCAAAAGTTGTCGCGCGAAGCATTTAGCGAATTGGTGAAAGCGCATGGCGAGATTTATCATCCAGAGTTCATGAAAAAAATCACGGCGGCGCAATTTGATCTGCTGGTGGCGGCAAGCCATGAGCGCAGCAAAACATTGGACGAGTTGTTCCGCGGTAATCGTTGGCTCGCCTTGGGTGATGAGGAATTGACATGGGAAAAATCAAAGCAAGTTGAGAAAGCGTTGCTTGCCGGAACTCCAAGCGGGCTGGATCGACTCAAGGAACTGCGCGGGGTTCTTGAAGCGGTTGCGACATGGACGCCCGCAGGCATCGAGGAATCCATTCGCCAGTGGGCCACAACAGCGGGGCTTGCCGAACAAATTGGTCAGATCGCGCAACCTTTGCGCGTTGGCGTGACCGGCTCTACCGTGAGTCCGCCAATTTTTGACACGCTTGCGATTCTTGGAAAGTCCAGCTCGCTGCGCAGAATTGATCGGTGTTTACAAGACTTCGCCACTGCAAAAACTTGATCAAGAATTGCGTATACTATTTGTCCACGGACTGTTGGCGCAGTTGGCTAGCGCGTCTCCATGACACGGAGAAGGTCACTGGTTCGAGCCCAGTACAGTCCACTTCGATCGCTTGAAATGTTTTTTGCCGCAATTTCCAGGAACGACCCAATGTCACACGCTCAACAAACGCTCAAGCAATTGTTCTCGCATCCAACTTCTCACAATATTCATTGGCGCGACATTGTCCATATGTTCGAGGGTCTTGGCGGCACATGCGATGAAACCAAGCATGATCATTTGAAGGTGAAGCTCGCTGGCAAGGAAATGTCTTTTTCCATTCCCAAGGGCGGCAACCACGCGCTCAGCAGCGATGATGAAATTGGCGCCATTCGCCATTTCGTGAAAGACTGTGGCCTGGCTCCTGAAAAGACCCATTGAATTACACCGGCACATGAGGCTCATGCATGGAGCATCGTGGCTTGTTCTTGTGGGGATTTGGTTGTCAGCCATTAAGGCGTGGCCAACGCTTCCCGCCAAATTTCCAATGCACTTTGATTTCTCGGGGCGGCCGGATTCATTTGTGGACAAGAGCGTGGCGGCGTGGTTTCTGTTGCCCGTGTTCGCCACCGTGATGAACGTTGGTCTTTCATTGTTATCTCCGATGATTCAATGGATGGCGCTGAAACATCCGGAGTTTGTCAACATACCGCGCAAAGAGCAATGGTTAAAGCTGGATTCGCAGGCGCGCCTACGAACTTTGAAACCAGTGTTTGGCGCGATGCGGGTTCTGCAATTACTTGTCATGGCGTTGTTTTTATTCATCGTGGTCAGCAGCGCCAAAGTGGCCTGCGGACAATGGAGCGTTCTACCCACGTGGCCTATGTTTTTATTTTTGGCCGCGATTGGCGCGAGCGTTGCGTGGTTGCTGTTCAGGTCTATCACCGCGGTCAAAAAAGAAGTGAAAGTTTTTACGGATCGACCTTAAAAACCTATTGCGGGATGCTCAGTGGCAGGTCACTATGAGTCGATGAACAACGCCTCAATGAAATATCAAATAGCACTGTTAGTCGGTGGCTTGGGAATGCTCTTGAGCGCCTGTGTTGGCCAAGGCAATCCATCGACGCTGGTTGCTGCGCCAGTTGCAACGACCGAGGCGAATTCAAAACCAAACACTCCAACCATTGTGCCATCCACGGCGCCAACCGCCACGGCATCAAGCGACGGCTGGGTCACGCTCTTTGATGGTGGCGACCCCGCAAAATATTTCCGCGGTTTCAAGAAAGATTCTTTGCCGACAGGTTGGACCGTGCGCGATGGCTGCTTGGTTCGCACGGGCCCTGGCGGCGACTTGATTACGCGCGATGAATTTCAGAATTTCGATCTCACCTTGGATTGGAAAATTGTCAAAGGCGGAAATTCCGGCGTCATGTACCACGTGAGCGAGGATGCCAACAACACGTACGACACTGGACCAGAGATGCAAATCCTGGACGATGACGCGCACAACGATGGCAAAGATCGCCTGACATGCGCGGGCGCGAATTACGCTTTGTATCCCGCGCCCAAAGGTGTTGTGAAGCCTGTGGGTCAGTGGAACTCCATCCGTATTTTGTGCAATGGAAACCATGTGGAGCAATTCATGAATGGCGTGCAAATTTGCTCGTTCGATGTGGGCAGCGCTGATTGGAAAGCGCGGTTGCTTGCCAGCAAATTCTCCAAGTTTCCTTTGTACGCCACCAAATCCACCGGGCATATCGCGCTGCAAGATCATGGCGATGAAGTTGCGTTTCGCAATATTCGCATCAAGCCGCTGCCATAATTATTGACCATGCCTGAGCGCGACGACCAAGACGATGCTCGGACCGATTGCGTGCCCGGATTTCCCAGCGAGCGTTTGGAAAGGTATTTGCATCGCGCGTTGACATTGCCCATTCGCGACACGCTGTTGAGCGCGCTTGCGCATTTGCCGCAAGCCGCAGTGGCCAGCGATCTTGGTTGTGGTCCAGGCAAGGAAGTCGCGGAGTTGTTGCGGCGAGGTTGGCGCGTGGAAGCCGTGGATGCATATGCGCATATGTTGCAAGCCACGCAGGCCGCCGCGATTGAAGCGGTAGGGGCGCAAGAAACATCGGCGCGTTTGTGTTGCGTGCATGCTCCAATTGCGCGTTGGTCCGCGCCGACGCAAAGTTTGGACTTGATCCACGCAGGGTTCTCATTGCCATTTGTCGCCGCGGCGGATTTTGCGGGAGTTTGGAAAAACATATGCGCGGCATTGAAACTAGGCGGCATATTCGCGGGGCAATTGTTCGGGCATCACGATTCATTTCTCACGCAAAGTCCCGCGGGATCCATGAACGCCCACACGCATGATGAAGTTGTGAAACTTTTACGCGGGTTTCAAGTGATTTCAATTACAGAAGAGGAGCGCGATGGAGTTGTGGGGATTCCTCCCAATGAACAGCCAAAACATTGGCATGTTTTTCACATCATTGCGCGGCACGCCACTTGATGTTGCAACCAATACTGGGACGTTGATCGGGGCTAGGTTTGGCGCCACTGAGCACCGCGTCAATTGCCGCGCGTAAATCCTTGCCGTCCACAGGCAGCGCGTTCCTTGGTCGGCTGGCGTCAAGTTGTCCACGGTAGGCAAGCGTGTGCGACGCGTTGTATAGAAAAAAATCCGGGGTGCACGCCGCGTGAAAGTCGCGCGCGACCGTTTGTGTTTCATCAAAGCAGTATGGAAACACATAGCCAGCCGCAATAGCCGCCAGCTTCATGTGTTCTGGACCATCTTGCGGATGCGTCAGCGTGTCGTTGCTGGAGATTGCCACGATGGCAAGTTTGGATGATTGATAATCCAAACCTAATTTCGTCAGTTCGCCGCGCACATGCACCACATAGGGGCAGTGATTGCAAATGAACATCACAAGCACCGGGCGGTTGGCGAAGTCATCGCTGCGAATCATTTTTCCCGACAGCATGTCGGGTAAATCAAAGCGGGGCATGGACGAGTCAAGCGCGATCATTTGACTTTCAAGTGCGGTCATTTAGGCGTCTCCATGAAATAGGTGTGCGAAGTAGAGCATTCAATCCTAGACTTTTTTACATGTCCAAGTATCGCGATGAAGGACCAAGCGCCGAAGATTTGCGCCGCTACGGAGTAAACG
>SYAD01000104.1 GCA_005789005.1 Planctomycetia bacterium | reverse complement strand
TGATTTTTTACGGGGTGATTTTTTATCGCCGCAAAAAAAATGACAAGTCCAAAGGCGAGCCACGTCAGGTGTACGGCAGCAATCCAGTTGAAATTGCGTGGACCATTATTCCGCTGTTGATTGTTTTCGTGCTTGCGCTCACAACAGTTCGCACCATTCGATCCATTGAACTCACGGAAGCTCCTGAAGGCGCGCTGCAAGTTGTGGTGATTGGCCATCAGTGGTGGTGGCAAATGAATTGCATGTTCCAATAAATCGTCCTGTATGGCTTCGCCTTGAAAGCGCGGACGTGATTCATTCCTGGTGGGTGCCTGCGCTTGCGGGCAAAATGGATGTGATTCCAAACCACACCAATTACACATGGTTCAATGCCGAGAGCGAGGGGTTGTACTTGGGTCAGTGCGCCGAATATTGCGGCAACCAACATGCGGGAATGTTGCTGCGCGTTATAGCCAGCAAGCCCGCGGACTTTGAAGCGTGGTTGCAAACGCAAATCGCGCCAACGGTCAACGATGCGTCCGTGGCCATGGGACGCGACATATTTCAGGAATATGCCTGCTCAAATTGCCACACGGTCAAAGGCGTTTCTGACGGGCAATTTGCGCCAGATCTTACGCATCTCATGAGCCGCCAGACCATCGCCGCTGGTGTGGCCCCGCTTGATCCAACGTCATTGAAGGCGTGGATTGACAATCCGCAAGCCCTCAAGCCCGGCTGCAACATGCCAAGTTTGCAACTGGATACACAGGAACTTGACGCGGTTACCGCATATCTTTTAACCCTGCGCTGAACTACATATGACCACAGCTCCAATACATCCAATTACTGAAACTAGCGTGGGCTTTGGCAGTCGCGTGCACAGCTGGGTGATTTCAGTTGACCATAAAAAATTGGGCATGATGTATATCGGCGCGGGATTGATTTTCTTTATGTTGGGTGGCATTGAAGCCACGCTCATGCGCTTGCAACTGATGAAGCCGCTGAACGATATGTTGACGCCACACGGCTTCAACCAAATGTTCACCATGCACGGAACCACCATGGTGTTCCTGGTGGGCATGCCGGTGTTGCTGGGCTTTGGAAATTATTTAATTCCACTTATGATCGGCGCGCGCGACATGGCGTTTCCGCGCCTGAACGCCTTCGGTCTGTGGCTGTTCATTTTCGGCGGATTGCTGCTGTATTACTCATTTATTGGTGGCGACGGCCTGTATGGAATGGGCGGCGCGCCGGATGTCGGTTGGTTCGCTTATTCACCGCTGACCAGCAAGGCGTTCAGCGTTGGTCACGCCACGGACTACTGGATTCTTGGAATCATGGTCAGCGGATTTGGAAGCATGACCACGGCTATTAATTTCATGGCCACCATTTTGTGCATGCGTTGTCCGGGCATGACCTTCATGCGCATGCCGCTTTTTGTGTGGCTCATGTTCACGGTTGGTATTTTGGTGTTGCTCGCCTTGCCCGTTCTCACTGGCGCGCAAGTGATGTTGCTCTTTGATCGATTCCTGGGCGCGCACTTCTTTGATCCGCAGCAACAAGGCAGCGTTATTTTCTGGCAACACTTGTTCTGGTTCTTTGGACATCCAGAGGTGTACATCTTAATTCTGCCGGCCTTTGGAATGATTTGCGAAATCATTCCCGTGTTCAGCCGCAAAGTGATCTTTGGATATCCATTGATGGTTGCGGCGACTTTGTCCATCGCGTTCATTTCACTTGGCGTGTGGGTGCATCACATGTTCTCAGTTGGTTTGCCACCGTGGCTCAACTCCATCTTCGCGGCCAGTACCTTCTTAATCGCAGTTCCAACGGGCATGAAAATGTTCAATTGGATCGGCACCATGTGGGGCGGAAATATTCGATTCACCGTGTCCATGATGTTCGCCACCGGATTTCTGGTCATGTTCCTGTTCGGTGGTTTGACGGGAATCATGCTGGCTGTGGTGCCTTTTGATTGGCAATTGTCTGACAGTTATTTTGTGGTGGGGCACTTCCACTATGTGTTGTTTGGCGGAACCATGTTGGCCGTGTTCAGCGCCGTGTTCTATTGGTTTCCCAAAGCAACGGGCCGCTTGTTGAGCGAACCCATGGGCAAGTGGACATTTTGGATGTTCATGATTGGACTCACATTGACATTCTTCCCCATGCATCTCAGCGGCGTTCTGGGCATGCCGCGACGCGTATACACCTATCAACCTGGACGCGGATTTGAATTGTGGAATTTAATTTCAAGCTCGGGCGTGCCATTTCAAATTGTTGGTGTGTTGTTGTTGGTGACCAACATCATCAAGTCGCTTATCAATGGACGCGTTGCTGGACCTGATCCGTGGGACGCGTGGACTTTGGAATGGGCCACCTCTAGTCCACCACCAAGCGAAAACTTTCCCAAGATTCCAACCTGCACAAGTCCGCGGCCACTGTGGGATCGCAAGCACCCCGAAGACCCTGATTGTTTTTACGAATAACGCTTCAAGAGAACGCCATGACTTCCATACCTCACACAAATTTAATTCCAAGCAGCGCGCCCAGTCGCGGCAAGGTTGGTATGGCGTGTTTGATTTTCGCCGAATGCTGGTTCTTCGCTGGCTTCATCGTGGCGTATTTGTTTTACATCGGCAAAAGTTCGTCAGGTCCATTTCCACGCGAAGTCATTGATATTAAGCCTGTTTTGGTGAATTCCGCGGCGTTGATCGCCAGTTCCTTCACGGTGATCGCGGCCCTGCGTGGACTTGCGCGCAGTCACATGGGCGTGTTCCGTTTCTGGATGTTGCTCACCATTGTGCTTGGGAGCTATTTCATTTACGGCACCGCCATGGAATGGAAAGGTTTCATTGTGGACCACCATCTCACCATCAGCACCAATTTGTTTGGCACCACGTATTACAGTTTGGTTGGCTTCCATGCGTTCCACGTGATCGTGGGATTGTGTTTGCTTACCACCATTCTTGTGTTGTCCCTCATGGGGCACATTCAAGTGGTGCGCGATCATCTGCGCGTTGAGCTTGTCAGTTGGTACTGGCACTTTGTCGACGCGGTTTGGATTGTCGTCTTCACAACCGTGTACATAGTGGGAATGCGACCATGAGCAACGACCCAATGCAAAGTCAAGTTGAGAAACAATTGAGCCAGCACGAGGTTCCATATCTGCGTGGCGTTCCAGAGCCAACGGGCGCGCCCATGATCTCGGCGTTCGGTCTCACGTTGCTCTTCATGGGACTCATCACCAGTCGCGCGGTCATGGCGGTGGGAATTATTTGCATGATTGTGGGACTGATTGGATGGATCAAAGTTGTATTTCCAAACGAGGCGCTTGAAGAGCTTCCAAGTGGCAGCGAAATTCCAGAACCCGCTCCGCAATTTGCGGCGCGTCCCGAGGTGGCCAGAGTGTCATTGCCAGAGCACATTCATCCATATGGCGCGGGTGTTTGGGGCGGTTTGATCGGGGGCATTTCCATGGCGGCGGTGGCCGTGGCGTGGGGACTGATCAAGGAAAAAAGTCTTTGGATGCCAATTAATTTGCTCGCGGGAGTTTTTCTGCCATCAGTTGAGGCCGCCAAAGTGGATGCTTTGAAAGTGTTCCACATGGATTGGTTCCTGATCGCGCTCTTGATAAAAAAATACGGGGCGCCTGATATTGTCAGTGCGACCGCAGGGGTGAGCACTGGGACACTTGCGGGTGAAAAAGAAGATCTTCATACATTTAAGCGTATCATTGAGATTAATTTATTTGGTGTAATTCACACCTT
>SYAD01000103.1 GCA_005789005.1 Planctomycetia bacterium | reverse complement strand
TTGCGACACCACTGGTGTCGAGCCGGATTTTGCGTTGACCAAATTCAAGAAACTCGCGGGAGGCGGCTACTTCAAGATCGCAAATCAAAGTTTGCGCCCAGCCATCAAGGCCTTGGGTTACAACGATGAAATCAGCGACCGAATCATGACGCACGTCATTGGCACGCTCAGCATTGACACCGCGCTTCCAAGCGTGACAGGTGAAATCAACGGCGACTCCACAACTTTGCGCGAGTACCTCAGCGCCAAGGGTTACACCGGCGACGATTTAGTAGCGTTGGAAAATCAATTGCCGATGATGTTTGAATTGGGCTTCGCCTTCTCCGCATGGAGCATGCCGCAACAAGTTCTTGAAAATATTGGCGTGAACGCCGATGCCGCCAAGAACGATCCAAAGTTCAACGGACTGCGCAAGTTGGGTTTGAAGAAGAAGCAAATCGATACGCTCAATCGTTTGATTTGTGGAACGCAAACCGTGGAAGGCACGCCGCTTCTCAAGGCCGAGCACTTGCCTGTGTTTGATTGCGCCAACAAGTGCGGCGCAACTGGCACGCGCTTTATCCGTCCCGACGGCCATATTCATATGATGGCCGCGGCGCAACCTTTCATCTCTGGCGCCATTTCAAAAACCATCAATTTGCCTGCTGAAGCCACGGTTTCTGATGTTGGCGCGTCCTATCGATTGAGTTGGGAACTTGGCCTGAAAGCCAACGCGCTGTATCGCGATGGCAGCAAGTTGAGCCAACCTTTGAACACCAAGACCGATGTGGAGCAAGAGGATGAGGACATGGACGGCTTGGAGCTGACCGAATCCACTTCCATCACAACCACCGTGATCCACGAGACGCTCTCATCAAGCACGCAAATAATTGATCGCGTGATTGAAGTGGCCGCGACCGAATCGGTTGTTGTGCCTTCGTCCACAAAGGGTGAATTTGTGGAACGCGTTGTTGAGCGAGTTGTTGAACGCATCATCGAGCGGCCACTTCGTCGTCGCTTGCCCGAAACGCGCGGCAGCATCACGCACAAATTCAACGTGGCCGGCCATGAGGGCTATCTCATTGTTGGTTTGTACGAAGATGGCCGCCCAGGCGAACTCTTTATCACCATGGCCAAAGAAGGTTCAACCATTGGTGGCTTGATGGATTCGCTTGGCACCGCGATCAGCGTGGCGCTTCAATATGGAGTGCCGGTTGAAAGTCTGGTCACCAAGTTCGCGCATCAACGCTTTGAGCCAATGGGAATCACATCCAACTTGGATATTCCGTTCGCCAAAAGTTTGGTGGACTACATATTCAGATGGATGGGAATGCAATTTATTCACGGGTATCGCGAACAAAATTCACCGCGGCGCGGAGCTGCCGCGGCTTCGTATCAGGCGCAGGATGTTCCCGCACCTGGCTTTAGTAAACCTGTCAAGGAGGACACGCAATGGACACAACGCATGGAAGGCGCCGCGAATCAACCGGCGAATCGTTTTTCCAACACGGACGCAACTGGAATTGGATCGAGCGGTTTGGCCGATCAAGTCTCCGCGCCGAACATCTTCAAAGACTCGGCGAAGACCGACGGTGTGTTGAACAGAATGTCCGTGGAGGATCTTGGACGATTGACGGGCGAATCTTTGGCTGGAGTGGCGTCGTCCGTGACGATCAAAGAAGAATTCACCAGCGGAGTATTTCAATCCGCATCCGTGCTTGATCAATCAAATGCCCAACTCATGGGCGACGCTCCGGCATGCGATGTGTGCGGAGCGATCACTGTTCGAAATGGAACTTGCTATCGATGTCTCAACTGCGGCAACAGCATGGGCTGCAGCTGATTCATCTTCATCAACATCTCCCGAGTCGTTGATCTCTCCGATAGCGACTCGGGCGTATGCACGCGATGGGGGTTTGACCCCAAAGGCACTAGTCGGCATGTGGATGGACCTCCTTGCACTGGTCGGACGAGCATGGAGACCGCTCTCCCGACCCCTTGGCTGCGGCTGATACCGGAAGCCGTAAGATTTGGAATGGATTCCGAATCCGTCAAGGTGGCCTGCCTCCAAAGACTGCCCCCATCGCCCTTACGCTCTTCCAATCCATCCCCTCGCTACAATCACATTTCATGGCCATTCGCACAACTATTCAACCATTTGTTTTTTGGCGCAACGCGGTCTTCGCGATCTTGTGCCTTGTTTTTGGCCTTTGGGGTTGGTACGACTATTCAGTAAAAATTCCAGATCTTGAAGCCGACTGCGTGGCCTTGGACACGGCCAAGGAGCAAGTGAAGAAGTTTGAGACCCAAGCTGGAACCGCCGATCTCAATGAGAACGAAAAAGCCCAGTGGAACGCCGCAAAAAAAGTAGTGGAGGAAATCACCCGCCGCAATGGTGGCGCCCCAACCAAACCTGCTGCTTATGACCGCACCATGCAACTGTGGCTGTACATCATTGGGTGCGGCGCGCTTGGAACCCCATTCTTTGTGTGGCCAATTGTGCAAATCAAGCGCAAGCACTTTGTGCTGGAAGATGACGGAACGCTGCGCACGCCCACTGGAACTTTTTCCGCCGCGCAAATCGTGGATATTGACATGACTCGTTGGTGCGCCAAGGAAGGCGACAGACGCAGCACATGGACGGCGCACGTGGTGACCAGCGATGGCCAGCGTATTTTGTTGGATGACCACGATTTTAAGAATATGCATTTGATCATTGGCGGCATTGCGCATCGCCTGATGCCGGACAAGTGGACGGAGCATGCGAAAAATGCCGCGGAAACCAACGATGCCGCAGAGTCGATGAACTCTTCTGAAACAAATAATCCACAACCAAAGTCCGCTTCTTAAGAGGCGCTCGCTAGAACTGATCCCGCAAAGCCTCTTGAGTAGAATTTATTTCCTTCACATTCAACTGGAACAGTTTTCCCAATTATGCGCGCCACCACCGAACCCACAACTGCTATTGAGAAAAAAGATCGATGCGATGGCTTGCCACATCGGCCGCGGGTTTTGTTGGGCAAAATGGGCTTGGATGGCCACGACCGCGGCGTGAAATTAATCGCGCGGCTTCTGCGCGACAGTGGTGTGCATGTTATTTACAGCGGCTTGTGGCAAACGCCGCGCAGCCTTGCCATTGGCGCGCGCGACGAGGACGCGGATTGCATCGCGTGCTCCATGATGAGCAACAGCCACTTGGTGTTGGTGCCGCGTTTGCTTGATGAGTGCCGCAAAGTTGGCCGCCCCGACATGATTGTGAATGTGGGCGGAATCATTCCGCAAGAAGATGTGAAAGTACTTTTAGCCGCGGGCGTGAACCAGATTTTTCACACGGGCGCCGGGCTTGATCCAATTGTTGAAAGCGTGCGCGTCTCGGTGCGCGATTACGAACCCCTGCCATCAACGCCAACGCCCCACCCAACCGCGCAACTTGGCCGCATGATTTCCTTGGCGCATGCCAATCGACTTGACGCGAAAATCACTCGCGTAAAACCGAAACGCGTGATTGGAATCACTGGCGCGCCGGGCGCCGGCAAAAGCACCTTGGTTGCCGCCATGGCGCGCGAAAGTGTTTTGCGTGGCAGCAAGTTGGCGGTGATCGCCTTTGACCCCATGAGCCCAATCACCAGTGGCGCGCTGTTGGGCGACCGCTTGCGCGTGGACTTTAACGCGGTGGACGAGGGAATTTTCTACCGATCGTTGGCGATTGTTGGCGAGGACTATTCCACGCTGAACGACATTTTGGGTTTGCTTGGCGCGGCTGGCTACAACGATGTGATTGTTGAAACCGTTGGCGCTGGGCAAAATGATGTGGCCATTCGCCACCATGTTGATCGCTGCATTGTTGTGGTTGTGCCTGGCATGGGTGACTCGGTGCAAATGGACAAGGCCGGACTGCTTGAGATTGCCGACTTGTTCGTGGCCAACAAAGCGGATCACGCCGGCGAGGCCAAGCTGGTGCGCGAACTTCTTGATGTGGCCTCGGGCCGGCCCATTCTGGAAACCATCGCCACCCAAGGCAAAGGCGTGGTTGAATTGTTGAACGCTATATTCCCTGTATGAGTGAAACAACATCGTCGCGCGTTTTAGCCCGCAACACAAACCAGGCTTTGGGCATTGGTCAATACGCGATTGATTTTTTGCGAGAAGGCAAGCCATCGCAAGCGGTGCTTGATCGAACCACATTGTTCCACACCGACGCGGTGTTGTGCGGAATAAGCGCTCTGGCGCTTGGCACCAACGCGCCGGTGTTGTTGCGCAAAGAAGCGCTGGGTTACCGCGACAAAAATGGCGTGCCCGTGTTTGGCGGCGACAAATTGGTGGCGCCAGAAAAAGCCATCGTGGCCAACTGCGCCGCTGTGCGCGAGTGGGACTCCAACGGAACCAACTTTGGCTATCGACCCGAACTCAATCACACCGCCGGCGAGTTTGGACACAATGATTTTTATCCAGTGGCTATCGCCGCGGCGCAACTCGCCAAAGAAGACGGTCTCATGGCGTTGCGCGCCATGGTGTGCATTGATGAAATTCGCGGACGCTTGGCGGAAGTTTTTTCCCTGAAGACGTACAAAATTGATCACGTGGTGCACGGCGCAATCGCCAGCGCCGCGGTGTACGGCGCAATTCTTGGCGCCACCGCCGATGAAATCGAGGGCGCCATTGGCATGTTCGTGGCGCACGCCATTCCGTGGCGCGCCATTCGCGCCGGCAAACAACTCAGCGACTCAAAGGGCGCAAGCGCGGCAATCAGCACGGAATTCGCCGTGCTTTGCATGCAGCGATCCATGCGCGGCTTCATGGGCCCGCGCGACATCTTCCGTAATCCTGAAAACATGTTCCGCCAATTTCAACCCACGCAAGGCGACAGTCCATTTGATTTGCATCTGTCAATGTCAGGCGATGATTTCGCGGTGATGGGAATGCATTTCAAACTTGGCTTGTATGAGCACCAGAGCGCGGGCGCGTTGCAAGGCGTGATTGATTTGGTGCAACGCCATCCAGAGTTGGCCGAGAAGCCAGATTGCATAAAAAGTATCGTGATCACGGCGTATGAACCAGCGTTTGGAATTATTGGCGATCCCGCCAAGCGCGATCCCAAGACGCGCCAAAGCGCGGACCACTCCATGCTTTACATTGTGAGCACGTTGCTGCGCAAAGCCATTGAATGCGTGGCGTCCAATGGCCGCGCGGGCCTTGGCGCGAGCAGCGACGATGCGTGGAAAAATCTCATGTTGGAGCCGGAGGATTACGGATCCGAGGCCATCTTTCATCCAAGCACGCGCGCGCTCATGGCCAAGATTCAATTTGAGCACGGCGGCGCTGAATTTGATCGCCGATATCCAGAAGGCATTCCAACGCAAGTGAAGATCATCACTGATACGGGCACGCATGACAGCGGGCTTGTGATGTTCCCTGGCGGCCACGCGCGCAACACCACTGCGAATTTAAAGGATATTC
>SYAD01000102.1 GCA_005789005.1 Planctomycetia bacterium | reverse complement strand
GCGTCGCCTGCAATCCAGTCATCGCAAGATGCGGGATTTAAAGCGCCAATTGCTCAAGGCCGAAAAATTTCCGGAACGATTTGACCCTGAGGATCAAATTGTTATGCGCGAGGAATTGACCGGTCTTCGATCAATTGTGTTTGAATATCCAGAGGAACTTGAAGCGCGTATGAAGGCCATTGAGCGGGTGTTTGGCGAGTATGAACAAGCCAAGCGCGATCTCTCAGGTGGAAATCTTCGCTTGGTGGTCAGCATCGCCAAGAAATATCGCAACCGCGGTCTGCCATTCCTGGACATTATTCAGGAAGGCAACACGGGCTTGATGCGCGCCGTGGATAAGTATGAGTATCAACGCGGATACAAGTTCAGCACCTATGCCACATGGTGGATTCGCCAAGCGATCACGCGAGCGATCGCTGATCACGCGCGAACAATCCGTGTGCCTGTGCACATGATTGAAACCATGAGCAAGTTGCGCAACATCCAGAAGCATTTGCTTCAGGAGTTGGGTCGTGAACCAACTGGCGAGGAGATCGCGGCGAAAGCCAAGATGCCCGCCGAGGAAGTTCGCCGCGTGATGAAGATCAGCCGTCATCCAATTTCGCTTGATCGGCCAGTTGGCGAGAGCGAAGACAGCCACTTTGGCGACTTCATCGAGGACGAGCGCCAGTCAAGCCCGTCTGAAGCCGCCAGCAACGAGTTGCTTCGTCAACGCATCAATGATGTGTTGAAGACGCTCACCTACCGCGAGCGCGAGATTTTGAAACTGCGCTACGGCATTGGCGATGGTTACACATACACCCTTGAGGAAGTCGGTCGAATCTTCAAGGTCACTCGTGAGCGCGTGCGCCAAGTTGAAAGCAAGGCGTTGAAGAAGTTGCAGCATCCAGTGCGAAGCCAGCGCTTGTCCAGTTTCTTGGTGTCACAAGATGACGCCGATGATGCTGGCGATAGCGAAGTGCTTGACATTGGAACGGATATCACTGATGACGCCGAGGATTGATTGAGAAATGTTTGAATTGAAACGGGGTGGTCATACGGCCACCCCGTTTTTTTATATCCAGTGAAAATGCAAGGCGCAATGCGGCGAAGTACACTCCACGCCCTTGCGGATGTGGCGAAATTGGCAGACGCGCAAGATTCAGGTTCTTGTGGGGTCACACCCATGGAGGTTCGATTCCTCTCATCCGCATTCAAGAAGTCCGATCCAAATGGTCGGACTTCTTGCTTTTTAGGTTCGGGTTCACAATGCGATGCGGATCGGTCCAATGTCCATTCATTGGCGGCGGGCGCACTCCGCCCTACTCTTGTGATGTGATCTACCTGGACAACAACGCCACCACCATGCCGCTTCCTGAAGTGGTGCAAGCGATGCGGGAATCGCTGGCCAACAACTGGGGCAATCCAAGCAGCGTGCATAGATTTGGCCAAGCGGCGCGCGCCCAAGTGGAAAGCGCGCGCGAAAGCGTGGCGCGGCTTGCGGGTTGCGCCGCGCGAGAATTTATTTTCTGCTCTGGCGGAACCGAGTCGGCGGCACTTGCCCTGTGCGGCGCGATTGAAGCGCATCCCAAACGGCGATTGATTGTGACCAGCGCCCTGGAGCATGCCGCTGTTCGCAACCTTGCGCAACATTTGGAATCACTTGGGCGTTGCAAGACTTTGTGGCTAAGAAACTTGCCCAGCGGAGAAATTGATCTTGAACATTTGCGCGACGTGCTGAAAAAACACGAGGGCGAAATTGCGTTGGTGTCGCTGATGTCAGTCAACAATGAGACTGGCGTGTCGCTTGCGGCGTCAACGGTGGGCAATCTTTGCCGCGAAAGCGGCGCGCTGTTTCACACGGACGCCACGCAATCACTTGGCCGGGTGGAGTTTGAATCCATCATTTCAAGCGTTGACTTGGCCACATTTTCCGCCCACAAATTGCATGGGCCCAAAGGCGTGGGCGGATTGTTCGTGCGCCGTGGCGTGGGAATTGCGGCGCAACTTGTTGGCGGTCCGCAAGAGCGTGATCGCCGCGGCGGAACTGAAAATGCCGCGGGCATTGTTGGATTTGGCGTGGCCGCGGAGGCCGCTCGCACGTGGCTTGGCGAGTCCGCCACGACCGCGCTATCTGCTTTGCGAGATGAATTTGAGAAGTTGGTGCAAGCATCTATTCCAGACGCCGTGATCAATGGACTTGCGGCGCAGCGACTATGGAACACCAGCAATATTGGATTTTCCAAACTTGAGGCGGAGGCAATTTTACTTTCGCTTTCCGATCAAGGCGTATTTGCAAGCGCGGGTGCGGCGTGCAGTTCGGGTTCGCTCGATCCGTCGCCGGTATTGCTCGCCATGGGCGTGCCACCCACGCTGGCCCACGGCAGCGTGCGATTCAGTTTGTCCAGATTCACAACGCAAGAAGAAATAATCCAAGCCGCGGCGATTGTTTGCAAGTGCGTGGCGCAACTTCGCTCGCGCACCGCGGCTGCGGTGAATCAGAAATAGATAAGTGACCACGCGGTTTGCTTTCGCACGCGCAGCACGCGCAGCACGCGCAGCACGCGCAGTGGAATTGAAATCCAAAAATGTTGCTCACGCACGCCGCGCGCCTACGGACGTGTTGCGTTGCACCCACAAAAAATCAATGGAACAAAGCTGCAAGAACTTGCTCGCTTGCGATTTCAAAAGGACGAAAGCGTTCGGTCGCGCCTTTTTCCTCGCTGAAGATCAACGCGCGGTCCGCTCCCAAGCGCGAGGCTGTTGGCGTGTCCATTAAATAACTGGAATCATTGGCGCTCATCTGCATGAGCACGCGGAAATCAAATTCACGCAGCGCGTTGCGATCAATGCAACGCTGCAAACTTGGGGCCGTGTCAGCCCATGCGAACACATGCACGCCAACGCCAGGACCATCTCGAAGAATGGCGCCCAGCACCTTGTCTGGTTTGGGTGGGCCGTCGCTGGACATGGAGAAATCGTCCTCGTCTTTGCGCAACGTGCGGAAGCGTTGCAGGCCATGGATCATGAGCAATATTGGTGGTTGATCTTGCCGGCCTTCGGCGATGCGCCGCGCCACTTCCTCGCCCAGCTGCAGAACCGCAGCGTCACTGTCGCGATAATTTGGAACATCGGCGTTGAGTTTGAGATTTTCAATAGTGGCTTGCAACACTCCAGCCGTGAGCGAATCCGGCGTGGTGCCGTCGAGTAAAACCACGCGGCCAGAAATCTTGCGCGTGACCGCGGCGAAACTCACAAGAGCCGCCACGCTTAGCCCCGCGGCAACCTCCTCGCGCTGGCCAATCACAATGACGTTTGCGCCCGACTGGCGCCGCAGAGTGATGACGCTGACGTTGCGGATGGCGACTGGATCCCCGACAAATATTTGCAGCGCGGGCACGCCCGTCGTGGGCGGATTGGCGATCAGCTCTTGCAGAGGTTCGCAACGCTCAATGCGAGCGGCCGCGGTTCCGTCAAAGACAATCATCTTGCGATCGGCAACGCCCTTGGCGCGCGCGGACTCGGCGAGCGCTCGAACACGTTCGTCGCGCTGCGCATCCGTGAGCCAGACAACTTGAAATGGACTGTTGCCCTCGATCAAACCGCCGGCGTCGTTGTAGATCGCCTCGCCCGGACGCGACAGCAACCGTGCCGCGGTGTTGTCGTCGGACAAGATCATGGCGGCGTCGGCCTCGTTGCATTGCAGCGCGATGCGAATTCCCATTTGTCCCATGGTGGTGCGCGGAAGCGCGTACGTTCCACCCAAAGTTTGCGAACCCAGGATCACATGCATGCCGAACGCGCGGCCTTGGCGCACCAATCGATCCAGCAACAGCGATGAATCCTGCGCGACCTTATCCTCTTCCACGAACAATTCTTGAAACTCGTCCACGATCAAGAGCGTGCGCGGCATGGATTCTTTCTTGCCCAGCAATCGCCACGCGGCCAAATCTTGCACGCCGGCCAAGCGAAACAAATCGCCGCGACGCTTCAACTCCGCGTCGAGTCCCTGCAACACGCTCAGACCGAATTCGCGGTCGCTCTCCACCGCAACCGCGCGCGCATGGGGAAGTCCGTGGGTCGCGTACGCCTTGAACTCAACGCCCTTCTTGAAATCAATCAGCCACAACTCAACTTCATCGGGCGAATACCAAAGCGAAACATTGGTGATCAGCGCGTGCAGCAAAGTGCTTTTACCCGAGCCGGTTTTGCCGGCAAGCAACACGTGCTGGCGGGTTCCCTCGCCAATTTCAATGGATTGCAATTTGTTGGCGCCGCTGCGCCCAACAGGCACGCGCAAAATCTTGGCGCTTGAACTGGTCCATCGTTGCTCAGGCTTGGGCTCGATGGCTTGAAATGGCACCTCCACTTTGGAGCCAGCCTTGGCCTCGCGTCCAATTTTTTTCAACATGGTTTGCAACATCGTCGCCGTTGGCATCTTCACGGGCGTGAATGGAACATCGTCTAGACCGGGGGCGTCCACGACAAATCGATCTTCACGCCAACGCAGGCGCGCGCATCGCTGGAGCAATTCTTCCTCCTTGATCAATTCAGGAAGCGGCTGCGCTGGATCGCGCAACAACAAAAAGTGAACGCCGCATCGTGCCCCCGATTGAAGCAAGCTCGCGAAACGTTTGCTGCCCGCCTCCGTGAGCCCCGCTGGAAAATCGGCGAATACGATCACTCGCAGCGGTTCCGCCAACTCGCCCGCTTGCTGATTAAATTGCGCGATCGTGGCGAATTCATCGCGCAGAAATTTCTGAATCACCGTCTCCACATATTCCGTGAGATCCGTCAACTTTTGCTCAATGTGGCGCGGCTCGCTCCAGATGCGCTCGCTGACAAGCGACTCCATTTCATCGGCGAGATGCATGAAGCCCGCGAAACTTTGACCAAGGCCAACAGGATCGAAGAAATAGAAACGCACCTTGCCTGGCGGAATCTGCGTGAGCAAGCGAAGCGTGGCGCTTTGAAGAAGTTCGATGGCTTTTTCGCGGCCTTGCAAGGGCGCCTCCACCAACAGCGATGGAAGATTTGGTAGCGGACGCAACGCGGGAATATTCCAAGCAGGCGCCGTCTTGCTGGAATCCGCCCATTGGCATTGCGGCTCGGTTGGCATTCCATTGGCGATGGTGGACACATCAAGTTTGAACCAGCCAAACGCCATGGCTTGCGACATGCTTTGCAGAGACGGAGCATCCATGGCCGCTTGCCACTCGGGCATCAACACCTTCGCGCTTTGCTGCATGTCGTTGGCCCATGTGGAAAATTCATCGCGCGCACTCAGCCATGTATTGCAACGAGTAACGGCGCGCGACTTCTCCAATGCGTCGCACTTCGCGCGAATTTCATTGGTCTGAGTTTTTTCCTGGTCGAGCTGGGTTTCCATTTCCAAGAGCAACTTCTTGCGGGTCGCTTCCACGGACTTGGTTGCTTGCTCAAGTATTTTATTTTTACTTTCCTCAACCGCGGCGAGTTTTTTCTTGCGCTCCAGCTTGATCTCCTCTACCAGCGTGCGACTTCTCCCCTGCATATTTTCAATGATGGGCGTCCATTTTTCCTTGGCGGATTTCACTTCTCGGTCGCGGGTGGCCACCGCTGACGCTGCGGCTGAAATTCGATGCTCATGCGCCAACTTCATGGCCATCTCAAAGGCGGCCGCCCCCACTTGCCGCGCATTGGCAATTGAAATCCACGCGTGGCGCACTTGCTTGCGCGCCATGAACCACAGCACGCATATTCCAACTGCGCTCACAAATATTCCGGCGGAGGCGGACACGGCCAATACCATTCCGCGTCCGCCAGCAAGCGCTGTGGCGAGAGCGAATGTGCCCGTGATTAAAATCGATGGCACCAACAGAATTGGACCGCGAAACAAACCAGGCAGTTTCAACTTGCGAAATCGCTCCAGCGCGTCCATGGCTATTGCGGCTTGCGTGGCCAATATTCCCTCGCAGGATTTGGGCGCAAGATTGGCATTCATGGGTGGCGCGGGCGGTTCCGATTGGCGATAGCGCTTCAGTTGAAACACCGCCGCCGCAATGGACTGGTTCAGCGTGGCTTGAAAGTGAACGAGCCGGCTGTGGGTTTCCTCAAATTCCAATTTGGGCGCGGCCTCGCCTGTCTCCAAAACACTTTCCGCCAGCCAAATAGCCTCCTCCAAGTGCTGCTTGTTGGCGTGCAGATCGTCCTTGAATTTATTTTGAATCTCCTCGGCTTCCACACGCGCGTGATCTTTGATGTTCTTCAGATCCAGAGCCGCCCTGTTTTCGGTGGCGTTGGATTGCTGTTGATAAGCGTGATCGCATTCACTTACACTCGTTTGGTATTGCGCATCAATCTGATTCACCCGAAGTTGATGGCGCGACATTTCCGCCTGCCGCACCGCTAAGATTTCCTTTACAGCGGCGTCAAGCTCCTGCTCATGCGTTTGACATGCTTGGCTGAACGCTTTCCAACGCTGCGCGCACTGCGCAAGTGGATCAAGATTTTCAAAGTCCGTGGGCAAGTTGGTCACTGAGATCTATCGTACAAGTGGAATGGTTTGAGTTTGCGAATGCGGTCACTGAATGGAATTTGGATCATTGCACTCGCCGCGAATTTTAGTGATCAAATCGCGCATGGCTTCCATGGCTTGAATCGCGGCCTTGCCGCCATCTTCAAGTGGCTGGACATACTTTTGGGCCAGCATTTGGGAGGCGGGATCTTTCCATTGGCTCTCGGATTCAGCCCATTTCATGCGGAATTCCTTCAGCGCTCCGTACAGTCGTTGACGACCACCTTCCACACTCATGGCAGCGGCTCCTGCTTGCTTTGAGCGGACAAATCTTGACTGGAATCATCCGAAGACGCGCAATCAACGGCGCGTTTCATGTTTGCGCCTTGCGTGGCCGCTGCAAGTTCCACTTCGAACATCTTGGAGACATCCACGGGCTCGTCGCGGACATACCGCTCTATGGCCACAACCATTCGTCCAAGCGCCACGATTGCCGCGGGAAGTTCACGCTCATGCATGGAAGCGATCATCGCGGTGGCGCCCTTGAACAACGCCTGCTCGCGCGGAAAATGTTGCGCCCATGATTTTGTACGCGCGGCCCGCCGCTCCGCGTCCTCAAGCATTGCCTTCACCCGCGCCAATATCTTGCGCTCATCCACAGTGCTGGGCTTTGAATCTTTGCTGCTGGTCACCGTCTCTTTGCGAAAGAGCGCGCTGCGGGCGTTGTTCAAGTCTTCGCGAAGACGATTGATGCGCCCGCGCCAATACATCACTCGATCGTTTTGCAGCCACATCACAAGTCGGTCAACTTCGCTGTCGGCTTCGGCGATTGCAAGCCCCAACTCCTCGCGGCAGCGAATAAACGCGGCGCGCGTTCGCTCCAACACCTCGACCGATTGAATATTGACTTGCTGCGGATCCATAGTGTGGTTGCGCCTGCAAACGCATCAACGCTGGTTGAGATATTCCTCGATGCGCTCGGCCTTGCGGACAAGAAATGGAATGTGCGTGTCGCAGGCTTTGACAAATTTCTGCAACGCGCGCATGGTTTGCTCAAACTCCTCCGAGAATTTCACCTGCTCTTGGTCGCGCCAAGTTTGCTGCAAGCCGCCAAGCGATGCGCCAACGCGCGTCATTTGGGTTTGCACGTCGTTGTTAAATTTCTTCAAGTCGGCGGCGAATCGGCGGAGTTCATTGGGATCAACAATTGCTTTGGCCATGGTGTACCTCTTTCGTAAGTGTACGCTTTGGGGACAATGCAAACACGCAATTTGATCGCTGGTCGATGGACGGATATTGGTTCTGGCGGCGCAATTGAAGTGGCCGATCCAGCCAGCGGCGAGGTGATCGCGCGCGTGCCCATGTGTGGCGCAAGCGAGGCTTTGAGCGCGCTGAACTGCGCATTTGAATTTCAACCCGAGTGGGAAGCCACGCCAATCACGCGGCGCGCCGATGTGTTGCGGGCAACCGCCGCGATGCTGGTTGCAAGAAAAGATTCGCTCGCGCGCATCATCACGCAAGAGTGTGGCAAGCCGCTTGCGGAAGCCGCCAGCGAGGTGCAGTACAGCGCGGATTATTTTTCCGGTGCCGCGCAAGAAATTCAAGCGCTGAATGAGATGGATGTTGCCCTTGAACGACCAGGCGTGCGCGGCGTTGTCAGGCACCGAGCCGTTGGCGTGTGCGCGGCGATCACCCCGTGGAATTTTCCGCTAGCTATGTTGGCGCGCAAGGTGGCCCCGGCGCTTGCCGCGGGTTGCGCGCAACTTGCCAAGCCTGCGGAAGAGACTCCGCTTTCGGCTTTCGCGCTTGCGGAAATTCTTTTGGAATGCGGTCTACCGCCCAAGTGTTTGCATGTGTTGAGCGGCGACGCGAAGGCAATCGCAACAACTTGGCTTATGGATGGCCGCGTGCGCAAACTCAGTTTCACCGGAAGCACGGAGACCGGCCGCTTACTTTTGCGCCAGTGCGCGCAGGAAATCGTGCGCTGCTCCATGGAGCTTGGGGGACACGCCGCGTTTATTGTTTTACAAGACGCCGATATTGAATTGGCGGTCAAAGGCGCGGTGCAATCCAAGTTTCGCAACGCTGGGCAAACGTGCATTTGCCCCAATAGATTTCTTGTGCATGAATCCATCGCCAGCGAATTTGCCGCGCGTGTGGCTATTGCCGCGGCGCAGTTGAATATTGCGCCGGGCATGGAGTCGGGCTGTCAAATTGGTCCGCTGATCCACGATGAGGCGGTTGAAAAAGTACGCGCGCATGTTGCCGACGCGCTTAAACGCGGCGGACAATTGGTGTGCGGCGGACGTACTAAAATTATTCCAAACCGTCCCGACCGTTTCTTTGAGCCCACTGTGATTGCCAATTGCGATCCAAGCATGTTGTGCTTCACGCAGGAGACATTTGGTCCGGTGATTCCAATCATGAGCGTGACTTCCGCGAAGGAAGCAATAGAAATTGCAAATTCAAGTCCGTTTGGATTGGCGGGCTATGTGTTTGGCGGATCGGATGCAGTTACACGCAGTGTGGCCCAACAATTGCAGTGCGGCGTGATTGGGGTGAATGAAGCCGCGCCCAGCAACGCACGCGCGCCCTTTGGCGGCGTGAAATACAGCGGATATGGCCGCGAAGGCGGCGCTTGGGGCTTGATGGAATATGTCACCACGCAATATCTGGCGTTGCGATCGCTGGAAAAATAATGGACGCCCACTTCGCGCGCAAGCGTTGAAATATATTCGTTCTTAAATCGTACTTTAGAAAAAATCTGAAATGCGAGAAGACGCATTCAATATTTTTTGCGTTCATGAAGCGCACAAAAAATAAAAAGTCCGACCCATGTCGGACTTCATTGAACTTCTTGGTGTTGAAAGAATTTTTCCGAGCTGAGCGGCTCCGTCGAGAACCGTCCAACACGGGAATCTTTCTTTCAGAACTTACTCGTCGTCGGACTCATCCTTGAGCTTGGTTGGAATTCCATTTGGATTGGCCAAACGCTTGACCATGACGGCCTTGCGAATCTCATCGAGCAACGCCGGATTTTGGCGCAAGAACAACTTGGCGCCTTCACGGCCTTGACCGAGTCGCGTGGCTCCGTAGCTGAACCAGGAACCGCTCTTATCCACCACTTCATCCGCGGTGGCCATGTCTAGGACATCGCCCGATGTTGAAATTCCCTCATCGAACATGATGTCGAATTCCGCCTCGCGGAACGGCGGCGCGATCTTGATCTTGACCACTTTGGTCTTGATGCGATTGCCCACAATTCGGTCGCCCTCTTTGATCTGGCCAATGCGGCGAATATCAATGCGCACCGTGGCGTAGAACTTGAGCGCGCGACCGCCCGTGGTTGTTTCTGGGCTACCAAACATAACGCCGATTTTCTCACGCAACTGATTGATAAACACCACAACGCAATCGCTCTTGGCGATGGCGCCTGTCAACTTGCGCAACGCTTGGCTCATAAGGCGCGCCTGCAAACCCATGTGGCTATCGCCCATTTCACCTTCGATTTCAGCGCGCGGAATTAACGCAGCCACCGAATCGATGACCACCATGTTGACGGCGTTGGAGCGAACCAACATCTCGCAAATTTCAAGCGCCTGCTCGCCAGTGTCTGGCTGCGAAACTAAAATTTCATCCAGGTTCACGCCCAAACGCTTGGCCCAAGATGGATCGAGCGCATGCTCCGCGTCGATGAACGCGGCAACGCCACCTTCACGTTGCGTGTTGGCGATTGCCGTGAGCGCCAACGTTGTTTTACCGCTTGATTCTGGACCAAAGATTTCAACCACGCGACCGCGCGGCAAACCACGACCACCCAGCGCAAGATCCAAACTCAGCGCGCCAGTGGAAATACCTTGAATTGGTTCCGGCAAATCGCCATCAAGACGCATGATGCTGCCCTTGCCGTAGGCCTTCTCAATTTGTCCCATGGCTTGCTCGATGGCTTTCAACTTCGCTTTTTGCTCCACGGATTCCTTGGCGGTTTCCTTGGCGGTTGGCGCCTTGTCTAATTTAATTTCTGGCTTGGACATGTTTGACCTTTCAGTTGCGTTTGTTGCGCCAGACGCCGTCGCTGGTTTCGCCACTGATTGATTTGTAGCTGACACAGCGCCCGTTGCCACTGCGGAAGTTGAACTTCCCAATGAAATTCTGGAATTTCCAGAAGTTGGCGCTGTCGCAGTTGCCCGCGCATCACCTTTGACATCCTTGCTTGCATTGACTGCTCCGTTGACTACGCCACCTTTTGAATCTGTTGCTGCGACCATTTGTAAGTAACCTTCCTTGGTTGTTGTTTCTTATAGAAACAGGCTTGAAACTGTCCGAACTTTGTTTTTCCTTGCATTTGACTTGGCTCCAATGCCAAATCATTTGTTCGGTATCTATTAGGTATCCGATTCCAATCGGCTAGTCAACCCTTTGTTCGGTAATTTTTAGGGTTGAATTCTTGTATGAACTCTACCCTTGATTTGCCGCATTTCAGGAAACACTGCCTTTTTTCTTCGGTCCCACCTAACAAACGCAGAACAAAGTGGAGTGTGACAGCATTTTATGCCGTCCATGTAGATTTTTCACAAACTGCGCTGAAACCGTATTTTACGATACAAAATTTGGAGTTGGCGGGCGGTAATCCGTCAAATCGATGGTGCGGAACCAGTCAATAGTTCGGCGCAAACCTTCGTCCAAAGAAACTTTGGGCTCCCAACCAAGCGCTTTC
>SYAD01000101.1 GCA_005789005.1 Planctomycetia bacterium | reverse complement strand
GCTTGATCACCGCGTCGACGAATTGTTCGGTGGATAATTTTCCGCCAATGTCGCCAGTTTTTTCGCCATCTTGCAACGCGCGGTCGTAAGCGGAACGAATGTGATCGCCGATGATTTTAAGTTTGGGAAGATCGCGGGTCACGGCCAAATGATTCAGCATCATCACTCCGCTCATCAACAAACTCAGAGGATTCGCGATGCCTTTGCCAGCGATGTCGGGGGCGGATCCGTGCACCGCCTCAAAGACCGCGTACTCATTGCCAAAGTTGGCGCCAGGCGCCACGCCCAAGCCGCCGATCAAACCCGCGGCAAGATCGCTGACGATGTCGCCGTATAAATTCTCCATCAAGATCACGTCAAAGCGCGTCGGATCCTGCACCAGGCGCATGCACGCTGCGTCGATGATCAATTCCTCGTAGTGGATCTTGCCCAGCCAATTCTGCGAAACTTCTTTGGCGCATCGAATGAACAAGCCATCGCTCATCTTCATGATGTTGGCTTTGTGGAACACTGAGATCTTCTTGCGCCCGCGGTCGTTGGCATATCGAAAGGCGAACTCTGCTATGCGGCGGCTGGCCAATTCGGTGGCCACTTTCAAACTTGTGACAACGCCGGGCGTGATTTCATTTTCAATGCCCGCGTACAAGCCCTCGGTATTTTCTCGGACCACCACAAGATCCACATTCTCAAAGCGCGTGGTCACGCCAGCCAAACTTCGGATGGGGCGGACCGCTCCATACAAACCAAGCGTCTTGCGCAACGCGACATTCACGCTGGAGAAACCAGTGCCCACCGGCGTGGTGCATGGACCTTTCAAGGCAACGCGATGCTCCCGGATGGCGGCAAGCGTGGATTCGGGCAAAGTGCTTTTGGAACCGCCCTGCACCGCGGCAAGTCCGGCGTCATGGCGCAGCCACTGAATGTCCACCTTGGCGGCGGCGAAAATGCGGCATACCGCCGCGGAAACTTCGGGTCCAATACCATCACCAGGAATAAGAACTGCTTGAATTGTCATAATATTTTTCGGCGTGAGATTGTGCGAGGGAATCAGGATAGCATCCATCTTCAACTTGCTACATGAGTGAGCCAATCCTTATCGATGTCTTGATTGTTGGCGGCGGTGCCGCGGGGCTTTTTGCGCTTCATGCTTTGCGCGGCGCGGGCGCATCTGTGCTTCTTGTTGAAAATAATTCCTTGGGTTTTGGCCAGACCACTTCAAGCCAAGGCATTTTGCACGCGGGTGTGAAATATTCCCTAGGCGGCCTGGCTGGTGACGACGCAAAAGAGGCCGCGGAGGCCGCGCATCAATGGATTCAATTGTTGGATGGAGCGAATGCGGACTTGCGCAACATTCGGGTGCTCACGCGCCAATGTTATTTGTGGAGGACATCAACCTTGCTTGGCGCGGCGGGAATGTTGGGCGCCAAACTCGCGCTCAAGACCAAGCCAAAAGCTATCGCAAGCGGCGATCGACCGAGCTGGCTTGATGGCGTTGGCGGCGAGGTGTTGACGTTGGGTGAAACCGTGATCGATCCGCGCTCCCTGCTGCGCGAACTTTCCACCCCGCATGCGCATGCGATGCTCAAGGGCAATGTCACAAGTATCACGCCGCGGACAAGCGATGTGGAGGTTGAGATTGAAAGTTCCAGGCGCGTGCGTGTTCGCGCGCGCCATGTGATCTTGAGCGCGGGAATTGGCAATCTAGACATGGTGGGATTGTCCCACACGCCCAACGTGTCCATGCAACAGCGGCCGCTTCGACAAGCCATGATTCGCGGAGCATTGCCGCTTGTGTTTGGTCACTGCATTGATGGCGCCAAAACAAGAATCACGGTGACCAGCGATGTATTCGCCGCGCCAGATGATGTGAAAAATGCTAGCCACGCAAGCGCGGTCAACGATGTGGTGTGGCATGTCGGCGGCCAAATCGCCGAGGACGGGCCACGCATGGGCGACCAGGAATTTCTGGAATACGCCACGGGCGAAATATGCCGCTGTATTCCCGGCGTTTCATTGAAAGAGTGTGGCTTTGCAAGTTACGACGTCACGCGCGCCGAGCCACGCACTGGCGATGGAAAGCGACCCCCCACGGGATTCTGCCGCACGCAGGATCGAATCACCACGATTTGGCCGGTGAAACTTGTTTTGGCGCCCAAGATCGCCGCCCAACTTGTGCAAGACATGGAGCCATCCACACATCCTCAAATCACTTTGCCAGTGGATCTGCCGCGGCCAGAATTGGCGCCGCGCCCATGGGAAACCGCGCGTTGGAGCGCGCTTGTATGAGTGACCACAATTCTGACGCGAATACTTTCAACAACACACCCGCGCCAACCGCGTTGAATATTCCCACGCGCATGGCGTCTCGAATGCATCGAGCCGTGCCGGTGATTGGCTGGGGCGCGTTCAAGATTGGCCGCAATCAAGGCGCGAAATATCCAAACGCGTTTGATATTCCAAGCGAGACGGACGCTATTGCCTTGGTGCGTAAACTGATCAAGGACGGAGTGCGATTGATAGATACGGCACCAGCATATGGACTGAGCGAAGAACGCTTGGGAAAAGTGTTCGCAAGCTTGCCAACTCAATTGAGATCCGAGTTGTTCATCAGCACAAAAGTTGGCGAGACATTTGTGGACGGAGTCTCGAGCTTTGATTTTTCACCGGCCGCGGTAACCGCCAGCGTGGAGCGAAGTTTGGCAAAACTCAATTGCGCCTTTGTTGATGCTGTGTTTGTGCACTCAAATGGAAGCGACTCGGACATCATTCAAGACAGCGGTTGCGTTGAAGCTCTTGGAGATTTAAAAAATAAATCGATCATTGGAAGTGTTGGCTTCTCGTCAAAAACTATTTTGGGCGGCGAAATCGCTTTGAAACATCCGATGATCGACGCGGTGATGTTGGAGATTCATCCTGACGCCACGGACATGTTGACATTGCTGCCGTTGGCGCATGAACTAGGCAAAGCCGTGTTTGTGAAAAAACCACTTGCCAGCGGCACGCTGGATCCAAAAATTGCTTTGCCTTGGTTGTTGGCGCACAAACACATCACAAGCGTTGTGATTGGTGGACTGAATCCGCGGCGCCTGCGTGATAATTTTATGATGGCTTCGCTGGCGAAGTGACTGGCGCGGGCTTCACGCCAGCCTGTGGCTTTGACGGAATAGTTAATTTGGTTCCCACCACAAGTTCCGCGGGATCTGCGCCAATGACTTTCTTGTTGGCTTCATAAATTAAATTCCAGTGCTTGGAATCACCGTACACCTTGTTGGAAATTTGCGAGAGCGTGTCGCCCGAAACAACTTCATAATCCTGCGCGGCTCCCGCCACCGTTGCTCCGCTTGTGGCTGGCGCGGCAGTTGTTTTGACAATCACAGCGTCCTTGGCTGGAATATTCAGTTTGGCGCCAATCTTCAAAGTGGTTGGAGTCAAACCAGGATTCGCCTTGACGATATTTTCCCATCCTTGCGAAGTGCCCCAATATTGCTTGGCGATGGAACTTAATGTGTCTCCCGCAGCAACAACATGAACGGTAGCCGCTGGGGTTGCAGTCGCGGAAGTTTTTCCCGTGGCGGAGTTTGTGGATGACGAACTTGGAACAACGCTTGGAGATGTGGTTGGAGTAGCGGATGGAGTGAAAGTTGGAGTTTGAACGTTTCCAACCGCGCTGGAAGTTGCTCCAACAGCGCCGCCGCTGGATGGAACCGGCGCGATGGTGGCGGGACTTGGCGCCGTGCCGGAAGATTTGGCCGCTGGTGACGCGGCCGGAGCGCCGCCTTTGATGGTTGATGAAACTGTGGTAGGCGCTGAAGCCGCATTGGAGTTTGAAGCTTGTCCCGCGACAGCGGTGCCCACAACCACACCCGAAGCCGTGGCTGGAGTGAATCCCGGCAAATTGCTGGGGAGCGGCTGCATTGGTGAGTTGTCCGGCGCGAAACCCGCTGGAATGTTGGATGGTGTTGATGATGGAACCGCGGTGGTTGGCGCGAAGCTTGGAGCGCTGGGCGCTGAAGATGCGCTCACGGAAATAGGCGCCGCGGGAGCCAAAGTAGATTGGATTTTTACATCCTCAAGCGGCTTGCCTTCGTCGGCAGCAACTTTCGGACCAGTTTGCTTGCGCACATCCAACTTTTCCAAGGCTGGTTTGGTGGGCGCAAACCATGCGTAATACAAACCGGCGGCTGCGAAGGCGAGAACGATGACGGCGAGCAATGCGCGGAGAGGTTTGTTCATTGTGTTCCTTATGTTTGTGAGGCCTGGAAATTTGTTTTACGCGGGCAAAACTTTCGCGTTGGCGCGTGAATCGGACTCCGACATTTCTTGAGCTGTGGGATCTTCATTTTTGCGATAGATAATTGTGCCCGCAATCGCAATACTGGAGAACGTTCCTGCAATCAAACCCACTAAGAAGGTTACGGCGAACGGACGAATGCCTGTGCCTCCAAGTGAATACAAAATAATTGCGGTTGCGATGGTGCTTCCACCCGTTAAAAGAGTTCGACTAAATGTTTGATTGATACTGAGATTGACAACAGCGCGAGTGACATACGTTGCCTTGCCGCGGTTTTCTCGGATGCGATCCAAGATGACCACGGTGTCGTTGAGTGAGTATCCAACGATGGTCAACAAGCCCGCCACAACGTTGAGATCGATTCGGAAATCGCTCATGAGTATGGAGGCGCCAAAGGTGGTATCACCCAATGCGCGGCTGATGGATAGGAAGCCAAGACACACCGCCAAATTGAACAGCACCGCCAAGACCGTGGCGAATGAGAATCGCAAAGAACCGAATCGCACCCAGATGTAGCCAAGCATGAGGAACAAACTCATGACCACTGCGACAGTGGCGTTGGCCACCAAGGTTTGCGCCACGGCGGGACTGAAACTGCTTACTTGATCAAGCGTTGTGCCTTGTGAGACAGCGGCCGAAACCAATTTCCATTCCTTGGCCGCCAAGTTGCTATCCCACGCGTCGATGGAACCCTTGAGGGAATTAATTTGCGGATCGGACACCAACACCGCCACGCTGGTTTGACCTTGGTCAGGTTGCGCGGAATCTGCTGGCGTGAGTCCAACCACAAGCGTGTCTCGGCCGGCGATCTCGGAGAAATCAGGTTGATTGCGAAGACGCGCAATACGCTGTTGCAAATCAGCGGTGGTGATGGGTGGATTGATGTTGTCGATCACCACAGCCACGCCACCCCTATAAGAGCCAACGGAACTTTGCGAACCAGACCGCGCGATGTTGTCGCCGAGCTTGTCTTTTTCTAGCGGATATGTGTGGCTGGTATGTGAGGCGTCGCCCACGCCTGTGAATGTGGATGGAAGACGGGCGTCCAAGTCGCTGGCCAACACCCCCACTACGGCGTTGGTGACCGAGGAGGTGATTTTACTTTCATCATCGATGGAAGTTGGATTGCCAACCTTGATTTGGAATGAACTGGCGCGGAAATCCTTGGTTTGCTCGCCCACCGAAAGCACGTTGGCGCTTTCCAATTGGGAAAGAATTGGATCGCTGGCCTTGGACAAACCGAAGGCGCGGATTTTATTTTCCACATCAACGCGTGAAAGAAGCAAGCGCCCAGTGGCGTCGGCATCTTCGCCACTTTTGGCTTGCCGGGTTGTCATTGTCATGGACACGCCGCCACGGAACTCGGTTTCAAAAATATCGCCGCCGCGGATCATGACCATGATCACGCCTAGAAGCGCCACAACAAGTGAGCCACCTAAAAGCATGGGACGCAATGTGATCCAATCAATATTTGGCTTGAGCGCGCGGGCGACGGCTGGAAATTGAACCGGAAGCATGGGCAATGTGCGCTGACCCATCCAACCAGACCACACCGCCAACAACACGCGCGTGATCCACAAACCAGAGATGAACGTGGCGAACACGCCGATGGCCATGGTGACGCCGAAGCCCTTGACTTCCGTTCCCGCGAACAAGATCAACACCAGACACACGATCAAGTTGGTGATGTTTCCGTCAAAGATGGCGGAGAAGGCGCGCGCGAATCCCAAACGGATCGCGTTGCGCAGACTCTCTTTATTGTCAATCATTTCCTCGCGAATGCGCTCATAAATAAGCACGTTGGCGTCCACGGCCATGGCCACGCTTAGGGAAATTCCCGCGAGACCTGGCAAGGTGAATGTGGCATCCATGAATGCCATCACGCCAAAGATAATGGCGGCGTTGACAATCAGCGACAAGTTGGCGATGAAGCCAGCCACAAAGTAATACAGCAACATGGCCACTGCGGTCACGCCAATGGAAAGCAACACGGCCGCCAAGCCGCGCTCAAGATTGTCCGCGCCGATGGATGGGCCAAGCACATTCATGCTCACGGGCTCCGAACTCAGTTGCCCTTCAAGCGCGCCGGAGGAAAGAACACGGATGAGATATTTAATTTCATCCTCATCAAAACTGCCGGTGATTTGACCGTTGCCACCAATGCGGCTTTGCAAAGTTGGAGCGGTGTAGACCTGACCATCAAGCACAATGGCCATGGCGCGGCCAATGTTTGGGCCAGTGAGTCGACCCATTTCTTGCCCGCCCGTTGTGTCAAGACGAAACGCGATGCTGGTTCGACCAAGTTCGTCGATACTGCGCGATGCGCTCTCCAAGCTCCATGAATGACCGGAGCCGGTGTGGGTTAGAATTTTTTCCGCCGATGTGGCGAGCAATACATATGGCTTTCCGTCGTAGCTAGCGCCGATCAAATCGCGGCCGGCGAAAAATGAAGCTGGGTCGTTTAGCAAGGCGTCGATTTGCGCCGGAGTATCGCCCCACTGCTTGGGATCATTGATTGGAAACCAAGCGGCAAGCGCACTGGTGGAGCCAATGGGGCCCCGCTCGGCCAATTCCTTGCGCATTTGTTCCGGGTTCACGCCTTCTGGCATGCGATTGCTCATGGCAATTCTAAAATCAAGAACGCCCGCGCCGCGGAACAAGCGCTTTAAATCCTCGGGATCATCAAGACTGGTTCGAATGGAGTCGTACTCGGCGAACGCCAGCAGCGTGGCGTCAATATCCTTGGCGGATCCAGCGAACTCATTGCGTATGGCTTGCAACCCGCGCTCGCGATCACTTGCACCCATGCGCGGCGTTCCATTGGATTCCATTTCAATGTCACCGGATGCATTGCGAATTGGCCGCGGAGAATTATCCAACGCCAACACACGAAGCAAGCGAGATTCAGAGATGCCCTTGCCGGCAATCCCAACCATTTTGGATTCCAAAGACAGATCAGCTTTTGCAAGCGCGTTCTCGGCGGCGGAAACATCTCCCCCACTTTGAGTTGCTTCTTGCAAAGCAAGCTTGGATGATTTCACGTCATCAAACGCCGCCTGAAGCTGGGTCAATCTTTGTTGAAACAGCGGATCGCTTGCGCCAAATCGTTGCGCCGCGGTGCCCGCGACAAGACTTTGCTCCAAGTCTGCCCCATCAATGCCGCTGCGTTTCACCAAGTCAGCAAGTGCCTGACGAAATGTGAGTTGCTTCTGTCGAACCTCGGCGCCAGGCAAAGGCATGATCACTTCAATTCGGTCGCGACCCTGTGGAACAAAGGAAATATCCAGCACGCCAGTGGGATTGACTCGTTGCTTTAGAACCTCGATCACTTGCTTGAGAACCAACTCGGGTTGCGCGTCGGCCGGCATTTTGACCGCGTACACCAAACTCACGCCACCGCGAAGATCCCTGCCAAGACGCAGGGTTTTGTTGAGTGGCCAGACACTCCAAATGAGCGCCACAGTGAGAGCAATGATAAACGTTACTTGAAGAGCGAGCCGATTCATTCAAACCCTTTCACAGAATTACTCTGAGAGATGTATCCAAAAATTGAACTGTGTTTAAAAACTTATTTCAACGAAATAGAATTGACATTCATGCGGACATTATAAATTTGTCTTGGTGGCCGATTCCACAGCTGTTTCAATGGCCGCGGGCTGCAAGATAGTTGTGATGGCGTCACGGGTGAATGTGAGTTTGGTCTCGCGACCCTCATCAACACGCAGCACAACAACATCGGGCTTGACTTCAACAACGCTGCCAATGATTCCGCCCGCGGTGACCACGCGGTCATTCTTGCGAAGTTCGGAAAGCATTTTGGCGCGCGCCTTCTTTTGCTTGCGGCCACTGAGCGTGCTGAAGAGAACCATCATCACAAGAACTGGAATCAAGATCCAGAACATGTCGGCGCCTGGTGGCGCGGGTGGCGCGCCTGTTGGCGTTGTGGTGGCGACACCGTTGACCATGGTTGGCGCGGGCGTGGCTGGTTGACCCGCGAGCGATGGACCAGGACCAATTTGAGCTTGTGCAAACGCGATCAGATGTGTCATTGCGTATCTCCATCAAGGCCTTGGGGGCTGGCCGCGATACACGGCCACGCCTCTTTCAGCGAAGACCACGCATTGCAACCGATTGCCCGCCGAATGTCTAGCAGCAGTCTTTGATAGAAACGAATGTTGTGCAGGCTGGCCAAGGTGGGACCAAGCATTTCCCCCGCCATAAACAGGTGTCTGAGGTAGGCGCGGGAAAATCCGCCGGCGCACGTTTCGCAGTCACAATCGGCTTCAATTGGCTCTGAATCAGCCGCATGAATGGCGTTGCGCAGCCGAACTGGCCCCCGCCTGGTGAAGACCAAACCGTTGCGCCCGTTGCGAGTGGGAAGGACGCAATCGAACATGTCCACGCCCGCGGCCACAGCCATGACTATGTCGTGCGCGTACCCCACGCCCATCAAGTAGCGCGGCTTGTGCTCTGGCAATTTGCTGGCGGTGAATTGCACCACGTCGCAAATGGCTTGCGTGCTTTCCCCGACAGCCACGCCGCCAATGGCGTAGCCGGGCAAGTCAACTTGTTGCGTAAGTTCAAGACTGCGCGCGCGAAGCTGCAAAGATGTTCCGCCTTGCACAATTCCAAACAACGCTTGATCGCTTTTGCGCGCGTGCGCTTTGTTGCAACGCTCCAACCACAACGCGCTTCGCTCAATGGCTTGCTCAACGCGCTTGATGGAAGTTTCTGCGCCTGCGCTTGGCGGACAATCATCAAAGGCCATGATGATATCGGCGCCAATATTATTTTGCGCTTGAATGCTGCGCTCAGGCGTGACGCGAACGCGCGCGCCGTCAACAAAAGATTTAAACGTGACTCCGTCGTCGTCGATGTCGCGGATGGCGGCCATTGAAAAGGCTTGAAAGCCACCGGAGTCCGTCAAGATGGGACCGCTCCAACGCATGAAATTATGCGCGCCGCCAAGAAGCGCGACGCGATCGTCGCCGGGGCGCAACATAAGGTGCAGCGTATTGTTGAGAATGCACTGCGAACCCGTGGCGCGAACCTGCGCTGGTGTCAGTCCCTTCATTGCGGCGGCGGTGGCCACGGGCATGAACGCGGGCGTTTGCATTTCGCCGTGCGCGGTTTTGATCACGCCCAATCGCGCGTGATTTTCATTGGATTTTTGCAGAATTGAAAATTGAATCGACATTTGAAACGTGTTCAATCACTGTTGCTTGCGGCTGGCGGCGCGCAGAATTTCGCGCTCGCTTTCATTCAACGCTTGCAAACCACCCTTTCGAATTTTGTCCAGAATGCGATCGATGGTGGCCGCGTCCGGACCGGAATCGCGCCGCCGACTGGCTTTGAGTTTGCGCGTGCGACTGGTTGGATCGGCGTTGCCAAGCAAGTTCAACAATCCATGCAACGAATCTGGATGGCGAATGAGCCAGTACCCAGCGATGGCGCCACCCAAGTGCCCCGCTTCGCCACCGGCATTGTTGAAGCCAAAGAAAATTGTGAGCAGCGCTATTGCCACAAGCGCGTACGCCAATGTGCGCAGCGGCATGGGCAAGATGAAGAACAGCAACACTTGCGCGGTGGGCGCCAAGAACGCCGCCGCCATGATCACGCCAAATATTCCGGCGCTCGCGCCAACAAGCGGCGTGGTTGGATCGTTGGGAAGCACGAATGGAATGTGCGCATTTGGAAATTGAACACCCAAAAAGTTCAACAGCAAATACATGGTGCCGCCAGCAATGCCGCAAATTAAATAAAACGCCAAGTAGCGCTTACCGCCCAAATATCTCTCGACAATTGGACCAAAGAAATACAGCGCCATCATGTTGAACAACAAATGGCTGAGATTGGCGTGCAGAAATTGAAAGCCAACAAACCGCCACAATTCCAAGCCGCGACCAGGTGGACTATCGGAGCTCCATAACGCGGTGCTGGTTGAAAAATGGAGCCACGCCTGCAGTGGCGTTGAGGATTGAAACCATGCCCATCCCACAATTTGATTGTTGTTCTGAAGCGCTTCGACTCCAATGAGGGACGTGTTGCTCAATGGGATGTGCTTGGATGCCTCTTGCAACAAGAGATTCAAAGTGGGATCAACGCGCGCCAATGAAATCGGTTTGATTATTCCGTTGGGCTTTACTTTGCTGTTTTGATCAGCTGGCAACGGCTGACCATTGAGCATTGTGGACCCAACAAACATCCAACCAGGAATTGTCTTGCCAAGAAAGCCGTCCGCCACAAACACAACGACGCAAACTGCGATGATCCATGTTGTGACCGACCACTGTGGCAATGCAATGCGTGGCTTGGGTCTAGATCTCATCCAGTCACGGTTCTCTTGGGACATGCTTTAAGCCTAACGATTTCAATGCGGCGCGTGGGTTAAATTACCCCCCTTGCGCTATGCGCCATTTTGTGGGCATGATGCGGGTGTGATATCAACAAGCACAGACGCATTCCGCGTGCAGAACCTGCATAAATCATTTGGGGAACTGCACGTGTTGAAAGGCGTGGATATGCAATTTCCCCGCGGCAAGACCACGGTGGTGCTGGGTCCCAGCGGTTGCGGCAAGAGCGTGATGTTGAGGCACTTGGTGGGTTTGGAAAAGCCCGACAGCGGCAGCGTGTGGTTTGGCGACCAACGAATCGACCAACTGACGGAATCGCAATTGACCACGCCAAGGCGTCAAGTTGGATTTTTATTTCAACAAGGCGCGCTGTTTGATTCGCTCACCGTGCAAGACAACATCGCGTTTCCATTGGTCGAACATGGCGTGGCCAGCGGCTCCAAAGCGCGCGCCATGGTTGAGCATGTGCTGCACTTGGTTGGATTAAACGACAAGATCAATGTCATGCCCGCTTCGCTTTCTGGTGGACAGCGCAAACGCGTGGCATTGGCGCGCGCCATTGTGATGCAACCCGCGGTGGTGCTGTATGACGAACCCACCACCGGCCTTGATCCAATCACCAGCGATGTAATCAACGAGCTCATCATGAAGTTGGCGCGCGAACTCAGCATCACAAGCATCGTGGTGACGCATGATTTAGCCAGTGCCTTTCAAGTGGCCGATCGAATCATCATGCTGCATGACGGGCGTGTTGAATTGGCGGGCACCCCCGCGCAAGTTCGCCAATCAGAATTGCCGGTGGTGGCGCGCTTTCTCAAAGGCAAAGCCAGCCCTGAGGAATTGGCGGAGATTCAATCGTGATGGTCATGTGCCGCATTCATCGAGGGTTTTTCATGCAAAAGCCTCGCGCCAGTTTCGCCACATCGGCGAATTTGATCTAAAGTCCGCACCATGCAATCCTTCCAAAGAGATTTCGCCGTTGGGCTCACCTCCATCATCGGGCTTGTTGGCCTTGCCGCCATGTTGTTGTTGTTTGGTGAATTAACATGGCTATTTCAAAAGACCTATCCGATCGCGTTGCAAACCAACTCCGCGGCGGGATTGCGCGAAGGCGGACAAGTGATGCTTGAAGGCGTGGTTGTGGGACAAGTCAGCCATATTCACATTGAACCCACCGAGCCAAATCCCGTGCGCATAACGCTTGCGATTATGCAGCAGGCGCAATTGCCAACGGGCGTCGTTCCAACCATCAGCGCGGGCTTGATCGGTGGCGGAAGTAAAATTGATTTGAAAATTCCAAAGAGCTACGTCAAGAGCGACGGTGTGATCGATGCGCAGCATCCAACAATTCTTGTGGCGAGGTTCTCCACGATCAACGATCGCCTAGACGCCATTGGCAGCGGAGTGGAACGCGTTGTGGCGGGCGCGCAGGCGTGGCTTGGCGACGAGCAAATGCGCTCCGATTTCAAGAGCGCCGTGTGGAAAGCCAACGAATTGATCACGCAAGCCACCGCGACGGCCGATGGCATCACCAAACTCTCCGCGCAATTACAAAGCGATTCGCATGAGTTGCTCAAGCAAGTGGCGCCAGCTTTCGCGGGACTGACGGCGGCGCTGGATGAAATCCGCGCGCTTGCCAAGAAGGCGACTGATGGCCAGGGAACGGTTGGCCGCTTGATGAGCGATCCAGAATTGTTCGAGAATCTTTCCGATGCGTCGCGACGATTGGAAATGACCATGCGCGATTTGCAATTGCTGATCCGCAAGATCAAAGAAGAAGGCTTGGGCGTGAGTTTCTAAGCGAGTTTGATTGGCGCGAAATAAAAAGCGGTCCGACTCAGTTGAATCGAACCGCTTTTATGTATCAAACGAAATGCTCCAAACGCGCGAATTAGTTGCTGACCACGATCACTTCAACGCGGCGGCTTTGCGCCTTGGTCTTCAACGGAACATCAGGACCAAAGCTTGACAATGAAATTTCCTTGCCGTCAAGACCTTTGCTGATGATGTATTCACGCACGGAATAGGCGCGATCGAAACCAAGATAGTAATTGTTCTTGAACGCGGACTTTTTAATGGGATCGGTGTCGGTGAAACCAGCCACGCGGATGTACTTGCCTGGATACTTCTCCTTCAAGATGGCCGCGACCTTGTCAAGACTTTTCTTGGAGCTGTCTTTCAAACTCGCCTTGCCGGAATCAAAGAGCACGTCGCCTTCAATGCTGACATGCAATTCATTTCCGATTTGGCTGGCCGTGACGCCGTCAATTCCCGCGAAATTTTTGTCACCCGCCGCGCCACCAGGAGCGGCAGCCTTGGCCTTGTCGGATTCATCCGCGCGGGCAATCGCGGCGAGACGCTCGCGGTCGGCGGATTCCAGAGCCGCGTTGCGGTCGTCGAGTTGCTTGCGAAGGCTTTCGTTTTCTGTTGTCAGTGCGTCAACACTTTGTTGATTGTTCTTGCAGCCAACCAACGTGGTGGCGGCGACAAGGGCGAGAATGGAAATGAGACGAGTTGTTTTCATATTGCGGAATCCTTCATGTTTGAGAGCCCCCAACAGGTCCCTGTGACTTGCTGAAACGAGCTCTGAATTGCTCTGAAGTGGCAGTGCAAACGCAACGACTTCATTTGTCAAGCGATGTTTGCGAAATTGCTTTAATTCATTGAGTGTTTGGAGTGAGGAGCGCTGCAAGAAACGCTTCGATCCATGGATTGCACAAGAATGAAACCACGCACGCGATGGCCAAGTATGGTCCGTAGGGAATTTCCCGGGATTGGGTTCCGCGGATTCGATTCAGCCCGCCGGAAATCGCAAGCCATGGAAGCGCTATGAAAGGCGCCATGAAAAAAGTGATCAATGCGATTTTCCAACCCAGCGCCGCGCCCGCCGCGCCAAGAATGTGCACATCGCCCAAGCCCATGGCCTCGCGGCCAAACGACACCGATGCGACAATACGGGTGAGCCAAATGATTGCGGCGCCCACAAGAAATCCAAACGAGCAGATTCCATACACGCCAAATGTGGCGCCTTCACAACGCTCTTGAATTATTTCAAATTGGCCTAGCCAGAAGCCGAGGGCGAACGCGCCAATAATGGGAAGTAAAAAATATATTTCCTTCAGCATCTCGCCGCGGATCACGCGCGCCGGAATAATTTCTTGTTCGTAATCAATAAAGCTGCGCACGATCACGCCGCGCCACATCAACACGCTTGACACAAGCAAACCAAACATGGCCATGACCGCGGCGACGCACAGTCGCGTGGGCAGAATGTCCATGCCCCATCGTCCGCGCGCAAATGCATCCGCAACTGAGGGCACCAACGCTTGCATTCTCCAAAACACAAACGCGGCAACGGTGGCGGCAGCGGTCATGCGGATTGGAACATAAAATGTGCGCGCGTCGATTAGCGATACGGTGGCCAGCGTGGACCAACAAATTAAAATCGCAATCAGCGCGGGCATGGTGGCGATGGGTCCGTTACGGGTCCACCACCATGCTTGCTCCGCGGCTGGAAATCGCCATGGCCCCGCGTACAACATCAAATAGGTGGCGAAGAACAACGCGCCCATGGCTAGTTCAACCACCACATGTTCGTAGCCAAAACTAGTGCGGCATGTGCGGCAACGTCCACGCAGAATCAAACATGAGAACACGGGGATATTTTCAAACCACGCCAACGAGCGCCCGCACGCGCCGCAACGGCTTTCGGGATGGATAATTCCCTGGCCACGCGGCAAGCGCCACGCGATGAGATTGATAAAACTTCCAACGCAGGCGCCAGCGGCGAACACAAAAAAACCTTGCACGAAATGCGGCATGAGAATCCAGAGGCGCTCTAGAACTCCATTCATAACAACTTGGATTATTCCTGCTCCTGCTTGCCCAACGCGTCGGCGGTCAGCGTTTGAATTCGCTTGGTGGCGTTGTCAAGAATGCCGCGGCAATGATTGGACAGCGCGCGTCCGCGCTCAAAGGCCTTCAAACTTTCCTCCAACGAAATCGCGCCGCTTTCAAGTTGATCCACAATGGACTCAAGTTGCTTCATTGCATCCTCGTAGCCCAGGTTGGAAATCGCCGCGTCCGCGCTGGATGGGTCGCCTACTTTGTCGTTGGTTTTTTCACTGGATGTTTTGGCCATGATTGAAATCTACCCGCCCTTCTCTATTCGTGAATGAAGTTCGCCGTCGACCAGAATGGTGCGAATCACTTCGCCTGGCTTGGTGCTGGCCACGCTGCGCAAAAGTTGGCCGTCACTTGTTTTTGTGATGGAGTAGCCGCGGGCCAATGTGCCTTGCGGACCCACGGCTTGAAGTTGCGCCGCAATGGCTTGCAAGTCGCGGCGCGCTTGCGTGATGAATTGATTCATTGACATGTCAAGGCGTTGGCGCGCGGCGTGCGCCTTGGCTTGCGAACGTCCCAGCGTTGCGGCTGGCGAAGTGGTTTCCAAACGGCTTGAAAGTTCCAGCTTGGTTCTACGGGCGCGATCTATGCGCGCCAACATTTTGGCGCAAAATTCCTTGTTCAAATGCGACAACTTGGCGCGCGGCAAAAGCAAAAGTTGCGCCGGATCACGCAAGCATGGACGGCTTGAAACTTGCGCGAGCGCGCGAGATTTTAATTGGCAACATTGCAACAACGATTGGCGCAGCGACGAGTTGACAAAGTCCAATTGCTGGCTCAACTCGTCGCGGTCGGGAAGAATTTGGTTCATTGCCGCGGTGGGCGTGCTGGCGCGCACGTCGGCCACCAATTCAATGACGGACGTGTCCGACTCATGTCCAATAGCGGCGACAATTGGTGTGGAGCAGCCGTAAACGGCGTCCGCGATCAGGCGATGATTGAATGCGTCAAGATCCTCGCGGCTTCCACCTCCGCGCGTGACCAGAATCACATCTATGCGCAATCGTCGCGCGGCAAGATCCACCACATTGATGGCGTTGGACACCGCGGCGGCCGCGTTGGTTCCTTGCACCACGACATCGATCACCGTGATTGGAACGGATGGAAACTTTCGCGCAGCAACGGCCAAGCAATCTTGCAAGGCCGCGCCCGAGGCGCTGGTGATAATGGCAATTCCACGCGGCAACATGGGCAAAGCTCGCTTGCGCGATTCCTCGAAATAGCCAAGCTCCTTCAACTCCGCGCAGAGCAGTCGAAACTTTGCGTCAAGATCGCCTTGGCCAGTGGCGCGGATTGAATCCACAATGAAGGACAATCTGCCGCCCTCGGCGTAATAGTTGAAGCGCCCCTCAACCACAACTTGAAGGCCTTCGGCAAGCGCCATTTTGATCGCCGAAACTTTTGATTTCCACACCACGCATTGCAGGACGGCGCGCGTGTCCTTGATTGAAAAATAGATGTGCCCACTATTGTTGGGGCCACGATAGCCGCTGATTTCGCCTTCAATGCACAACTTTCCCAAAGCCGCCACTTGATCACCAATCAGTTGCGCGGCCTCGCTCACTTTCAAAGGAGTTCGAGCTTGATCGGTCTTGGCGATTTGGTTCGCCGAATCCGGAGTCGGTTGGTCAAATAAACCGCCTAGGGCAAATGTGGGATCAAATGGGGGGCGCTTCATTTCTTT
>SYAD01000100.1 GCA_005789005.1 Planctomycetia bacterium | reverse complement strand
TATTGCTCCCGCAAATTGGCCCACGCTTGTGTTGCGCAAGCCAACTTCGTTTAATTGTCAGACGGTGATGTTCAATGCTGGTGATAATTATTACCCACAAACCGTTAATAGTCCTTTACCCCGCCAAGTAACTGCTTTTTATGGCAATTCCAGAGAGGGTTCTACTTCATTTTCTGACACAAAGTTTGTCACGCCACTGTGGTCGGTGCCAGCGGGATCTGAACCAGTGAAAAACACGGCTGGAGAAACATTTATGCCAGACGGACAATACCGTGTTTATATGGGTGACAAAGGCGCGCGCCTATTGGATCAGGACGGATTTTCATTACCGATTGATCTTTCTACTGGCAGTGAATTAACCGGAAGACCTTGGCGCGCCCGTGGAATGTGGAACACGCTTGACCGCGTTCCGCAATCGGGCAGTTTGCAAATGTTGCAGAAGGACGATGACTTTGAGCAGATCGGCGAATTACTCGATGTATTTGCTTGGGGGCCCGCTTATAAAACGAATCATCTAACTGTTGACCCTGTTTCAAATCTTGCATTGCCTGCAATAAATGTGCTGTCAGGATCAAACGAACGATTTCCAAATGTGATCAGCGGGGCACGCAAAGTTGCTGTGTCCGATGGTCAAGCCAAGGCCACCTTTGCGGAAATTATGAGCAACCGCGTGCCTGGTTTCCCAGTGGGTGAAGGACAGTTTATTAATCGCATTCAAGTTGATCCGCTCAATGTTGCGTTTAGTGGTGGGGGATCAACAAGTTTGCCATACCAATTTGGTGGCACTTCGGCGCTGCGAACTCCGTATGCGCCCAATGTTCCATGGGGTATGCGCATATTTGATTGCTTCACTGTTGACGGCGCGGGTGCTGCGCTTCGATTTGATTGGACAAATAACAGCACAGCCAACGTAACTGAGATTCAAAAAGGCGGAAGTACTACGCTGAGCGATCGAAATACTTTGTCGAGCTCGGGCAGACCTGTTGGCGCGCTTGTGCCTGTTGATGTTCGCAGCACAATCAATACCGCGTCCACAACACCTGTCACACCGCAAATTTTGGCACAGTGGGAATACGACCGCAGCCCAAGCTTGTCGGGTAATTTCTCTGGCTTGCCGACCAAAGGTTTGTTGAACATCAACACCGCGTCAATGGAAGCCATGAAAGCTTTGCCGCAAATGACAATGATGGTGTACGAGGACACGGGCAGATTTGATGGAGTTCCTCAGCAAGACGTTGATATCGCACCTCAAATTCCTGAGCCTGGTTCATCTGGCGGTAATCGTTATGTGCGCGCGCCTTTGGCGATAGAAATTTATCGCAACCAACTTGATCCAAATTTAGACACGCTTGTTTGGGCGCCGCAAGCCGGGGACCCAATGGCTACTGCAAGTGGTAATACCGCTCTTTATCCAACCTATGTTGATCGTGGCGAATCAATTCTTGTAACGAATGCTGGCGGCAAGACCCAGCCAATTACGCTTCCATTGAGTCAACAACCTGTTCCCAAAGTTGCATACAACACGGGCATGCAAAGCCAGCGCGGTATTTCAACCATTGGTGAATTGATTGGCCTCGCGCGTCAATCCTCGGAAATGTCTTTCACAATTCGCACCGCTGGAAATGATCCCTATAGCAATACATCGACACAAGGTTGGGATGCTCGCGACAACAACGCGACAGATACCAAAATTGACCCACTCGACGCGCGTCTTTCAACCGATCGTCAAGGCGTTCGTCAATTTGATTTCATCAACAACCCAACAAGCCCGTTTGCGATCGCTGACCGCCAAGTACTGACCTACGACTCAAGCTACGGCGACAGCGAGGAAAAGAATTTGCTCTTCAAGGGCATCTCTAATCTGGTCACCACGCGCAGCGACGTGTTCACCGTGTACTTGAAGGTTCGCACCGTGAAGCAGAATCCAATCGACGGTAAATGGAACGGCACCGACCGCGAAGCCGTGCTGGATGACGCGCGCTATGTGATGTGCGTTGACCGAACCAATGTGAATCGTCCATCGGATCAGCCGCGCATTGTGTATTTCAGCCGCGTGCCGGATTAAGTTGCTCAATGATGCTTGCAATTCTGCGCACAATGCGACGTGCGTTTCATTGTTCTTGTTGGGCCAGCAATGAACTTGCACCTTCGCGCTTGCCGCGAATTTCGTAGTATCGCTTGCACATGCGCGCCTTCACCGATGCTGCATATTTTGTGGCGACCTTGCTGACCAGTCCGCTGTGGCTTTGGTGGCTGTTTCGCACTGGGCAACAGCGCACGGATTGGCGCGCGCGCTTTGGTTTTGGCGTGGATTTGCCCATAACTCAATCAGCGACACAAACCGCAACCCAAACAACCCCGCGTGGCCGCATTCTTGTTCACGCCGTGAGCATGGGTGAAGTGAACGCCGCACGGCTTTTGGTGGAGCAACTTTGCCAACACTGCGAAGTGGTGCTAAGCGCAACCACCGACACTGGCTACGCGCGCGCGCTTGCCGTTGCGCCCGCGGGTGTGAGCGTGGTTCGCTATCCGCTGGACCTGAACATGGCCGTGGATCGATTTTTAAATCGTGTGCGGCCAGATCTTGTGGCGCTGGTTGAACTTGAAGCCTGGCCCAATTTCATCCGCGCCTGCGGGGCGCGCTCCATTCCCATTGCCGTTGTGAACGGACGCATCAGCGACCGTGGATTTAGGCGCTACAAGTTGGCGCGCTGGTTTTTAAAGCCGCTCTTCGCGCGATTTCGATTTGTGTCGGCGCAAACCCAAATCTACGCCGATCGATTTGTTGCCATGGGCGTGCCCACGCATCAAGTGCATGTGGGAGGAACAATGAAATGGGACGCGGCGCAAACCATGAATAGTTCCAGCGATGTCGCCAACAATTTGGCGCGCGAACTTGGCATTGATCCCACACGTCCGCTTGTGGTTGCGGGCAGCACCGCTGATGGCGAGGAGGCATTGCTACACAGGTGCGTGCCGAATGGAGTGCAACTGTTGTGCGCCCCACGCAAGCCGGCGCGCTTTGACGCGGCCGCTTTGGATATGCCTGGTTGTGTGCGCCGTACGCATAGACCAATTGGAAGCGCCGACGGACAGAGGGGGAGCGACCGATTTCTTTTAGACACCATGGGTGAATTAAAAAAGGCGTATGCCTTGGCTACGGTGGTTGTGGTTGGCCGAAGCTTTGGCGACTTGCATGGCAGCGACATGATGGAGCCCGTTGCGCTGGGCAAGGCCACCATTATTGGTCCGCGCTACGGTGACTTTGCCGACACCGCGGAGAAGTTGATCGATGCAGGCGGCTTATTGTGCGTCACGCGTGAAGCGCTGCCGCGCGTGTTGCAAGAGTTGATCGTGGACCCCGCCGCGCGAGAGCGCATGATCGCCGCCGCCCTGGGTGTGATCCGCCGTGAGCAAGGCGCCACCACGCGTAATGAAATGTTGCTGCGAGAACTTCTGCAAGAAACTATTCACGCACACGCGCCCGTTCAGTCGCGCTCGCAAGCGGGGCGCGCATGAACTCTAATTCGCCGCGCGTGGATTCCACCTTCGCTGCTTTGCGACAACTACAAGTGGGGCGCGCATGAACAGTGATTCCATTTTTAAGCCTGGCGAATCATTTCAAGAAGACGTATTGCTTGCGCACATTTACGACACGGTTCCTGGCGCGGCACATGTTCTAGTTGGTCCCGGCGACGACATGGCGTTGATTCGTGTTGGCGGCGGCGAGTTGCTTGCCGCCAAAGATTTGTTGGTTGAAGGGCGACATTTTTTGCCCTCGGCAAGCATGGCGCAAATTGGCCGCAAAGCCGTCACGCGAAACATAAGCGATGTTGCCGCCATGGCCGCGCGGCCCGTGGCAATTCTTGCGGCGTGCGTTCTGCCGCGCTCCATCACGCAGGCGCAAGCGCAAGAATTGGTGGACGCCATTTCACAAACAGCTGCGCACTTTGGCGCGCCATTGATTGGCGGCGACACGTGCGTGCATGTTGGAAATGGTCCGCTCACAATTTCCGTGACCGTATTGGCGCAACCTCTTGATGGCGTGAAACCAATTTTACGCGGCGGCGCGCAAGCGGGGGACCAACTATTTGTCACCGGCGCGCTTGGTGGCTCGCTTGCCAAAGATGGTGGGGGACATCACTTCACATTTACGCCGCGCCTTGAAGAAGCCCATGCGATGGCGCGACTGCTTGGCGCCAACTTGCACGCCATGATGGATTTGTCGGACGGCCTGGCCCGCGACGGCTCGCGCTTTGCGCAGGCAAGCGCCCTGCAGGCCGTGATTATCGCCGAACAACTTCCCAGCACGCCAGCATGCGTGAATGCGCACACGCAAGCCAATGCGTGGAAAGGAGCTTTAGGCGACGGTGAAGATTATGAGTTGCTGTTCGCGGTGGCCGCTGGCGTTCAAATGCCATCAACCATTGGTGCAAACAACACACCCATCACTCGCATCGGTTCGCTGCAAACGTTGCCGACCAGCACGGCGCAGGCGATGATTTGCTTGCACAATCAACATGTGGTTGATGTATCCCAACTTGGACTTTGGCATAACGCCTGAAGCGCACGGATACACTTTGCGTTGCCCGCGAATTCAATCTGTCCCCAAGTAAAAATCATGAACTCATTTGAAATCACAACCCAGTCGCACGCGCAAACCGAGGAGGTGGCAGCCATGATCGCCACGCTGCTTGTGGGCGGCGAAACCATCGCGCTGCGTGGAGATCTTGGCGCCGGCAAAACCTGCTTCGCGCGCGGCCTTGCCAGCGGCCTGGGTTGCGATGAGCGCCAAGTGAGCAGTCCAACATTTATCGTGTTGCAGCGCTACCGCGGCGCGCGCATTGATCTTGTACATGTGGACGCGTATCGCTTAAGCAACCCGGAGCAACTGCGCGACAGTGGTTTGGAGCTTGGCGCGCACGACTGCGTGTCCGCCATTGAATGGTCCGAGCGAGTTGAAAGTGAATTGCCCGCGGACACCATCACGGTTTCATTGGTCGCCATAAGCGCAACTGATCGAGCCATCACCATCAACGCGCCTGCGAACTTTATTGAACGAGTTGGCTGGAGCATGCGCGCTCGGCCTTGCGCCATTTGCAAAGCGCCAGTGGCGTTCTTGGGGGAAACAAAACCGTTCTGCAGCAAGCGTTGCCGCGATGTGGATCTTGGCCGCTGGATTGACGGCCGCTATCAAATTTCACGGCCCATTGAGCAAACTGATTTAGATGAAGACTGAAATCCAAACCTGAGCAGATTGAAATTCAGACGACCCACAAGGGGGTCAACTCTGCTCATGCAGTTGGGGCTCTTGATTCGCAGTGAAAGTTGAAGCGCTTTAAAAAATCACGCGGGTTTATCGCCACTGATCACCTTGCGCAGAGCCATGATCGACTCACGCAGAGAAACCGAGGCGCGCGAAAATTCACTGGTGGCTTCTTGAGCGCGCGACGCGTTAAGCGTGAGAGCGTCCATGGCTTGACGAATTTGTTCAGCGCCTTGCACTTGGCTTTGCATTCCCTCGGTCACCTGGCCGAAACTGCTTTCCACGCTGCCAACTTGATCAATCACTTGGGTCAATCTTTGGCCCACCTCGCTGACATTGATCACGCCGCGGCGAACCTGTTCGCTGAAACGATCCATTTCCATCACGCCGCCGCTCACCGCGGCTTGCATTTGTTGAACCGTCTTCTCAATATCAAGAGTTGCCGACGCGGTCTGATCCGCAAGGCGGCGAATTTCACGGGCGACAACCAAGAACCCGCGGCCACTTTCGCCAGCTTTTTCCGCCTCAATGGCGGCGTTCACGCTGAGCAAATTCGTTTGGTCGGAAACCTTGGTGATGGTGTCAACGATGGCGTTGATGCTGCTGGCCTTTTCAAAAATCATGGAGAGCCGCTCGGCGACATTTGAGGTGGCGCTTGCCAAGCCATCCATGGTGCTGCCCATGGCGTGCACGCCAATGCGTCCAGCGGAGGCGTTCTGCGACGACTCGCTGGTGGCCAGCGCAATCTTCTCCATATTGCGCAACAGTTCGGAGCCCGTGATGGTGATTTGCCGAACCGCCGCCGCAATTTGCACGCTGCTTGAACCAAATGAAAGCGTGACTGATTCTTGTTGTTGGCTTGATGTGGCCATTTCAATGGCGGTATTGCTAATTCCAGTGGTGACTTTGCTCACTTGAGATACAACTTTCATGGCGGTGTACAGAATCAAACCAGCCATGATGGCAATGCCCAGAATGCTGGCAATTATGTTTGTGCGTAAACCATCCCAAATTTGCTCCCACACAAGAGCTCGCGGCAATTCAACAACCACTTTCCAATTACCAACGTTTACAAAACCCATCACATGAATGTCAGATTCATTTGTAATTGGATTCACCGCGTCAGTGACCACTTCAGTTGTTTGTGAAAGAAAATCGCGCAATGTCGCGGCCCACGGAGTCTTGTCAACTGGCATGTTCTGTAAAGCGGAATAGGCTGACTGCAATTTCTCGTTCACGGATTCGTCGCCGCTTGAGGCGCAAATAAAGTTGTCTTGACCTGTGATCAACATGATGTTCAGACCGCTTTGAGTGGCCAAGTCTTTGATGCGATCGCGAATGAATGCAAGATTGCGGGTCAGTCCGGCAACTCCAACAAACTCACCGTCGATCACAATAGGCGAAACGAACTCGATCATCTGCTTGGTGTCGACCACGTGCGGTTGAGTGAGTTTGACTTTGCGGGCCTTTGTGCTGATGAATTCTTGCTTGCAAAATTTGTAGTAGGAACTGTCTTGCACATCGGCGAGCGTGGACATCACAATTGGATGGGCTGCGGCCACGGCATCACGTTCAAATAGGGGCGCGAAACGTCCGGTTGGATTGATGGCTTGATCAACTCCAGCATCGGTGGCAGGAATTGGGCCAGTGAGCGGCTTTGATTTCGGCGAAGAGGTTGCTTCGTATGCCACAAACACTCCAAATTCTGGATTGCTTTCGGCAAGAGCATTCAAAAATTTGAGGGTATCGGCGCGCTTGGCATACAGTCCGCTTTCAAGGGCGACTGTGAGGGCGGAAAGAGTGCTGAAGGCTTTCATATTGCGCGTTTCCATTTCGGTGGTGCTGCGCAAACAAATCTTCCTGGAAAGCTCGGTGGCTTGTAATTGAATTGCGTTCACATTGAACAAAGTGTTGAGCAATATCACGGCAACAATCACAAAAACGCTCGGCAGAATTCCAAACTTCACAAAGCGACCGAGTAGACCAGTGCGAAATTTCTTAAGAAGCATTGGGATAACTTAACAGGTGCGTTGGGGCACAGTGGCGTAATTCTGCTTTGAACCCCTATCCGCCCATAATTGGTATTCTGTTAAATCACATTCTTCCAACGGCTCTCAATCAAATGCGGCGCAATCATGCTGAAATTGCATTGAATCAATCTGCCCGGGCCCATGCTTGCCACTTCACCCAGTCAGACCAACGGCGTTGCTTTCAGCCGAGCGTGCTGTCTCAAATCGCTTGGTTAAACGCGGCCAAGTTGCCGCTCAATCGTGACACGCTCGCCCTGTTCCAGACCAAATGCCGCATGAACCAAACGGATGGCGTTCTTGCCATGCTCCTGCGGGATCAGGCACGAAATCTTGATCTCGCTTGTCATGATGCAACGAATGGCAATGTCGGCTTTACCCAAGGTTTCAAACAGCCTGCCAGCGACGCCCGAGTGATGGCGCATGCCCGAACCAACCACGCTGAGTTTGGCCAGGCCGATTTCAATCTCCATTGAACCGGAACCCATGGCTTTGAGAACCCGGGTCACGGCAATCTTCACTTCGGGCAATTCCGTGTGGGCCACGGTGAAACTGAGATCGATGAACTTGTGAGTGATCTGGTCGGAATCATTTTGAATGATGTCGTCC
>SYAD01000099.1 GCA_005789005.1 Planctomycetia bacterium | reverse complement strand
CTTGGCTTCCTTCAAGCCAAGACCAGTGGCTTCACGAACAACTTTGATCACTTGGATCTTGTTGGCGCCACTGTTGTCAAGAATTACATCAAATTCGCTTTGCTCAGTAGCGGCTGCGGCGCCCGCAACTGGAGCGGCGGCCATCATCATGCCTCCACCAGCAGCAGCTTCGATGCCGTACTTATCTTTCATGTACTCGGCAAGATCGACCGCTTCCTTCAAGGTGAGGGATGCGATTTCGTCTCCGATTTTGGTGACCTTGGCTTCAAACGATTTAGTATCAGACATGTCTCAAACTCCTATACGCCTTTCCTGTGAGGCGCCGGAACATCCGGCGTTTGACCCGAGAGGGCCTGACAGAAATCGGCAAAAAGACTGGGTTAAAGTAACGTTTCAACAAAACTCAAAACTTAAACACACACACTCAAACACATCAAACTTTTGCGGCGATGGTTTCGCCAGCTTCAAGTTTGCGTTGAATTTCTTTCACAAGACCAACTGCCTTGCGGCCTGGACCAACAACCGCGCCAACAACTTTGCGCGCTGGACTCAAGTACAAGGTGACCACAGTTGACAACGCTTCGACGCGGGTTGGGAACTTGCTCAGTCGTTCCACGCCAACTTTGCCTTCGAAGATTTCACCGTCAATGCACGCGCCCTTGAACTGCAAGCTTTCCTTGTCCTTGGCCCACGCGACAATTTCGCGCGCAATGTCAACGGCGCTTTCAGCGCCAGTGAGCACCGCTGTTGGACCGACAAGATATTTGGCCAAGCCTTCAAGCTTGGTTCCTTCAAAAGCCTTTCGAGCCAGCGTATTTTTCACAACGCTGACACGGATGTGCTTCTCAAGCAGGGTGGTTCGCATGGCATTGTTCATGCTTGCGTCCATGCCACGAATCTCAACCAATACGGCGCCGGTGGCTCCGTGGAAGCGATTCTTATATTCCTTCACAATCATTTCTTTGATGGTTTTGCTCATTGGAGTGTTCTTTCTTTTCTTATGCGTTCACTTGCACGCTTGGGCTCATGCTTCCCGCGACCACGCACTTCTTCAGATACACACCCTTCACACTTGAGGGCTTGACCTTGTGAATGATCGCGATGAAGTGCTTCAAGTTGTCGATCAGTTGATCGTCCTTGAAACTCATCTTGCCAATGACGCATTGCACATTGCCGCTGTCATCGTTGCGATATTCCTGCTTGCCTGCGCCGTATTCCTTCACAGCCGCCGCGACATCCGCCGCAACTGTTCCAGCCTTTGGACTTGGCATGAGACCTTTTGGACCAAGAACTTTTCCAAGCTTGGAAACAATTCTCATCATGTCGGGACTTGCGACCGCGACATCAAATTCCATCCAGCCTTGCTCGATCTTTGCAACAAGATCATCGGAGCCAGCTTCGACCGCACCGGCGGCTTTGGCGCCAGCAACTTTGTCGGAACCGCAGAAACAAATGACGCGCGAGGTGCGACCAATTCCGTGAGGCATGCTCATGGAACCGCGAAGCGCTTGATCGGCGGCCTTTGGATCGATGCCAAGATTCACAACCACGTTAACCGTTTGGTCAAACTTTGGGGCTTTGAACTTGCGCAATGCTGAAATGGCTTCCTCAGGGGAAACCGCGGTCTTTGGACGTGTTTCAAGGCTCGCGCGCATGCGCTTGCCGCCGTGTAATTTTACTTTTACTTTTGCTGTTGCGATTGCCATGATTTTATCCTTCCACCGTCACGCCCATGCTGCGGGCTGTGCCTTCAACGACCCGCATCGCGGATTCGACATTGCGTGTGTTCAAGTCCTTCAACTTTTCTTCGGCGATCTTGCGCACTTGCGCCTTGGAGATCTTTCCCACCTTGACGGTGTTTGGAGTGCCAGAACCCTTTTCAATTTTCAACGCGGCTTGAATCATCACGCTTACGGGACTTGATTTGATTTCAAGATCAAATGTTCGGTCGCCGTAGACGGTGACAATACAACCGACCACGCGGCCGTTGAGCTCGCGCGTCATGTCATTGAATTTGGTGATGAATTGTCCGGGATTGACGCCGTTGGCGCCAAGCACTGGACCGAGTGGCGGCGCAGGAGTTGCTTTCCCGCCGGGCGCCATGATCTTAAAAACTTTTGTGATTTTCTTGGCCATTGAATCCTACCTCCTACGCAGCGTGCTTCAACAAGAAGCGAATTTGATCAGCCAGACCAAATTATTCACGGCGTAGTTCGAACGGTGTGCGAAAGTGAGTCGAATACTGTAACCGAAGTTTGCAAGGGCATCAATGGCTTGAGCGATGATTTTTACGGCAATGGGATGATTTTTATTACTTTATTTCTTCTAAATTTGTTTTTAGTCCATGGCTATGAGTTGGTATTGAGCCATATATAGATTGATCGATGGTCAACTGCCCCGATTGAAGTGGGATTTAAGCGTTATCGAGCGCCAAATGGCAGAACATTTCAACGCCAGTGGTTATGGAGTCGTCGTTGAAATCAAATGTGGGATGGTGCAGGGGCGGAAAATGTTCATTGGGGCGCTTTTGGCCCAGCGCAAAAAAGCACGCGGGAGCCACTTCGCCGTAATGGGAAAAATCTTCGCCGCCCATGACGGGGTTGTGCAGCGGGTGAACTTTCGCGTTGCCAAGCGCGGCTTTGGCCACGCGCTCAAAGCGCGCGAATGTTTCTGGACAATTATTTGTGGCGGGAGTGCCCGGAAGAAAGTCCACGGTGGCGCTGACGCCAAGCGACGCGGCAACGCTATGGCAAATTTTTGCGACACGCGCGTTCACATGATCGCGCACGGAATTTTTTAACGCTCGCGTGGTGCCGCGCATGGAGACTGTTGGTGGAATCACATTGAAGGCGTCGCCGCCGTGTATGGCAGTGATCGTTACAACTGCGGCGTCAAGCGGATCAATTTCACGCGACACAATTGTTTGCAGCGCTTGCACAATTGCGGCGGCGGCCATAATTGGATCAGCGGCAAGGTGCGGCCAAGCCGCGTGACCGCCGCGGCCGTTGATCATGACTTCAAAGGCGTGCGCGCTTGCAAGCATGGGACCGGGTCGCGAAGCCACGCAGCCAACTTCAAGCGAAGGCCACGCGTGCAATCCATACACACGCTTCACGGCGCAGCCAATGCGCGAGCCATCAAGCGCGCCATCTTGAATCATTTGCTCGGCGCCCATGCCGGTTTCCTCGGCAGGCTGGAATAAAAATGTCACGGGATTTGGCAGCGGAAATTTTTTTGAAATGAGCTGCAAAACGCGCGCCGCTCCAAGCAACATCACCGTGTGGCCATCATGGCCGCAAGCGTGCGCGCGGCCCGCGATGTTGCTGCGCCACGCGGTCGTGGATTCATCGGGCATTGGCAGGGCGTCAATGTCGGCGCGCAGGGCTATGGCTTTCGCGTTTGTGTTCGCGCCAAGTTGCGCGCTAAGTTGCGCGCCAAGTTGCGCGCCACCAGGGATGTGGGCAACGGTGCCAGTTCCGCCTGCGAATCCCGCTTCAAATGCAATTCCAAGGCGAGTGAGTTCCGCGCGAATCAACGCGGCGGTATTCACCTCCTCAAAGGCGGACTCGGGATTCTGGTGAAGTTTGCGGCGCAAGTGGGTGAGGTCGTCACGCGCTTCTAGAACCAACTCGCGTATGTCTATGCAAGAAAGCATGCGTTCAGTTTAGCCAACTCGTTCAAGCGCGCTGTGAAATGTTCCCGCGAAAATGAAGCGCGTCTTGGCTTCATCCATATTTGCGGCGCGCGCCAATTATTTACGAATCGGCGGCAAGCCAACTTCAACGCGGCCTTCATTCACGCGCGCAAACGCGGCCTTGTCGTGGTGAATCAAGCGGCTCAACTGGCTCATGGTGATGCCAAGAATTCCAGCCGCGCCGGCCAAATCAAATCTTCGCGCCACAACAACATCAAGCGCTTCGGCAAGAAGACCGGGGTAATCCTCATGATCTGGGTTCACGCACATCTTGTCGCCCTGACGGCGCGCGCGCCACAAATCAGAGGCACTGTGGCGATCGCGGCTTGTGGCCACTCGCAATTGAATGGCCAACCTTCGGCGCAAGCGTTTCATGGCCATGTGTTTATTTTGCGCTTGACTGCGCCGTTCGGTGGCTTGCGCCTCCACGCCAGTCGGCGTGTGGATCATCCATACCGCGGTATCGCGGCGATTTCTATTTTGCCCGCCAGGACCAGACACGCG
>SYAD01000098.1 GCA_005789005.1 Planctomycetia bacterium | reverse complement strand
CTTTGGCGCTGTTGGCGTGCAAAGTGGTCATGGAGCCTTCATGGCCCGTGTTCATTGCCTGCATCATGTCAAACGTTTCTGCGCCGCGACATTCACCCACAATGATGCGGTCGGGCCGCATGCGAAGCGCGTTGCGAAGAAGTTCTCTCGTTTCGATGGCGCCAACGCCCTCCACATTTGCAGCTCGCGACTCTAAACGAACAATGTGGCCGCCCTCGAGTCGTAGTTCCGCGGCATCTTCAATGGTGATCACGCGTTCAGTGGTGGGAATGGCCACCGAGGCGGCATTGAGCATTGTTGTTTTTCCAACGCCCGTACCACCCGAGAAGATCACATTCAGTCGACCCGCCACCATGGCTCGAAGCAAATCCGCGGTGGCATTGGTGAGCGTTCCTATTTTGACAAGTCCATGTAATCCAAGCGCGATCTTTGGAAAGCGTCGGATGCTGAGTTGGGCGCCATCCACGGCAAGCGGGGGAATAATCGCATTGATGCGCGAACCATCGGATAGACGCGTGTCCACCATTGGACTGAGTTCATCAATGCGTCTGCCCGTGTTGCGAACCAAGCGCTGAATCACATGCATCAGATGTGCCTCGTCGCGAAATTGCGCATCGCATTTTTCTAAACGACCTTGACGCTCAACGAAGACACGATCTGGACTCACAACAAGAATGTCGGTGATCGATTCGTTGCTGAGCAGCGGCTCAAGTGGCCCAAGTCCAAACATGTCATCCAACACGCCTTGCACAAGCCACGCTTGTTCTTGGTTGGAAATAGGCGTTCCCTGCTCCAGCATTTTTCCCACGCGCTTGCTGCACTCGGCGACAAGTTGATCGCGGTTCATTTGGTCCGCGGCGGCAAAATCAAATGTGCTAAGAAGGCGCGTGTGCAGTTCGCGTCGCAGTGTGGCAAGCGCCGCGGCGTTCATTGGGCTGACGATCTTCGCGTCACTCACGGGGTCTTGGTCTCGTTGGGAACCGTGGCTTGAGTCAAAGTTTCCAGCGTGGCGGGAATTTCATTTTCAGTTGGCGTGGTTGTGGATGGCTGCGGATCCAGCGTGGCGGGAATTTCATTCACAATCGGCGTGGTTGCGGATGGCTGCGGCTCAAACGTGGCGGGGATTTCATTGACAACTGGTATAGTTGTAGATGGTTCGGGCTCAAGCGTGGCGGGAATTACATTCACAACCGGAGTAGTTGTTGACGGTTCAGATTGCACTTTTTGTTCAACCTCAACGCTTTGGGTCGCTGGATATGTATCGGCGGCTGAAACTCGCGCGTCGTCAGGTCTGCGCAAAGCGCCTGGACCACGCAGACCCGCCAAGCCAAGAGCTTTCAATCGCTCTAGCGGCTTGCCAGCTTTGGTTGCCCCAGCGAGAGAACCTTCCATAAACAATTCCCAATCATTCGGAGCTTCATGCAGATCGCCAGGCAGCGGACGCACAGTTCCATTGTCAAGTGGTTCCACCAATTCAGCCGTGACCATCACCACCAATTCGGTCTGATCCTCTTCATATCGAACGCTTCGAAACAGCACGCCAAGCACAGGAATATCTCCAAGAATTGGAACCTTTGAAACGCGTCCCTGTTCCTTGGTGCGAAGCAAGCCAGCCATGGCGAAAGATTGACCGCTTCCAAGTTCCACCGTGGTGCTGGATCTTCGCGTAATCACGCTTGGAACGGTGAATCCGTTTTGTCTCAGCGAACCAATCTCGCTTAACTCACTGACTTCTGGAGCCACTTCCAAACGGATGCGTCCTTGACCAAGCACTTCGGGGCGGAAGTTCAATCGCACGCCAAACTCTTTGTATTCAATCGTCACCGAACTACTTGCGCCAGAGTTTTGCACAACCGGAATTGGAAACGCGCCTCCAACTAAAAACGTGGCGCGCTCTCCGCTTATGGCAACCAAGTTGGGTTCGGCAAGCAAGCGAACATATCGATTTTCAGAAAGAGCTTGAATATAAAATTCCAAATCAGAGCCTGGAACGCCTCCAAACAAAGTCACGGCGCTCGTGACTGCGTTCTTATCGAATCCAAAGTTTGGACTGGTCACGCCGCTTGCTTCAGTGGCGACGTTGCCACCGACAGTGGCTGTTTGTTGCGCGCCAGCGCCCGGCGAAATTGAGACTGGTTGGAATGGGGTTCCGCCAGGAGCCTGATAGCCGCCGAAAAACGAACTGCCGCCGGCCACCGCGCCAAATGCCAACTCGCGCAATGCATATCGACTTGCCTCGGCAATGCGCACACGCAATTGCACTTGTTGCACGCCAGCGATGTGCGTGAGATCAACCCACTTTAATCCCGAGGCATTCATAAATGCTTGGATTAAGTTTGCCGTTGCAATGTCTGGCATGGTGCCACGCAGCGCCACGGTTCCTTCAATTTCCTCAACCTGAAGATTCACGTTAAAGATGCGACCAATCTTGGACTCCAACATTTTTGTTTGCTTGGAAACAGAGGCCGTATACGTTGGCGCGGCGATTGGCGCGGTATCAGTGGATTTTTTGGTGTCCTTTGCCGCGGGACCTGCGGCGACTGGCGCGGCTTCATCTGACTTAATACCCATGAGCGACTTTGTTGTAGCCGTGGCATATTGACCCAAGTCTGGATTGGCGTCGTCATCGGATCGCAAAGTAATTCCAATTGTGCCGCGTGCGCTCGCAAGTTCAATTTGCGCAGCTTGTTCGGGAGTCACGGCTAGCGTTACAGAAAGTTTGCGTTGGCTTGTGTTGTTGCGATCAGTTGTTTCGTTTGGTTTGCCGCCAACGATTTCGTCATTCACCGCAAGCACACGCATGCGTTCTTGAACTGTTCGTGTGATTTTTTCTCGCTGCGCATTTCCTATTGCCGGCGCTTCCATAGTGGCAAGAATGTCCACAAGCGCACCTGGGTAAAGAACAACGCCTGGAGCGGGATCGCGTAGCGACACAACGATTGCACGGTATCCAGGGGGAATTTGGCTGGCAATCATGGATCCAGATCCTTGCACAATGAGATCCTCGGCGGTGATCGCCTGTCCTTTTTTCATGGGCATCACCAAAGTGCGACCCACAAGAGATTGCATTGATGTAATTCCTTTTTTGCCATTGCCCATTGCTTTGGCCGGTACGGCAACAAGATCCTTTGCAACAAACTTGTGCCCCGCGGGGAATTCCTGAGCAGTGGCGATTATTTCGCTAGGGCGTTGAACTTCAGAACTGCCGCCAGCGATAAATACAAATTGCACAAATACAGCTAGCAGGGCAGCAACCACCGCCATGACAAGGCCGATCATGATCAAACGAGTTGTGGACATGGTTACATTTCTGCGATTTGCTGGAGTTACGTAAGCTCAGTCTTGATTCAATAGTCATGTGACTATCGGCACAAATCACGCAGAAACTGAGTTGAAATGAAATATTTTGCCCCCGAATTGACAAGGGGTTCTTGCCAAAACTGTGATTTACGGCTCGGGTTCCTTCACCATGCTGGCTCGCCCTTTCAGAACGGCTGGCAGTGGCATCATGCGGCTAAGTCCAAGCAATTGCACATTTGAATAATCGGTCTGAATGAGAACGGTAATAGGGGTGCCAAGTGGTGCCGTAGATGGATCTTGCGGAGTGAGGATAAGGGTTGCCCCCACAATTCCCGAATTAAAAAGGGATGCATTTATCTTATTTTCCACGTCCGCAGATGTTGAGCCAGACAGTGCCGCAACCCGAGCACCAACGCGCGCGGCATGATCCATTTGGATTGATTTAAGGGCGACCCAGCCATATTCAAACCCCGCAAAAATCACTAAAATCACCACTGGAAGGGCTATAATCATCTCGGCACTTTCAGAGCCGCGGCGAGAGTGATTGAATCGGTTCAATTTCATAAAACTCCTCCAAATTGTTCCCAATACCACCATGCGACAATAGTTCCAAGCAAGATGGATGGAGCATATGGAAACCATAACTTAGGTCGCGGCTGAGGTTCTGCTTGGTAGATGATATTCTCATCTTGATTTAACTTGATGCCATTTATAAATCGTAAAAAGCCCATTCTGGTGACCATAATTTGATGAAAAATAGCGTTTGGAATGTGGGTGATGCCGCAGCGCTTCACAACAAGCCCCATTGCCGCGAAAAAACCTACGGTCGCCACGCTTAACAATAGCACCGCCGAACATTGAAGCCCAAGCCATGATCCAAATGCCATCATTAATTTGGCATCCCCAGCGCCGCCACGGGCGAAAGCATATGCAGCTAGAAATACACCTCCAGCCACCCCGACACCCTCTAATGAATCTACAACTCCTGGTGTTCCGGCAACAATACCGCTGTAAGTGAGACCTGCCACTAAAAGTGGCAAAGTGAGCCAATTTGGAATTAGCATAGTGCGTAGATCAGTGATGGTTGCCACGATTCCAGCTGCGATGAGCAAGATCCAGACCCATAATGAGGGTCCGTCTTTGGATTGTGCCACATTTCCTACAAAAGGCACGTCAAAGCATAATAAATTTAGAAATATCGAAGACATTAATATTATTATCCTTGTGAGTATCTCACTGTATGAAATATCCTAACTAGTGTAGCAAAATCAACGTGGAACTTGAAATTTATGCGCAATTCAACTGATCTTATTTGGTCCAGTAGACGGGGCGCGTCCACGGCCACCGTGGTCATTTTTCTGCCAGTTGTCTTAATGATGGCGTGGTTTGGCGTGGAAATTGGATTGGCGGTTCGTTCAGTAACCAGCGCCAAGTTTGCCGCGGATGCCGTTGCTTTAGCCGCCGCGGCGCGATATAGGGACAATGGCACTGATGTCCGAGCCGATGCCCAAGCGGCGGCAGCGGGAAATAGGGGACCAAATGGTCCGATCGTGGTCACTATTGGAAACGGTCCAGCCGGCGGGGGCGATGTTGAATTTGGTCAATGGGACGATGAACTTCGAGTTTTTACCGTTGACTCAGATGGTGGGCCCGCTGTTCGAGCGCGCGTGCGGTTTGCGCCGGATCATCCCAATGGTTCACCTGGTTTGGTGCTGGGAGGATTCTTTGGAACCTCGCCCATGGCATTTGAACGCGTGAGCATTGCGGTATACAACCCTCCGCGCAATACCACTTCACTGCTGTTGAATGCGCAAACATCTAGCGCGATCGCTTTGGACAATGAGGCCCGGTTGGTTTCCAAGGGCGGTGTGTCGGTGCGATCAACCAACGCGAATGCTTGCCAGATTTTGCCCAACGCATCAATGCAACTTACTGTGTTGCGCCTGCCAGGAACAATAGATCCACAGAGCAAGTTGGCTGTGGACGGCGTTGTGCAGGAGTCTGAAGTGATTCCTGCTGATCCCATGAATGCAATTGATTTGCCTGCTTTTGTAGTGCCTATAGAGGAACTTCCAGAAATCGATCACGACAATATTGGCGTGACTCATGTTGCTCCAGGCGTTCATGGGTTTCTGCAAGCCAATGGCGGAACCGTGATTCTTGATCCGGGTCTGCATCAATTTGTGAAAGGGATATTTATTCGTGGAACTTGCAACTTGCAACTCGATCACGCAACAATTCAATTGGCAAATTCAGCAGTGTTGAGAGTGGGCCAAAGTAGTGTGATGGAAGGAACGCCCGCGGACGGAATTGGCGATTGGTCTGGGTATTGGTTTATACAACGGGCTGCAACAGTGCCCTGGGTAATAACTGGCTCAGCGATAGTTTCTTTTGAGTCGCGTTGCTACGCCCCCGATACGGCGCTTCAGATGGAATTGGATGCCCAAGCACGTTTGGGAACAGCGATCCTTGGATCTGTAGAGGAGCATGGTTCAGCTCTTTTAGAATTCACCGACGTAATAGATGAACTCACTACGCAAGCGATGCCCGGACGGGCGCGTTTGGTGCGTTAATTTCTACATGTGATGGTGAAGTAGTTTGAAGCGGTCAAGCTGTACGTTTTGCCGTACGTTTGTAGTTCTTCGAATTTGACCGTGTAAAAACACAAACAGCCCCGCGGAAGCGGGGCTGTTTGGAAATTACACATACTAAATATTACGGAGTGCTGCCAGTGCCAGTTGTGTTGAACTCTGTGATCATTTCGGCATTCTTGGATTGGACCTTGTCTCGAAGAGCCTTAGCTGAAGCAATCGCACCACCGGCGACTACAAGTACTGAAACGGCCAACTCGGTGCTCTCGGCGCCACGCTCGTCATTGATGAAGTTTTTAATCCAGTTTGTCATG
>SYAD01000097.1 GCA_005789005.1 Planctomycetia bacterium | reverse complement strand
TCCCAAGCGCCTTTCTGCTTTCTGTGGGAACGCTGGCGTGCGTCATGATGGCTGGGTGCTCGATCAAACTTTCCACGCCGCCTAAACTTTCAGCAAGGGCGAACATGTGCACGTGTTCCAAGAAGCGGCGACTTTCCGCCAAGCCTCCGCGAATAAAAATTGTGATCATGCCACCAAACGCGGATTTGCCCGCCAACTGCATTTGCTTTTTGGCAACCGCGTGTTGCGGATGAGATGCCAGGCCTGGATACACCACGCGTTCAACCTTTGGGTGCTTCTCGAGCCACTGCGCGATATGCATGCCGCTTTCGCAATGTCGCTGCATTCGTACCGCCAAAGTCTTCACGCCACGAAGAGCCAAGTAGGCGTCAAATGGACCCATGACGCCGCCAATGGCATTCTGCAAAAACCGCAGTTTTTCAGCCAAATCAGCGCGATTTGTCACCAACGCTCCGCCCACCACGTCGCTGTGGCCGCCCAAGTATTTGGTGACCGAGTGCATGACAATGTCAAAACCCATTTCAAGTGGCCGCTGCAACATGGGAGTGGCAAATGTGTTGTCACACACGCTGATAATTCCGTGCTTCTTGGCGATGGAGGCGATGGCGGCAAGATCGACAACTTTCAGCGTTGGATTAGTGGGAGTTTCAACCCACACCATGCCGGGCTTTTTCTTTTGTATCGCCGCCTCAAAGAGCGCGGGGTTGGTCAGGTCAACATACACGGGTGCAAGGCCAGCGCTACGTTGACGCACTTTTGAAAATAGTCGATGGGTTCCGCCGTACACATCGTCCATGCTCACAAGCGTGTCGCCAGTGTCCAGCAATTCCAAGCAAGTACTAATGGCCGCAAGTCCGCTGGCAAACGCAAAGCCGCCGCACGTGCGCTCTTGTTCTTCTGACAGTCCGCTGGATTCCAAATTGGCGATCGAGCGTTCAAACGCGAAGCGCGTGGCGTTGTGACTGCGTGAATATTCAAACCCTTTGTGGACGCCAGGACTTTCTTGAATGAATGTGCTGCTGGTTGCAATCGCAGGCATGACAGCGCCTGTCACGGGGTCCGGGTGTTGACCGCCATGAACGCAACGACTTTCTAAATTGAGATGTGGGTGAGCCATGGCAAGATGCTAACGGCTGCGGAAATGCTGTCTTTGTGCGGCAAATGCGGGGGCGCATTGGTCACGCTTGCAATCACGCCTTGAATTCCAACAATGGTCATTTGCGCGGCAATACACACCAAAATGAATCCCATGACGCGCGTGATGGCGTTGGTGCCGGACTTGCCCAATATTCTTTGAATCCATTGCGCCCGATCAAGTTCGAGCCATGTGACGAAACATGCCAAGGCAATCGCAAGAGCCGCCGACAGGAGATCGATCCAGCAACCATCGTGAAAGTAAATGCTTTACGCAATGGCCACGGTCATGACTCCGGGTCCAGCCAGTAGTGGCATGGCCAGTGGAAAGAACGCTGAACTTTCACGCACTACGGCGTCGCGTTCCTCCGCGGGACTTGATTTGGACTCCAGTTTTACGTCAATCAAATCCAGTCCAATCTTGGCCAAAATTAAACCACCGCCCACTTGCACCGCCGACACGGTTATTCCAAAGAACGAAAGAATTGAGCCGCCAAATCCTAAGAACAAAATCAAGATGCAAAATGCATACACGCATCCAAGCAACGCGGTGCGTTTGCGCACGGCGGTTGAATCGTTGCATGTGATCGCCAAGAAAATTCCCACCGTGCCCAGCGGATCAATCAGCGCGATCAGCGAAACAAAGATGGTCAAAATGCCGCTCATATCCATGTTTTTTCACGCTTTACAGAAGTTGTTTACGCAGGTAATTGATTAAATCAATCCGCGTGATGATGCCGTAGAAATGGTCGTCGTCGGCGACAATAGCCACGCGGTCGGCGCGAAAAATTGGGTGCAGGTCGTTCACGCTGGACTTTGGCGAAATAGTTTCCAAGCGGCTAGTCATAAAATCACTCACGGGCAATTTAGAAATATTGCCGCCCTTGACCAGCGCCAGAAGCACATCGCTTTCATCCAAAATTCCAACCACGCGGTCCGCCGCGTCAAGCACCGCCAGTTGACTGACGTCATACATATGCATTCTCTTGATGGCTTGTTGCACTGGCATCTGCGGACTCAAGACATAGTCCTCGCGATCTAAGTGGCGCCTAGAAATTAAATCTCGCAGGTCGCCGAATGTTTTGCGCTGAATAAATCCATTGTCGATCATCCATGGATCGGAAAACATTTTGCTGAGATACTTGGCGCCGGTGTCGCAGATCAGCGTGACCACGCGCAACGGTTTGGTTTGCTCGCGGCAAAATTGAAGCGTGGCCGCCAGCAAGGTGCCAACGCTGGAACCAGCCAAAACGCCTTCTTTTTTCAGCAATTCTCGCGCGGCGTGAAATGCCTGCGCGTCGCTGATGGCGTAGGCCTTGTCGACCAGTTTCAAGTCCAGAATGCTGGGCACAAAGTCCTCGCCAATTCCCTCCACCAACCATGAGCCCGCCTCAACCGTACGGCCCTCATTGATGAGTGGCTCAAGAATGGAGCCAATGGGATCCGCCAAAATCATTTTCAATTTTGGGTTTTTTGATTTAAGAAATCGACCAACGCCGGACACCGTTCCGCCGGAACCAACGCCCGACACAAACGCGTCGATATCGCCACCCATTTGTTCCCAAATTTCTGGACCCGTGGTTTCCTCGTGCGCGCGCGGATTGGCCTCATTGGCGAATTGGTTCACATAGAAATGTCCGGGCCGCTCAGCGGCAATGCGCGCCGCAATGTCTTGGTAATACTCCGGATGGCCCTTGGCCACATCACTGCGAGTCAGAATCACCTCGGCGCCCATGGCGCGCAGGTGGCTGATTTTTTCGTCGCTCATTTTGTCGGGTACAACTACAACCAGCTTGTATCCCTTTTGCGCCGCGACCAATGCCAACGCCAAACCGGTGTTGCCGGCGGTGGCTTCAACAAGAGTGCCGCCCGGCTTCAGTGCGCCAGAGGCCTCCGCATCTTCGATCATGGTCACGGCGATTCGATCTTTAATGGATCCGCCCGGATTCATGTTCTCCATCTTCACAAAGAGCCTGCAAGGACCCGTGTCTAAATGCTTCAGTTCCAGCATTGGGGTGTTGCCAATCATCTCCAAAATGCCGCCAAAAACAGGGGCAAGTGAACGCTCCGCGATTGTGGAAGTGGGCTTCATATTTCAAGTGTACCGATCCACCCAAGGCGATCACGCAGGCAAATATTGATTATTTCCGCGCCCAATCAAGCGCGCGTGGATGTGTTGCAAGCCATTTCGCGGCGCATCCACGGGCAAAGAAGAAATATATCTCATGATCGCACGCCGCCAAACCGTCCCCGAATTCTTGGTCACAATAGCGCCATGAAGCCGACGCCAAATTTGCCTCAACAGCATGCGTGGACTCTTGAAGATTTTCATGGGCGACGCGAGTTGCGCAAATCCTCCGACAAGCCCGGTGCCGGCGTTCGCTCCGATTGGAAATCGCTGCGTCTTCCGGATGGAGCCAACTCGCTGCGCAATCAACCATTGGGCCGCGCGGTTGGAAAAGAAATTCGCACCGCGGTCGACGCAACCGCTGGTTTGGGTTACGACACGTACGCGCTGGCCCTTCTTGGCGTTGAAGTATTGGCGCTGGAGCGCGACGCGAATGTGTTCGCGTTGCTTGCGGATGAATTGGCGCGGGCTAAGAACGATGCGCAATTATGCGCCGCGGCGGCGCGCATTCAAATCGAACACGCCAGCGCGCACCAGCGCTTGCCAACGTTGCGCGAGAAAGTTGGATTCACATTGGGGCTGTTCACGGCGCGCGAATTTATTTTGCCTGACATGATCTTGCTTGATCCAATGTTTGGTGGCGAGCGCGGCGCGGCGAAACCTTCCAAGGAAATCCAGGCGCTTGCCGCCACGGTGGGCGCGGACTTGGACGCCGACGCGCTTCTTGACATGGCCATTGCATCCGCAACGCAGCGGGTGATTGTGAAACGTTCGCGCCTTGCGCCGCCACTTTCCGGCCGCGTTCCCGATTGGACAATCAAAGGGAAATTGCTGCGATTTGATGTGTATCGCGCCGGCGCCCGTTAGAAATATCTCTACACTTTGCGCGTGGCAAATCCGCGATGCATTGTTGAAAAACTCCCCGCTGTTGGTGAAATTGCGTGGCTCAGCAAAGATGAGGCGAAACATGCGATGGGAAGCAGACGCCTTGAAGCGGGGGACGCGCTTGAATTGGTGGATGGCCGCGGCGGCGTCGCGCTGTCCAGCATATTACCAACCCGAAATGCCGCGGGTGAAACTGGCGCGCAAGTTTCCTCTTGCCATGTCCAGCCACGCCAGATGCCCGACATTCATGTGGCGGCCGCCATTCCCAAAGGCGATCGATTGGCCACCATGCTTGACATGCTGGGTCAACTTGCCGTCGCATCATTCACTCCGCTTGATTGCGAGCGCAGCGTGATTCCAGCCGATCGATTTGATGGAGCGCGTGCGCTCAGGATTTTTGTTGAGGCTCTGAAACAAAGTCGCGGCGCGTGGACAACCCAAGTGGCCAGCGCGCGCACGCCCAAATCATGCGCTGAATCTTGCCGAGCGCAAAATATTCCCGCGCTCATCGCGCATCCAGATGGACAGCCGTTGGCGCAAATTAAATTCGATCAGCCAAGTTGCATGATCTTGATTGGTCCAGAGGGCGGATTCACGGAATCGGAAGTTGCCGACGCGCAATCGGCGCACGCTATACGAGTTTCACTTGGGGCAACCACGCTTCGCATTGAAACCGCGGCGGCAATGACCGCTGGTTTTGCGCGGATTCAAGCGCAAAACCAAACGGTGTAATGGAGTGCATCGGGATCGAACCGATAACCTCCGCCTTGCAAAGGCGGCGCTCTCCCAGTTGAGCTAGCACCCCAGAGGGGCAAAGTATATGGGCAAACGGTTGTTCATCGTGGGAGGAATTTTATTTTTCCACGATTATTGTTTGTTGGTGACAGGATCGCTCTTGCGTGTGGTGAGAATCTCGATCGCGGTTGGATCAATCACGCTCACACGCAACGCCTCGTCATAACGTTTCTCGCCACGAATTCCAACCAAGGTTCCAAGCATGGTCGCCAGTTGCGCGGGGTTCTTCGTGGTGACATAAGCCACAGTTTGGCCCACGGCTGGATCAACCAAGCGATACAGCAACGGCAGTCGCTTGCCGTCATAAATACTGCTGGCGTTGAGAATGCCAACCACGGTGTAGTCGGATCGCGCTTCAAGCGCGAACTTGAGCACACGAACTTGCTCGGTGTCCGCGTCAAGAGTGGCTCGCATTTCTTTGAGTTGACGAATGCGTTGTTGCGCCTCGATTTGAACGATGAGTTGCTTCACGCGGGTCTCAACAACATTTTTAATTTCAATTTCGCATTCTGAATCGTTCATCAGAATCATGTAGCGATCCTTCAGCACGCCAACTTCGCTGGAGGCAAGCGGCTCAGCCTTGACGGTGATCCAAATGACTTCAAGATCATTGAACGATTGACGTCGCTTTTCTGCGGCGCTAGCTTGCGCCGATTTCACCGCGGGTTGAGGCGCAACAACCACAACTTCCGTTGTTTTTACAGCTGGTTTTGCCACTTCAACTTTGGGATTTGCAACCACGGTTTCCGTGACAACAGTTTCCTGTTTGGTTGCCTCGGTGATGATTTTTTCTGGAGTGGTGGCCGTCGCAGGAATGACCTCAGTCGTCTGTGAAGTTTTCTCCTCGATCACCGCGACGGTGCCCGCTGGAGCGTTGCTCACGGATTGCGCCATCTTGGCGGCCTCACCAGCGCTGGAGCGTCGGACAAAATTTAAATTCACATAGCCCACGCAGTTGGCGGGCACCGCAATTTTGTAAACCTTTTCGCGTTCGCCATTCATGGTGGCAACAACTTTTAGCATGCTTCCAATGGACGCCTTGCCAATCGCCTTGAATGACGAGTCGGGGTTTCCATCGGCGCCAATATTTGGAGCGCGCACATCGGTCTCGGCGTTCACAGTTAAAGTTTGACCATCTGGTGAAAGCACAACCTTGTCATTGGCCAGAACGTATCCATATATGTTTCGAAATGCTGGACCATTGGTGCGCACGGTGGCCCAACCAAATCCTTCGTCAACCACTTCAAGAATGTCGCCCATGGCCAACTTGCCAAATGGGTACGCGCTTGACGCGCTTGGACCGCAGCGGATGTAGACATTGTCTGCGGTCACGGTGCCGGTGTACGCCTTGCTTGGTGCGGCGGCGGGCGCTTGCGCCAATGCGTGAACACTGAAAACGGGAAGAACGAGAACGATCAGTAGTAGAGCCAATTTCATGGAACGGATTCTACGCATTTTTGGTTTGTATACAGTGCACGCTTCATGATTCTTCGTTGGTCATTTCAGGCGCTTGTATTTGCCCTTCTCGCGGCGGTTTGCGTGTGTTCTTGCACCGCGCCCATGGATGATCCCGATGGAACCGAGGGATTGCGCCACGCCATGGATACAGCTGTCGCGCGGGAATTGGCGCAGGCACCAGCGCAAGATCCAGTCAAGCCCGTCACGCGGGAAGTGAATGAGGTGTTCAACGCGTTGCAGAAACGGCGCGCGCAGTTGGATTTATTGGGACCACAAATCTCAGAGGCTGGAGCAGGCATGCCGCTTGGCAGCGACTTGTATGGCAAGCCATATCCTGAAGTGAATTTATCTTTGAAGGATGCCATTCGAATTTCCGTGGAGCACAATCTTGGAACCCAAGTTGCGCGTTTGCAGCAGGGCGTAACGCAAGCGGAGTTGCTCGCGGCGCAGGCCGCGTTTGATTCTTCTTTTGTGGCAAGCAGTCAAGCGAATATTTCAAACGCGCCAGCGCAGGACATCAATCTTCAAGGGCAATCTATTCCCATTCCCGTTGACTTCATGAATCAATTTCGCCAGTTCAATTTTTCCAGTGGCATTCAAACGCCCATGGAAACTGGTGGACAGTTCAGCGCCACTGTGGTCAATCAATACTCCAAGCTGTATCCAGAAAGTGGCTACAAGCCGAATCCAGCGTGGATCAACAGCGTGCAACTTGGGCTAACCCAGCCACTTTTGCAGGGTTTTGGAAGCGATGTCAACATGGCTGGTATTCGCATTGCGCGCAACAATGATCGACGCAGTTTGCAACAGTTGCGCGCCAACTTGCTCACGTTGTGCCGGGATGTTGAGGCCGCGTATTGGCAAGTGGTGCTCGCGCGTCAGCGCGTGGTGGCCGCGCAGTGGCTTGTGAAAGTTGGAGTCGAAGTTCGCGATGTGCTTTCCAAGCGCCGCAGCTTTGACGCAACGCTTGCCAACTATGCGGACGCCGTCGCCAAGGTGGAGGATCGCAAGAGCCAAGTGATTCGCGCGCAGCGGGAAGTCACCGCGACGGTGGATAAATTAAAAGTGCTATTGAATGATTCCAACTTTCCCGTTGGTGACGAGACCATGATTGTGCCCACGGATTTCATGGTGGATGAACCGCTTGCATTTTCATTGAAGGACGCCATTGGAACTGGCGTTGATCAAAGTCCAATCATCACGCAGGCGTTGCTTGGCGTTGATGACGCAAGCATTCGCCAAGTGGTCGCCGACAATGGTCGATTGCCTTCGCTGAACTTGACGGCGCAATTGCAATTTCAAGGAATGGACACGCAGAACGGCGACTACAGCCAGGCATGGAGCGAGGTTGGCGCGGCCAATTTCATGAGCTATTTGGTGGGTGCCAATTTCAGTCAACCTATTGGAAACCGCGGTCCAGAAGCCAATTACCGTAGGTCGCGACTGGAGCGTTCCAAGGCCGTCATCACCTACCGCGCCGCGATACAGCAGGTGGTGTATTTGGTGAAAGATTCGCTGCGCAACATTGACACGCAATATCGATTGATTGAACAAACGCGCGCGTACCGTTTGGCGCAGGCGGAAAATATGCGCGCCTTGATGGTGGATGAGCAAACCATCCCCAGCTTGACTCCGGAATTTCTCAGTTTGAAATTTCAGCGGCAGAACGAATTGGCCAGCGCGGAGAATCAGGAAATTCTTGCGATGGTGGAATACAACAACGCCATCGCGTCGCTGTGGATGAACATGGGAACGGGTTTGCAAATGAATCGCATTGAGTTGAATGTGTTTGATCCCGACAACGATGGGTCCACCAAAAATGCCACGACTATTGCAAAGTAATCACGCGGGCATTGAAGAGGCTGCGGAGCGCATTGAAAGTGGCGGCGTTGTGGCCTTTCCAACCGAGACCGTATACGGACTTGGCGCCAGCACATTTGCGGTGGACGGTTTGAAATTGATTTATGAAATCAAGGGAAGGCCATCGGACAATCCATTGATCGCGCACGTGCTTGACGCCGTGGAGGCGCGCACGCTTGTGTCTGGGTGGGACTTGCGTTGCAGCAGGTTGGCCGCCAAATTTTGGCCCGGGCCGCTCACCATGATTTTGAACAAGGCCATTGATGTCCCCGACGAGGCCACCGCGGGTTTGCAAACTATCGCCGTGCGTTCGCCCATGCATCCCGTTGCGCGCGCGTTGTTGTACGCCGTTGATGGACCCATCAGCGCGCCAAGCGCGAATCGCTCGGGACATATTTCGCCCACAACCACCGAACATGTGATGGCGGATTTTCCGGAGCAAGAAGATTTGTTGGTGCTTGAAGGCGGCCGCGCCAACTTTGGCATTGAAAGCACGGTGCTTGATTTAACAGGCGAAAAGCCTGTGATTCGCAGGCCTGGCTCCATCACGCTGGAGTCACTGGCGCGCGTGTTGGGCGCGGTGGAAGTTGCGCAAGGCATTGGCCAGGGCGTGAGTCCAGGCACGCGGCTGATTCACTACGCGCCAAAAATTCCAACCATGTTGGTGCCGTCCAATCGGCTGGAATCTTTTCTGGCCACGCTTACGGAGCCCGCCGCGGTGCTCACGCTTGATAGCGCGCGCGTGTCGGCGCCGCACATTGGCATTCAAATGCAAACCGACGCGTCCGCGTACGCGCGCATGTTGTATTCAAAGTTGCGCGAGGCGGAAATTTCGGGGCTGACGCACATTGTCATTGAGGAGCCGCAAGGCCAGGACGGTTTGTGGTTCGCCGTGCTTGATCGATTGCGCCGCGCGGCGGCGAGTGTGTAACGCCTAGATGAGGCGCACAAAGTTGTTATTCTGATAAGTTCATGGACCCAGAAGAAGTGCCAATTATTCGCGAGGGCTCATTCAGTTCCACCCCCGAATCAACACTTGCTCAATCGCAGGAACATCTTGGTCAAACCATAAACGAATTGCAGCACAAACTTCAAGATATGAAGGTGCTTCAAGATTTCACCAGCACACTGATGCTTTTCCATCAAGGGGTGGATGAAATTTTGTGGGACGTGGCGCGATTGGCTGTAGCGCGACTTGGTTTGGAAGATTGCGTAATCTATTTATGTGACCATGAGAATGGTGAATTGGTGCAATGTTCGGCTTATGGACCAAAGAATCCCCACGAGCGTCAAATTCTGAACCCGATTCGTTTACGCATTGGACAAGGCATTGTTGGAAGCGTGGCCGCTAGCGGCAAGTTGGAAATGATCGCTGATACTCGCAAAGATCCACGCTATGTCTGCGATGATCAACCGCGACTTTCAGAACTTGCTGTTCCAATTTTGAATGATGGAAAAGTCATTGGCGTGATTGACAGCGAACACTCTCAGCTTGATTTTTTCACGCCGTGGCATAGAGATATTTTCTTGGCCATAGCCGCCATGGCTGGAAGCCGAATTGCGGCCGCGCGGTTTGAGCAGGAGCGATATCGGTTGGCCACGCAGGATCCCCTGACTGGTTTGGCCAATCGTGGCGAGTTGATGCGCGAATTAAAAAGTCGCTTGGACAATGCCACTTCCACGGTTGCTGTCATTCTTCTTGATCTTGATTACTTTGGGGATATGAATGATTCGCGGGGAAATGATGCGGGCGATGAGTTGTTGCGCGCGATCAGCGAGCGCATTCAAAAACAATCACCTGCGGGAAGTTTGGTCGCTCGGTCTGGAGGTGATGAGTTCGTGGTTGTACTCAATGTTGATTTGGAGCAGTCCAAAGTTGAATCGGAAAAATTGAGGGAATGCATATCACAAGTATTTGCCGAGGGTTCGTTGGTTGGATTGCATATCGCCTGCAGTGCGGGCATTTCCGTTGGCATCAACGGCAATTCTGCGGAGGACATTTTGAATCAATCCAATTTTGCAATGTACGAAGCCAAACGCAAAGGGCGAGGTCAAATGTGCGTTCATGACAGCGTGATGGCGAATCACAGACGGCGCGAACAGCGCATTGTGCAGGACATGGTGCGTGCGCTCGAAAGCAATTCCAAAGCGTTCAACTTTCATATTCAGCCAATATATTCCTTGCCAAGTTGCAAGATTGTCGCAGCCGAAGTGTTGGCTCGGTGGATGCATCCAGAGTTGGGTCCGATCGGTCCAGCCGAATTTGTGCTTGCCGCAGAGCGAACTGGCAATATTCATCTTCTTGGTGAAACCATTTTTGCGCAGGCCTTTGAGTGTATTCACAAATGGAAATCAAACGTACAAGGCATTCTTTTCCATGTGAATGTGTCGCCCATACAGATTCAAAAAGAACAATTTGTGCCTCAACTGCTCAGGCAATTGGAAAAGGCGCAGGTACCGCCCAATATGATTGCCTGCGAAGTGACTGAATCTGCATTGCTTGGAGATGAAGCGCTTGCGCTTCGCGTTTTGGATTCGATTGTCCAGCATGGAATGAAATTGGTGCTGGATGATTTTGGAACCGGATACGCGTCGCTGAGCACATTGATGCGGTATCCATTTTCCAGTATTAAGATTGATCGGCAATTTGTGAAAGGGTTGCCGCATGAGGCTTCCGCGCGAACGATTGTCAGCACTGTGTTGGCGTTGAGCCGAGAAATGGATTTGGTATGCACCGCAGAAGGCGTTGAAACAAATGCGCAATTGCAGGTTTTGCAGGATATGGGTTGCCCACTGATTCAGGGAAGAATTTTCAGCGACGCCGTTACTCCAGACGCTTTCGAAAAAATATTGCAGTCACGGTAATTCAGTTCGCCGCATGAGCCACGCTCTCAGCTCTGCATTGGAATTTGCACGCCAAGTTTCACGGCGCATTCCTTGGCAAGTTCATAGCCCGCGTCCGCGTGGCGAAACACGCCCATCATTGGATCGTTGGTGAGCACGCGCTCCAGTTGTTGCGCGGCCAGTGGCGTGCCGTCGGCAACAACAACTTGGCCCGCGTGCTGACTGAAACCAATTCCAACTCCGCCGCCGTGATGGAAACTTGTCCAACTTGCGCCGCTTGCAATGTTCACCGCAAAGTTCAGCAGTGGCCAATCACTCACAGCGTCGGTGCCATCAAGCATGGCTTCTGTCTCGCGATTTGGGCTGGCAACGCTGCCGCAATCAAGATGGTCGCGGCCAATCACAAT
>SYAD01000096.1 GCA_005789005.1 Planctomycetia bacterium | reverse complement strand
TGTTGGCGCGTGAAACATTGAGTGAAGCAAAATAAGTGTACGCATGCGCGCCAGGACCGCGCGGCATTTAGTTGGCGTTCAACAGTGGGCAACTCAAATAAATCCCGCCGCGACCTAGGCGCGCAATATCCGCGCGGCGAGTGGGTGTTCTAGTTCTATGCGCTGTGAAGTGGATGTCGATCACGCTTGCTCACAAACAAGCGCACATTCTGCACATGTGGTTGCAATTGTTTGGCAAAGTGCGGCATAAATCCACGCTCGGAATTTGTGTGGCCAAGCAAAATCATGTCGCAATTCATTTCGCGCGCGTGAAGCACATCGTGGTGCTTGGCCTCCCCGGTGACCATGAGCGTGCAGCCGGCTTCGATTGCCAGTGCCAGCAAACTAGCGCCTGAGCCAGGAACAACCGCGACGCATGTATGCCGGCGTGACTTTTGCAATTCGCAATACGCAACATCGCCAGCGGAAAGTCGCAGAGATGTTCGAAGTTGTTTGGCGATGTCGTTGGTTGTCCGCGGCTTGATCAGCGTGAGCGCGCGGCCTTGGCCATGAACTTGGCTATGAACTTGTGGCCTGCCCGCAACGAGCACGCGTGTTCGCGCTTGATTCAACGCGCGCGCACTCGGCGCCTCTTGCACGGGCGAATTTAAATTTGTGGCTGGCTCCAACGCCACGCGCGTACCATCGCCAATAAAGTCCGCCAACCAATCGGTCATGCCGCCACACACTGCGTCAAGCGCCGTATGCGGCGACAAGATCGCGATCTTGTTCTCCGCGCAACGCAGCAAGATTTGCTCATGCGCATGCATGGCTGTGAGTTGTTTCAGCGGCTCAAAAATAGGCGGGTGATACGCAATAATCGCCTCGCATTTGGCCGCAATCGCCTCATCAAGCACGTCATCCGTCAGGTCAATGGTGAGCAAGGCACGCCGAAGCAAACGTGATGGATCGCCAAGAAGCAAGCCGGTGTTGTCCCACGTTGCCGCAAGATGCCGTGGCGCCACGGCATCCATAGCCAGCACAAGTTCACCAATCATGGATCAACTTTCATGTGGAACGTGCGCTCGTAATCAATCGCGCTTGCCACCAAAGATCATGGCTAGTCGGAAAATAATTTTCATCGACTCAAAATAAATCCAAACCAAGCTTACGGTCAGGCCATACGCCAAATACCACTCACTGCTAGCCGGTGCGCCTTCTTTAGAGGCCTGATCGACTTGTTGAATGTCGGCGATAAAAGTAAACGCCGCCACCACCAGAATGAGTCCGTTGATGGCAAGGCCAATGTAAGCACCCGTTGAACCACCCGTTTGATTTGGCAACGAGATGAATGGAGTGGCCACGCCAAACAGACTGAGTACAAATGAAATCAAATAGGTCACGCCAATTCCAAGCACGCACGCCCACAAAATAAACGCGCCGCGTTGAGTGATGCGCACGGCGCCGCTGCGGTACAGAATGAGGCAAGTCAACGCCACGCCCGCGGTCATGATAAATGCTTGCAGCGCGATGCCACCCGTGAGTGCGATGCCCTTTGATTTTAGGATGGTGTCAAGCACAACTCCGACGGCGCCCATGAAAAATCCTTGCACCGCCGCATAAATTGGCGCCAGAAATATCGCCCAACTTGGGCGGCCAAACAAGGCGAATCCAACTCCTAAGGAAACTACAAACGACGCCATGCTCACCATAAATACGGAGCTTGGATTGGCCGTCACAAATGCGTTGCCCAACGCGCCAAACACAACGGCCACCGCGAGGCAAAGCGTGGTCTTATTTACAACTCCAGCAACTGTGACGGTGGCTTGTGAATTTGGAGAGCTTCGCAAAGCTTCTTCAAGTCGGCCTTCGGCAAGAATCGGATTGGATGATCTTAAAATGGACATAGGTTCTCCTTGTCAGGTATTCTAGCCATCAAATGCAATGCATGAACGTTCTTGGGGAGGCCCTTGCAAAGCGCGGCGGTTTGCGGGGCGCAAGAAAATTCATATTTTTAAAATATAAAGTTCACACGAACTTGACTCAGGGGCAATTCGAATCCACTCTAGTACATCGGGTGGTCGATTGACTTGTGGTGCTTCCACTCTGCTGCGCACTTTTTTGAAGGGACTTTGCCTCTTGAAGAATTCTTCGTCTTCCGCATCGCGGACGCCGTCTGAAACCAAGTCCGACAAATCCAAGCCATCCGCGGACTCCGTGGGTGCGCCTACAACAAAAATTCAAGTGGGGTCGGGTTCCGCCGCGGACCTGCGCAAGCACTTTGTGGTTGACACGAATGTGTTGCTGCACAATCCCAACGCATTGTTCAAGTTTGAGGAACACGAGGTGGTGATTCCACTTCAAGTGATTGAGGAGCTTGATCATTTCAAGAAAAACAACGATGAAACTGGGCGCAATGCCCGCAGCGTGATTCGCCGCTTGGACAAGATGCGCTCCATTGGTCGGCTCTTTGAAGGCGTGGTGTGGAACGAGCAAGGCGGTTCCATCCGCATTGAACGCTGCGATTTAAAAACACCTTTCGCGCTTGACCTTGATGTGGCCGACAACAAAATTCTTGGCG